>NZ_JAHBDG010000045.1:0-38729 GCF_019956305.1 Pseudomonas sp. BF-B-30 | reverse complement strand
CGCGAAGGCGGTGTGTCAGGCAATACATATGTCTACTGATATACCGCCTTCGCGAGCAAGCCCGCTCCCACAGGGTGGGGTCAGTGCTGGTCTTTGGATTTGTGGTGTTCCTGGACGGTCACCGTCGCGGTGGTCCCGGCGCGCAATTTGTCTTTACCGGCATAGTCGGCATCGATCTCGATCCGCACCGGCACCCGTTGCGCCAGTTTGATCCAGGTGTAGCTGGGGTTGATGCTGGCCAGCAGACGGCCGCCCGGCAGGTTTTCCCGGTCGGCAATGGCGAAGGCAATACTCTGCACTTTGCCGCCGAACGTTTCGCCACTCATCAACTCGATCCTGACCCGGTCACCCTCCCCGATCCGCGGCAACTTGGTTTCTTCGAAGTAACCGCTGACATAGAACGACTCGCTGTCCACCAGCGCCAGCAATGGGCCACCTGCCGAGGCGTAATCACCCTCCCGGGTCAGCAGATTGGTGACATAGCCGGTCACCGGGGAGACGACATGGGTACGCTGCAAGTCGAGCTCGGACTGGGTCAATGCCGCGATGGCCAGTTGCACGTTGGCCTGGGCCAACACCAGACTCGCCTGATTACGCATCAAGTCGGCCTGGGCCACCGACACGTCGGTGCTGGCTTTCTCCCACTCTTCACCGGAAATCGCTGAACGATCCTTGAGCGTGCGCCGGCGCTGCTCCTCGCTCTGACGTTGTTTGAGCAATGCTTCGCTGGAGATAATCGCCGCCTGGGCCTGCCCGAGCGAGGCTTTCGCCACCTCCACCGCGCGTCTGGCATGCTCCACCGCCAGGGTGTAACGCGCCGGATCGATCTCCAGCAGCGCCTGGCCTTTGCTCACACGTTGGTTGTCCTGCACGGCCAGGCTGACGATTCGCCCCGAAACGTCGGCGGACAAGGTCACCACATCGGCACGCACCCGGGCATCCCGGGTCCAGGGTGCGCGGGTGTAATGCTCCCAGGCGAACCAGCCCAGAAGAAAGGCCAGCAATACCACCGCCACCGTCGTGAGTCGGGAAAGGATGTTCTTCACGGCTTCAGGCTCCCATGACCAGAATCAACGTGGCGCAGACGCAGGCGTACAACGCGCCTTCGAACAACGCCTCGTGCCAGACAAACTGCAGCACGCCAAGGCGCCGCAATGTCCAGTCCAGCAACAGGAAAATCGGCAAGCCCAGCAGCAGCGCCTGGGCAATCGGGGGCAGATAGGCACCACCCACTTCCAGATCAATGGGCAAGGACAGGGTCTCCTTCAAGGCCTGAGGGTTGAAAGTGGCCGCGATAGCGTTCCACGAACGACACCACGATCAGCAGCGCCACACGCATGCGGAACACCGACCACAGGTGTTCGTGAACATCGGTATGCAGGGCATCCAGGTCGTCGCCCAAGGTGTGGAGGCTATCAAGCACCTGCACCCCTTCGACCCCGGGCCGACCGGCAACCAGCCTGCCCGTTTCCCGGACTGTCGAAAACAGGCGACGTTGCAGATCCGGACTTAGCAGTGCGTTGTTCTGCCCTTGCTGCCGCAGCTGATTCAAGGCGATACCCAATGCCATGCAGGCCAGGCTGACTTGAAACAGCTCGCGCGATTGTGGCTCCCGGGTCGCCGGCAGTAGCCCCAACATCATGGTCAGGCGGTCAACCATACGGCTCTCGAACGCAAACTGCTGTTCATCGCTCGCCGACGTTTTCAGCAAGGCGTACACCTGCTCGCAGTTCTCTTTGTAGAGCCGGCGCATGCGAAAATCCGGCCTGAACGGAAAGATCAGCGCATAGACACTCAAAGCCAGCACGGTCGCACAGGTATAGGCACCGGCAAACTCGAACCACTGGCTCGCGGTGTTTTGACCAATCCCCACATTCAACGGGCCAAGCAACAAAAACGTCGTGAGCCCCAGGCCAATCCCGGTACCTGTGGTGGGTGGACTGGCCAGCCCCACCGCTACGGCGTAGAGCAAGGGCGCCAGCAGCAAGGCGAGCATCTCGAAATTGCTGATCATCGGCACAAACATGAACTGAAGGAGCGCCGAGGCCACCAGTGCCAGCCCGAACCCCCTGGCATAGCTTTGAACAGCCAGTAGCGGTCGGGGAAACGTCGACATCAGCGAGCAAAGGATGCCCACCAGCACCATCCCGGCTCGCGCACCGTCCCAGCCGGTTTCGATCCAGATCAGGCCGGCGATCAACAGCGCGCAAAAGGCACGGACGGCATTCATCGTCGCCAGGGTGAAGTCCAGATGCAGCGGATTTTCCCGCCCGCGAAACACGCTGCTGGCGGGGCGCCCGCTCTGGATGGCATCGCTCAGCTCCAGAATCTGCTCAAGCTGCTGCAACAGCCGCGCCTGCTCCCAGCGCAGCGACCAGGCCAGCGAACGCAAGGTGGCCGGCAGCGGCTCGGTCAATTGTTCGGCCCTGTAGGCCAGCTCATCAAAGCGTTGTTGCAGCGATGTGAAATGATGGCGCTTTTCACTGGACAGCGAACGCCCCTCCCGCGCCAGTTCATCGAGAAAGGCCAGCTCTTCGGCACGCAGCCGTTGAATCTCTTCAGGCAACTCGCCCTCCCAGCGCTCGGTCAACAACAGCCGCTGGTGGCGCAAGGCGGTCAGCCGCGCGGTCAACAGCACCAATTGGTTGCCCAGCAGTTGCACCAGACCGTTGGCACTGCGTAACCGTGGCGCATCGAAATACATGTGCCGGCGCACGCCCTCCAGGCCACTGATCTGGCCCAGTAGCTGCATTTGCCGCTGCTGGAATTCGGCTTCGCTCTCTTCGGTGCGAATGACGGCGCTGGCGTGGGTGGCCAGCAACCGGGTGATTTGGTCGATTTTGGCGAAGTAATCCCGGGCCACGGCTTCAGGCCTGGCGGTGAGCAGGCTGACCACGCACACACAGGCAACCGCCAGCAGCGTCTCCGTGACGCGGGTCACCGCCAGCAAAAACATGCCGTCCTGATCCGGCACCGCCAGCAAGGCCACCACCACGGCGGTGTAGCCGCTAAGGACAAACGCCTGGGAGCTGGTGTAGCGCAACAAGGTGCCACCGGCTGTGCACAGCGCCAGCCACAACGCCAGGGTGGCGATGAACGGCAGCGGTGCCTGGGGAAAAATCGCCATGATCAGCACCGCCACGGCCGCCCCCAGCGTGGTGCCGATCACTTGGCCAAAACTGCGGGCCAGCACCATGCCAGCCAGTGGCTGGCTGATGATGACCACGGCCATGATCGACCACTTGGGCTGGTCCAGATCGAACAAAAACGCCAGGTACAGGGTCAACAACCCGGCCGCGATGGTTCGCAAGGCAAACAGCAACACCCCGGGGCCGGGGTTGAAAATCGCCTTGAAGTATTGCAACAACGCTTGCATGGGAACACCCGTCGAGACACCTCCAGCAAGCGTAGTCACTGCTGCGGTGCCTCGAGAGGTTTTGCCATCGACGCAGCTTGCCGGCCCGTGGATTGTCGGCTGAAGGGCTGTTCAACGGTTTGAATCGTCAGTGAGCGTCGTCAAGGTTTGACTCAAAGCCTGGCCTGACCGAAGCTTGCGCCTTTGCAAAAGCTTGCCAGCTTCCGGATTCCTGCATGCCTAAGTCCCGCCGCCTTCTGTTTATCAGCCTCTTCGCCCTGCTCGTCATCGGCGGTGTCTGGTTTTCCCTGCGCGATACTACCCCGGTGGTTCCCGAAGCCATCCAGCACGGCTACAGCGAAGCGCTGGCGGCTGCCCGGGCCGGCCAACCGGGTGCCGCGCGGGTGCTCTATCAGCAATTGGCCCGTCCGGACCTGTCCCCCAAACGTCGTATCGGGTTGCATGCCGAGCTGCCCAACTATCCAAGCTCGGTGGCCCTGAAGCTGGCGGATGCCGACTTGCAGAACGAGTCGCCCGAGGTGCGTATCGCGGCGATCAAAAGCATCAGCGGCCTGGTACCGAACGGTCAGCGCAGTCTGCTGCTGGGGCCATTGCTCGATGACAGCGAACAAAGCGTGCGGCTGGCGGCGATCAACGCGCTGCTGGGGTTGTCCCCGGATGAACTGGGTTTGTATTTCGGGCCGTTGGAACAAGCCATCGATGCCTGGGAGCAAGTGCTCAAGAGCGCGCCGCAAAGTGCCGAAAACCAATACCAACTCGCCCGACTGCACTTGCACAACGCCGAGCTCAAGCAAGCGCAACAGGCGCTGGACAACACCCTGCGCCTGGCGCCGGACAACCTGCCGGCGCTGGTACTGCAAATCGAAGTGCTGGATAAACAGGGCCAGAACGACGCTGCCCGGCAACTGTTGGCCAGGCAACTGCAGGCACAACCCAACTCGGCCTACCTGCAACACGCGTTGGGGCTCTGGCTGCTGCATCACGAGCAAAGCGAATTCGCCCTGCTCGGCCTGTCCAAGGCCGTTGAACTTGAGCCCAATAACCGGGACTACCGCTACGACCTGGCCACCACGTTGCACAGTGAGCAGGAGCTCGAAGCGGCGCAGAAACAGTTGCAGGAAATCGTTCAGCGCCATCCGAACGATCGCAAGGCCCGGGTGCTGCTGATCAACTACTGGAAGGAAAGCGGGCAGCTGCAAAACGTGCAGATTCTGTTGGCCCAACTCGAACAGATGAACCCCGATGATCCGGCGTTGCAACAAGGGCTTTGACCCCGACTGAAATTTCGTTGAACCGTCGTCCTGGCCAAGGGTCAAGTGAACAGGCAGCCCGTTGTGGCACTTCGCAGCAACTGCCTCGTTGAACCTGGCCATATGAGGACGCTTGTTTGTCTCTATCCAACGATTTGAACCGAGACAAGGCCGCCACCGGTATCGAAGGTCTGGACGATATCCTCGATGGCGGACTGTCCCGCGGACATGTGTTTTTGCTCGAAGGCGAGCCGGGCACCGGCAAGACCACCGTGGCGCTGCACTTCCTGTTGGCAGGCGCGCAAGCCGGCGAACGCTCCTTGTACATCACGCTCTCTGAAACCGAACGCGAGCTGCGCCAGGGCGCCTTGTCCCATGGCTGGGAGATGGACGAAAACGTCCATATCTTCGAACTGACGCCCCCGGAAAACCTGCTCAATGCCGAACAGCAGCAGACACTGCTCTATTCCTCCGACCTGGAACTGGGCGAAGCCACCCGCCAGATCTTCGAGGTGGTCGAGCGGGTCAAGCCGACCCGCGTTGTCCTGGACAGCCTTTCCGAGATTCGCCTGCTGGCGCAAAGTTCGCTGCGCTACCGTCGGCAGATACTGGCCATAAAGCATTATTTCGTGCGTTACGACGCCACGGTGTTGCTGCTCGATGACCTGACCGCCGAGTCCCTGGACAAAACCGTGCACAGCGTGGCCCACGGCGTGATTCGCCTGGAAGAATTGACCCCGAACTACGGCGCCGAGCGACGTCGCATCCGCGTGGTCAAGTACCGCGGCCAGAAGTACCGCGGCGGCTTCCATGACTTCACCATCACGGGCGATGGCGTGCGTGTATTCCCGCGCCTGGTGGCCGCCGAACATCGCGGTCAATACCTGCGTCAGCAATTGACCAGCGGCATCCGGGAAATGGATGCGCTGCTGGGCGGCGGTATCGAGACGGGTTCCAGCACCTTGATTCTCGGCCCGGCGGGGACCGGCAAATCGCTGATCGCCATGGTGTTTACCGCCGCGGCCGTGGCCCGTGGCGAAAAAGCCGCGCTATTCATTTTCGATGAAGAGTTGGGGTTGTTGTTCGAGCGCATGAAGAACATCGGCATCGATTTGCAGGCCCTGCTAGACAGCGGCAATTTGCTGATCGAGCAAGTGGACGCGGCCGAGCTGTCCCCCGGCGAGTTCTCCCACCGGGTCCGGCGCTGCGTGGACGAAGGCAATATCAAGACCGTGGTGATCGACAGCATCAACGGCTATCAGACGGCGATGCCGGAAGAGAACGCCTTGGTGCTGCACATTCACGAGCTACTGCTGTACCTCAATCGCCAGGGCGCCGCGACCTTCATGACGGTCGCCCAGCACGGCCTGGTCGGCGACATGCAGGCGCCGGTCGACATCACCTACCTGGCCGACACAGTCATTCTGCTGCGTTACTTCGAAGCCCTGGGCAAGGTGCGTCGGGCCATTTCGATCATCAAGAAACGTACCGGCAGCCATGAGTCGACCATCCGTGAATACCGCATCAGCGCCCGGGGCATGACCATCGGCGAGCCCCTGGAAGCCTTTCAGGGCGTATTGCGCGGCGTACCCACGTATCTCGGCGCCAGCAACCCGTTGCTCGCGGACGAAATCCCGTGACGGACCTGCAAGCGACGTCCGAGCGCGCAATCATCCTTGCACCGCGAGGGCGCGACGGCCAGATCGCCCTGATGATGCTCAACGAGGCCGGGTTTCACGGGGTGATCAGCCCCGACCTGCCCGGATTGTGCGCCGAACTGGAACAGGGTGCCGGCCTGCTGCTGATCTCTTGCGAGGCGTTGTTGGGCGCTGATCTGGAACCGCTGATCCACCTGATCGAACAGCAGCCCGCGTGGTCGGATCTGCCGATCGTGTTGATGACACACCATGGCGGCCCGCAACAGAACCCGGCATCGCGCTTCGGCCCGCAATTGGGCAACGTGACCTTCCTCGAACGACCATTTCACCCGGTCACACTGATCAGCCTGGTCACCACGGCCCTGCGCGGGCGGCGACGACAGTACGAAGCCAGGGATCGGTTGATTGACCTGAGCCAGAGCGAATTGCGCCTGCAGAACACCCTCGAAACCCTTGAACAGCAGGTGCAAGAGCGCACCGCGCAACTGCGTCACAACGAGGAAGCGTTGCGCCAGTCGCAGAAAATGGAGGCCGTCGGCCAGCTCACCGGCGGCATCGCCCATGACTTCAACAACATGCTGACCGGTATCATCGGCAGCCTGGAGTTGTTGCGTCGACGCCTGGCCCGGGGGCGAACCGAAGACCTGGACAGCCTGATCGATCTGGGGGTGACTTCGGCCAATCGCGCGGCGGGCCTGACCCACCGCCTGCTGGCGTTTTCCCGGCGCCAGTCGCTGGATTCGAAACCCGTGGAGATGAACACCCTGGTGATCTCCATGGATGAACTGCTGCAACGCAGCATCAACGAAACCATTCGTCTGGACATGCAACTGGATGAACACCTGTGGGTGGCCCAAGCCGACCCCAATCAACTGGAAAGCGCCCTGCTCAACCTGGTGATCAATGCCCGCGATGCCATGCCCAATGGCGGCAGTCTGGTGGTCTCGACATCGAACCAGCACTTTGACGAGGATTTCACCCAAGGCCATGGCAATCTCGATGCGGGTGACTATGTAGTGCTCTGCGTGACGGACACCGGCTGTGGCATGCCGCAAAGCACCATCAACCGCGCCTTCGACCCCTTCTTCACCACCAAGCCCATCGGCCAGGGCACCGGGCTGGGGTTATCAATGATCTATGGTTTCAGCAAACAATCGGGAGGTCACGTCGCCATCCAAAGCGTCGTGGGCGAAGGCACCACGGTGAGCCTGTTCCTGCCACGCTTCGGTGGAGACCTGCCCCGGGACCATCCATTGGACGTCGAACAGTCACCTTTGGCCAGGAATGGCGAGACGGTGTTGATTGTCGAGGACGATCCGGCGGTGCGGGTGCTGGTCAGCACGGTGTTGAGCGATCTGGGTTATGCCTACGTCGAGGCTTGTGATGGCGATAGCGCGGTGCCGATACTCGATTCGGCCCAGCGCATCGACCTGCTGATCAGCGATGTCGGCTTGCCCGGTATGAATGGCCGGCAACTGGCGGAAATCGGCCGGCAGTTGCGTCCCGAGCTGAGGGTGCTGTTCATCACCGGCTACGCCGAGCACGCCGCGGTGCGTGGCGGGTTCCTCGATCCGGGCATGCAGATGATCACCAAGCCGTTTACCTTCGACCTGTTGACGGCGAAGGTCAGGGAGATGATCAGGGCCTGAAGGCTTACGAAAGCATGTCCTGCATCAATTCCTGCAATTTATCCAGATCGAAAGGTTTTTCCAGGATCGGTGCCTTGTGTGTAATCGGGCTGTCGGTCTCGCGGATTTCCTGGGCATAGCCGCTGATGAAGATCACCTTGAGTTCCGGTCGCAGTTTCACGGCGGGCTCGGCGATCTGTACACCGGAGATTCCTCCGGGCAGGCGGAAGTCGGTGATCATCATGTCCAGGTGCGGTTTGCTCGCCAGGATTTCGAAAGCCTGCTCGCCGTTTTCGGCCTGCAATACGCGGTAACCCTCGCCCGACAGATAAGCGGACAGCACCATCAGAATCGAGGGATCGTCCTCGACGACGAGTACTACATCTTGTGCATCTTCGCTCATGGGAAGCCTTTGCTCGGTCAATTGCTGCTGATAGACCGTGGGGTCGACCAGAGGTTGCGTTTATCCGGTTGTTTTCCTACAGCGGCAGACAAACGCGAAACAAGGCGCCTTCGCCAATCCTGCTCTGGACGGTAATAGTACCGCCATGGGCGGCCACAATCTGCTCTGAAATAAACAATCCCAGGCCCAGCCCGGCGACGGCGTGCCTGGCCGATACCCGCTCGAACTGCTGGAAGATCCGCTTCTGGTTTTCCTCGCTGATGCCAATCCCTCGATCCTGCACGTCCACCAACGCCTGGCCACCTTCACTGTAGACCTTCACCGAGATCGGGCTCTTGGCCCCGTAGCGCAAGGCGTTGGTCAGCAGGTTGGAAATGACCTGTTCAATTCGAAACTCGTCCCAGTTTCCGATCACCGGTTGCGTGGCATCGAGCGAGACCGACGCTTCGGCGGCGTCGATCTGCTGGGAAAAGTTGTGCAACAGCTCGCGAACCAGCGTTGAAAGGTCAAAGCGCTTGGGCCGGATCGACAACTTTCCGGTGCGAATGCGCGAGACATCGAGCATGTCTTCAATCAATCGAATCAGGCTTTTGATCTGCCGCTCGTCGCGGTCGACCATCGCGTGCATCTTGTCCAGGGTGAAGGCGGCGGAGTTGTCCCGGGCCAGGTGCATCTTGCGCAACTGGGTTTCAAGGATCAGGCCGTTGAGCGGCGTGCGCACTTCGTGGGCGACGATGGACATGAAGTCATCGCGCATGCGTACCGCCTGCTCCAGTTCAAGTTGAGTGCTTTGCAATCGCTTGAGCAGGGTCTCCTGTTCGCGGCGACTTTGCTCAAGGGCCAGCACTTGTTCCTTCATCGCCTTGCTCTGGCGATAGAGGTCGACGAACACATTGACCTTGCTCTTGACCGCCTGGAGGTCCAGCGGTTTGTACAGGAAGTCCACGGCACCGCTTTCATAGCCCTTGAAGGCGTAATTGAGTTCACGGCCGGCGGCGCTGACGAAAACGATCGGGATGTTCCTGGTTTTTTCCGTGCCGCGCATCAACTCGGCCAGCTCGAAGCCATTCATGCCAGGCATCTGCACATCGAGGATGGCCAAGGCGAATTCGTGTTGCAACAGCAGGGACAAGGCCTCGTCGGCGGACAGCGCCTTGTACACAATGCGGTCCTCACGCTTGATCAGCGCTTCGAGCGCCAGCAGATTCTCCGGCAGATCGTCCACGATCAGCAGTTTGGCCTGGGTATTACTCAGCATGCGATTCGTTCCAGCTCGACAAGCAGACGGCCGATGCCGCGTACAGGAATGACCGGAAGTGCGAAGCCTTCGCGCAGCGGGCCGGGAATGTTCAACAGCGCCTCGACGCGACCGGTGCAATCACCAATCACGATCGCTTCGATAGCCGGCAATTTCGTTGCACTTTTCATGATTTTCGATAGATCCGTTCTTGTTTGACCAGCGGCTCGAACTGATCGCCGAAGGCTGAGAAATCCGGGGTTTCCTTACTGCCCAGCACCAGGAAACCGCGATGGCAGAGGGACTCATGAAACAGCCCGAACGCCCGACCTTGAAGACTTTTATTAAAATAAATCAGTACGTTACGGCATGAAATTAATTGAGTTTCGGAGAATACGCTGTCCGTCGCCAGGCTGTGATCGGCGAAGGTCACGTTCTCGCGCAGGGTCTTGTCGAAAATCGCGTACCCATAGGCCGCCGTATAGTAGTCGGCAAACGAACTCTGGCCACCGGCCTGCTGGTAATTAGCAGTGTAGGCGCGGACGTTCTCCATCGAGAAAATCCCTTGCCTGGCCTTTTCCAGCGAGCGCGGATTGATGTCGGTGGCGTAGATGATGGTACGGTCCAGCAGGCCTTCTTCGCGCAGCACAATGGCCATCGAATACACCTCTTCACCGGTGCTGCATCCGGCGATCCAGATCTTGATCGAAGGGTAGGTTCGCAGCAGCGGCACCACTTCCTTGCGGATGGCCAGGAAGTGCGAGGGATCGCGAAACATTTCGCTGACCGGAATGGTCAGCAACTGCAGCAGTTGCATGAACGCGGCGGGATCGTGCAGGACCTTTTCCTGCAACGCCGAGATGGTGTTGCACTCGAACTGACTCAACGCATGGTCGACCCGGCGTTTGATCGAAGCGCCGGAGTAATCGCGAAAATCGTAGCTGTACTTGAGATAGATCGCCTCGATCAACAACCGCAGTTCGATTTCGCTGTTTCGATCCACTGAAAAATTGCGCTCCACTAGATACGTTCCATCTTCGGTAACCACACACGAATCAGCGAAAACAGGCGATCGAGGTCGATGGGCTTGGCCAGGTAATCGTTGGCGCCGGCCTGCAGGCAGCGCTCCTGATCGTCCTTCATGGCCTTGGCCGTCACGGCGATGATCGGCAGCTTGCGCCAGCGCAGATTCTTGCGGATTTCAACGGTGGCTTCAAAACCATCCATTTGCGGCATCATCACGTCCATCAACACCAGATCGATGTCTTGCACCTCATTCAATCGTTCAATCGCTTCGCGGCCGTTGCGGCCAATGACCACGACTGCGCCCTTTTGCTCCAGCGCGCTGGTGAGGGCGAAAATGTTGCGCACATCGTCATCCACCAGCAGCACCTTGCGGCCTTCGAAGACCTTGTCGCGGCTGCGGGCGACCTTGAGCATCTTCTGCCGTTCATGGGACAACCGTGATTCGACTTTGTGCAGAAAAAGCGTCACCTCATCCAGCAACCGCTCCGGCGAGCGCGCGCCCTTGATGATGATCGAACGCGAATACTTGCGCAGTTCGGCCTCTTCATCCCGGGTCAGGTTGCGCCCGGTATAGACGATGACGGGCGGAAAGGAACAGATGTCTTCGGTGGACATGCGCTTGAGCAGGTCATTGCCGAGCATGTCGGGCAGCTTGAGGTCGATGATCATGCAATCGAAGACGGATGAGCGCAGCAGGTCCAGCGCCTCCTGCGCCAGGCCAACGGCGGTGATCTCGATGTCATCGTCGCCGATCAGGCGGGCAATGCTGTCGCGCTGCACGTCGTCGTCCTCGACCAGCAGCACGCGCTTGACCTTCTGGGTCAACTTGGCCTCAAGGCGTGCAAACACATCCTTGAGTTCCTCGCGGGTGGTCGGTTTGACCACGTAGCCGATGGCGCCCATGTGCATCGCCGCCTCGACCCGGTCTTCGACCGAAATCACATGCACCGGGATGTGCCGGGTTTCGGCGTGTTCCTTCAAACGTTGCAGCACGCTCAGGCCGGAATGATCCGGCAGGCGCATGTCCAGCAGGATCGCATCGGGGATGAACGCCTTGGCCAGGTCGTAGCCTTCGTCGGCGCCGTGAGCCACCAGGCACTGATAACCCAGCTCATGGGCCAGGTCGTAGAGGATGTGCGCAAAGTTCGGCTCATCCTCTACCACCAGAATGCAGCGTTTGGTGAACGGCCCTTTGTTGCGGTCGTCGTCGAAGCGCGGAATGTCGACTTCGGCCACCAATGGCGACAACGTGGGCGGCGATACACTCGACACTGCCGCCACAGGAACGGCTCGCATCGGTTCGACAGGCACTTCGCCCGGTTCCACGTACTGCTGTGGCAAGACCAGGGTAAACACACTGCCCTGCCCCGGCGTGCTGGTCACGCTGATGGAGCCGCCGAGCAAGGCCGCCAGGTCACGGGAAATCGACAACCCCAGCCCGGTGCCGCCGTAACGCCGATTGGTGGTGCCGTCGGCCTGACGGAACGCTTCGAAGATGCTTTCGTGCTGATCCACCTCGATGCCGATCCCGGAATCGCGGATGCTGAACGCGATGCCGTCATTCGGCGCCGTGGCGACGGACAGGCTGACGCTGCCGCTTTGCGTGAATTTCACCGCGTTGGACAGCAGGTTTTTGAGCACTTGCTCCAGACGCTGGCTGTCGGTGAACAGCATCAACGGCGCACCGTCCTGCATATCCACCCGGAAATCCAGTTGCTTGTCCGTGGCCAATGGCTGGAACAGGCCGTGCAGGCCATCCAACAGGCGCGCCACGCTGGTGTTCTCCGGACGGATTTCCAGCTTGCCGGCCTCGACTTTGGAAATATCCAGAATGTCGTTGATCAGGTTGAGCAAGTCGTTGCCGGCGGAGTAGATCGACTCGGCGAATTGGACTTGCTCGGCAGTGAGGTTCTCTTCCGGGTTTTCCGCCAGCAGCTTGGCCAGGATCAACGAGCTGTTCAGTGGCGTGCGCAGCTCATGGGACATGTTGGCGAGGAATTCGGACTTGTACTTGCTCGAGCGCTGCAATTCTACCGCGCGTTCTTCGAGCTGGATCTGGGCCTGATTGAGTTCGGTATTCTTCAGGTCCATGGCGTCGCGCTGCTCGGCCAGTACTTCTGCCTGCTCGGCGAGTTGTTCGTTGGTCTGCTCCAGCTCCACCTGCTGGGTTTCCAGGTGCGCCTGGGACTCCTTGAGAATCCGCGACTGCTCTTCGAGCTCTTCGTTGGCGGTCTTGAGTTCTTCCTGCTGAACCTGCAGTTCTTCGTTGAGTTGCTGGGTTTCGGCCAACACCTCCTGCAAACGCTGGCGATAACGTGCCGCCTCGATCGAGGTGCCGATGTTGCCGGCAATCAGCTCAAGCAATTCAACGTCACGGTCGGTCAGTGGACGCAGAAAGCCCAACTCGATCACGCCATTGACCCGCTCGTCGTCGCTGGTTGGCACCACCAGCACACTGCACGGCAGACCGTCACCGAGGCCGGAGCTGACCTTGAAGTAATCTCCCGGCACCTCGTCTAGGCGAATCAGCCGTGCCTGTTGCGCCACCTGGCCGACAATGCCTTCTTCGCTGTAGATCTGCTGTTCACGCCCTTCCTGTTCACGGGAAAAACCATAAGTGGCGATGCGCTTGAGGCCGCCATGGTCTTCGCGCACATAAATAGCCGCCACGGCGGTGCCCAGGTACTGCGCGCAGAATTGCAGGATATTGCGACCCAGCATGCTCAGGCTCAATTGTCCCAGCACCTGCTCGGCCAGCTCGGTCTGGCCGTTACGCAGCCAGGCCTGTTGCTCCAGACGATGGGCGCTGGCCTGTTGGGCGGCAAGGTTGACGCTGTAGTTCTGCGACAGGGTCAACAAATCGCGGCGCCCGACGTACGCCAGCAACCCGCTGACCCCGGCTATGAACAACAGGTAGAGACTGATGCTCATGATGGTGGTGCCGCGCACTTCGTCATTGCGCGATGCGCGCAACTGTTGCTCGGTGTCGATCACCGCCTCGAACTGCTTGCGAATTTCATCGGTCAGGCGCTTACCGCGTCCGGCCTTGACGATGGCGCGATAATCACCGCTGCTGCGTTGCAAATCGATCATCGATTGCGCGTAGTTGGTCCATTCCAGCTGCAAGGCCCGCAACCGTAGCAAGCGATCAGTCTGCACCGGGTTGTCGGCGGTCAGTTCAAGCAAGGTGTCGAGCGCGACGGCGATGCGCGGCTTGGCGGTTTCGTAGGGATCGAGGAAATGCTCGTCGCCACTGAGCAGGAAACCGCGCATCCCGGTTTCCAGATCCACGGTCAGCTTGACCGCCTCATTGGCGTTATTGATCACCCGGTCGGTGTGCTCCACCCACTGGATGGTCGACAGCAAATAGCTGATCAGCGACACGAAAAACACAGCGCTGATAAGACCCAGACCCAACGGCAGGCTGATGTTACGGCTCAGGAGTTTACGAAATCGTTGCTCATCAACCGAGGACGCGGAGGTCATGGGGCAGGCCTTGTCGAACTGTCAGAATGCAAGGAGTTTGCCCCAAAACTGGCAAATTGATCCAATTATCTGACATGTTTGCGCGCAAGGTCCTACATTGCACTGCTCCCGCGTTATCCTTGCCTGGCCTGTACCGCCAATCCTTTTTCCATCGCGCAGGGAACTTGTCGGGATCCGCCACTTACTCATGCAAGAGGCCGGTGATTTCCAGCGACCGGCAATGCCAATCTTTTTCGGGAATTCGACCATGTCATCCGCCAACGCCTCCACCATCCTTGTCGTCGAAGACGATGCCATCGTGCGCATGCTGATCGTCGACGTCCTGGAAGAACTGGAATTCAAGGTGCTGGAAGCCGATGGCAGCGAACAGGCACTGGTGATGCTCAAGGACGCGAACCAACACATTGACCTGATGATGACCGATGTTGGCCTGCCGGTCATGGACGGACGCGAACTGGCCAATGAAGCAAGAGTTTTACGTCCAGCCCTTCCGATATTGTTCGCCAGCGGTTATGCCGAAAACATCGACGTGGCCGACGACATGCACCTGATCGGCAAACCCTTCTCCATTGATCAGTTGCGCGACAAGGTCAAAAGCATTCTCGAGTGATGCTGCGCTGCGCTGTGGTTTAATGCGCGCCTTTTTCATCCCTGTCCTGTCTTCGCTTCAAGGAAATCCCGTCCATGATTGAGCCCCGCGCAACCAAAGTCCTGGTCATTGGTTACGTCTGGCCCGAGCCCCGCTCTTCCGCGGCCAGCGGGCATGTCATGCAGATTCTCGACGTTTTCCTGGACCAGGGCTGGGACATCACGTTCAGCAGCCCGGCAGGCTTCGGCGAGCAACGTGCAGACCTGACAGCGTTGGGTATTGACGAAGTACCCATCGAACTGAACAACAGCAGTTTCGACGCATTCATCAGCGAACTGGCACCGGACATCGTGTTGTTCGACCAATTCATGATGGAGGAACAGTTCGGCTGGCGGGTCGAGAAACATTGCCCCGATGCCCTGCGCGTGCTCGAAAGTTGTGACCTGCAAAGCCTGAGGCTGGGTCGGCATCAACGCCTCAAGGAGCGTTTGAAGACCAGTGACGACAACAATGACTTCAACGAACTGTTCGCCCCGGCGGCGCGCGAAGAGTTCGAACACATGGCCGATACCGATCTGGCGAAGCGCGAGATCGCCTCATTTTATCGTTGTGATTTGACGCTGATGGTTTCCGAAGTGGAAGTCGAATTGCTGGTCGAGCAGTTCAGGTTTCCCCGCAACCTGCTGCACTGGTGCCCGTTGATGGTCGATCTGCCGACCAGCGCGCCAGTAGAGTACGAAGATCGCGCGCATTTTCTGCACATCGGCAACTTTCGCCACGCGCCCAACTGGGATGCCGTGCTCTGGCTGAAAACCGCGATCTGGCCGCTGATTCGCGCGCAACTGCCTGATGCGCAGTTGCACATCTACGGCGCGTATACCCCGCCCAAGGCTACCGCCCTGCACAACGCGGCACAGGGTTTTCATGTGATGAACTGGGCGGAAGATGCCTTGCACGTGATGTCGAAAACGCGGGTGTGCCTGGCACCGCTGCGCTTCGGTGCAGGTATCAAAGGCAAGATCGTCGATGCGATGCTCTGCGGCACGCCCAATGTGACCACGCCGGTCGGCGCAGAAGCCATGCACGGTGAAGAGCCCTGGCCCGGTGCCGTAACCCGTACGGCGCGCGAGTTCGCCGACAGCGCCGTGCAACTTTATCAAGACAAGACTCAGTGGCTGGCTGCCCAGGCGCAGGCCCGGCACTTGTTGGCCAGCCGCTACCCGCAGTCCAGCCATGGCCCTGCGTTGATTGAAAGGCTGATCGAATGCCAAAGGAATCTGCCACACATCAGGCGCGATAACTTCACCGGCAGCATGTTGCGCCATCATCAGCACAAAAGTACCCAGTATATGGCGCAATGGATCGAGGCGAAGAACCGCAACCAGGCAGACGCCTTGTAAGGCTCGTCCTTATCCCCAACAAAAACGCCGACAAGATACTGGCTGTATCAGGTCGGCGTTTTGCATTTCAGGGTGGCTAACATGATCAAGACACAAGGACGCTGTACATAAATAGCACCTCTGCTTTTGTCAGCCCGGCTAGTTTTGGACTTCCTGGAACTTGCCAGTGTACTCAGACAAAGGATCCACCATGACGGTTAGAAACGCGGAATTTCTCTACAAACAGAACTGGATGAGCAATATCCTCGACGTAGACATATTAAAACTCACCGATATTGTCTGGCCCTGCGCCCATAACGCGGGCATGGACAAAAAAGCCCCCAATGTCGACGATGTGACCGGCAACTGGACGACGTGCCAGAACGATTCGTTTGCCTTTCAACTAGCCAATGGAGCACGGGTCTTCGATATTCGTCTTCAATACGCGACAGATCCGGACCCGGTCTTTTACTTTCACCACAGTGGCCATCGATCAGGTCGGGTACTGGACGAACTGATCGATGCAGTGTTGGCGTTTCTTGATCGAAACCCGGATGAATTCGTCGTACTGGATTTTCACGAACTCAGCGATGCTGGCAAATCTTTCGATTATAAAAAGCTAAACGATCTGCTTGTGCTTCGACTCGGACAGCGGGTCATCCTGCCCTCCGACAGGTATGCCTCCGTGGGCGAGCTCAAGCGCTCCAGTACTCTTCGGCGCATCGTCATGGCGGCGCAGTTCAAACCCGGCCTGGACGATGATTACTTCTGGCCGCGCATCCCGCACAAATGGCGCAACAGTCCATTCACCAGTTCGGGCGATCTGCGCAACTACATCGCAAAAACGCTGGAAGATGCGCCTTACGAGACATTTTTTTGGTCATTGTCGGCAACTACGTACACAGTATTTGGCGGGCCAAGGGATATCAAAGAAGAGATCAATGACTGGTTCCACACCACCCGTGACTGGGTGACGCGTTGCAGCATCATCAATACCGACTTTTTCGATGAATCGAGAATTGTCCGCTATTGCTGGAGTGCCAGCAGCATGAAGGCCGTTTACGGCCCCTCCCTGCACGAGGCATGATCGAGGCGCGAAAACAAATTGATTGCCGCCACCCAACACTGCTTTGGCGCAACTTGTTATTCATCAATCAATGCAAGGATGCATTAATGAACAATACAACCGAAAACAATTACGCACTCAATAACTGGATGAGCTCTACGCCGGCAATCGATAACCTGTCGCGTAGTGAACTTACACTACCCGGCACGCACAATGCCGGGTGCGACTGGCAAGCGAGCTATCCATTGATCCCTGGCGCGCACTGGCTGGCCTGCCAGCACGATTCGTTCGCCGCTCAACTCAACAACGGTTCGCGCGTACTTGATTTACGGCTGGACTTTGACGAGTCGGCCATAGAGTTTGAAAAATTCCGATTCCAGCACAATGGCTTTCGCTCATCTCGTAACGTGCTGGGTTTGTTTGCGGCTGTGCATCTGTTTTTACGCGACAACCCTGACGAATTTGTGGTTCTGGATTTTCATGAACTCAAGGACGGACAACAACCGTTCGACTACGCACTCTTCAACGAGATGATGCTCCGTTATCTTGGCAAGAGAATAATCCCTGCCGACAATAGCGGTCTGCCACTTGGCGAGCTCAAGAAAATCAGCGGAGAGCAGCGAGTTCTGGTAGCGGCCCAACAACATCCGGAGTTAAATCCCGCCTGGTTCTGCGAGACAGTCGAACACAAATGGAGCGGGATTGGCGACACAAATGTCCAGGAACTGGAGCAGCACATATCGAACGTGTTGTGGACTCCACCTCCCCGCACCACCTTGTGGTCACTGTCCGCCACAAGCTACTCGAAGCTGGGAGGCCCCGTCGATATCCATGATGAACTGGACACCTGGTTTGATCCCTTCACCCACTCCCAAAGCGAAAGGTGCAACATTATCAATGTCGATTTCATTGAAGAATCGAAACTGGTTTCCTACTGCCGAAGCGCGAGCTTGATAAATGCCAGAAGAGCCAGATAGTCCCGAAAGCCGAGAAGGCTCCTGTCAGGTTTCGCGACATCGACAACTGGCATCAGCCACCCCACAAGAGGCATGATCAGGGCGCGAAAACAAGAAAAGTGTATCAACATGCCCCGTATTGCCAGAATCACCGACCCTTCCTATGAATTGATGGACGACCACAACGGGTTGTCCATCATCTATCGCCAGCATGGCTTCCCCTGCCCGCTGGTGCGCTGGCATTTCCACAAGGAATACGAACTGCACCTGATCGTCGCCAGTTCCGGCAAGGTGTTCATCGGTGACTACATCGGCAACTTCTACCCACATACCCTGTTCCTGACCGGCCCCAACCTGCCCCACAACTGGATCAGCCAGGTGGCCGAGGACGAAGTGGTGCCCAAGCGCGACATGCTGGTCAATTTCACCGACGAGTTGTTCGACAGCGGCTATCAGGTATTCGCCGAACTCAAGGCCCTGGCGCCGCTGCTGGAACGCGCGCAGTACGGCATCGAGTTTCGCTGCAAGCACACCATCGGCAAAGCGATGGACCTGATGCAGCGCATCGCCGATACCAGCGGCATCACCCGGCTCGGGCACTTTTTCATTTTGCTGGAGTTGCTCGCGGCCTCCGACGACTACCAATTGCTTTCTGGCGCCACGACCCCGCAACTGGCCGACGAGCACAACATCGATCGCACCAACCGCGCGGTGGATTACATCTTCGCCCATTACGCAAGGGAGCTGCCGCTGGAGGAAGTCGCGGCACACCTGGGCATGAAGCCGACGTACTTCAGCCGCGTGTTCAAACAGGCCACCGGGCGCTGTTTCATCGAGTTCGTCAATCGACTGCGGATCAGCAAGTCCTGCGAACTGCTGGCCGATGGCGACAAGCCGGTGACCGATGTCTGCTTCGAATCGGGCTTCAACAATATTTCCAACTTCAACCGACGCTTCCAGCAGCTCAAGGGTATGACGCCTTCGCATTACCGGCGGCTGGTGGTGCAGCGGTTGACCGAGCAAAACCTGGGTTGAAGACACTCCTCGAATTCCTGTGGGAGCGAGCTTGCTCGCGATGAGGCCGTGTCAGTCGACATTTATTAACCTGATACACCGCCATCGTCGGATCTCCGCCCGGACCAAGCTCGCTCCCACAGGTACAGCGTTACCCCCTGAAACCTGTACGGATTCAATACCCCTCCTTCGCTGAAAAGCCCTTCCCTGCGTCTACCCCTCAAAACTTCAGTGCAAAAAAGTATCGATTGAAGTGCGATGGATGATTTGTCTCGCCCTCGATTGAAGGATGTAATCAGCGCACATTCTTCCTGCCTACGGAAGACACAAAAACAATAACTGTCCTTCTGTAGCCCGCCGGCTGCAGAAAAGGAGTGCACGATGCAACCTTCGGTAAAAGCTCTGCTTGCCCTCACCTGCATGACTCTCAGCAGCGTCAGCCTTGGCGCCCAGACCCTGACCATCGCCACCGTCAACAACAGCGACATGATCCGCATGCAAAAGCTCTCGAAAACCTTCGAGGCCGAGCATCCGGACATCAGGCTCAATTGGGTGGTCCTCGAAGAAAACGTTCTGCGCCAGCGCCTGACCACAGACATCGCCACCCAGGGCGGACAGTTCGACGTGCTGACCATCGGCATGTACGAAGCCGCACTCTGGGGTGCCAAGGGCTGGCTGGAGCCGATGAAGGATTTGCCGGCTGGTTATGCCCTCGAAGACGTATTCCCGTCGGTGCGCGAAGGCCTGTCGGTGAAGGGGTCGCTGTATGCCTTGCCGTTCTACGCCGAAAGCTCGATCACCTATTACCGTACCGACCTGTTCAAGGACGCCGGCCTGAGCATGCCCGCGCGCCCGACCTGGGAACAGATCAGCGAATTCGCCAGCAAACTCACCCACAAAGATAAAGAACAATACGGCATCTGCCTACGCGGCAAGGCTGGCTGGGGCGAAAACATGGCGTTGGTCACCACCGTTGCCAACGCCTATGGCGCGCGCTGGTTCGATGAGAAGTGGCAACCGGAATTCACCGGGCCTGAGTGGAAAAACGCGCTGAACTTCTACGTCGACACCATGAAAAAATCCGGTCCACCGGGCGCATCGAGCAACGGTTTCAACGAAAACCTGGCGTTGTTCAACAGCGGCAAATGCGCGATCTGGGTCGATGCCAGCGTCGCCGGCTCGTTCGTCACCGACAAGACCCAGAGCAAGGTTGCCGATCACGTCGGATTCACCTTCGCGCCACATCAAGTCACTGACAAGGGTTCGGCCTGGTTGTATTCCTGGGCGCTGGCCATTCCGACCAGTTCCAAGGCCAAGGACGCGGCGAGAACCTTCAGCGCCTGGGCCACTTCCAGGGAGTACAGCACGCTGGTCGCGGAAAAGGACGGCATCGCCAACGTGCCGCCGGGCACCCGGGCCTCCACCTACAGCGATGCGTACATGAACGCGGCGCCGTTCGCCAGGGTCACGCTGGAATCGCTCAAGGCCGCGGACCCGAGCAAGCCGGGGGCCAGACCGGTGCCTTACATCGGTATTCAGTTGGTGACCATTCCCGAGTTCCAGGGCATCGGCAGCCAGGTCGGCAAATCCTTCTCGGCGGCGCTGATCGGCCAGACCACGGTCGACCAGGCGTTGGCGGCGGCCCAGCAAACCACCGAGCGCGAGATGAAGCGCGCGGGTTATCCCAAGTAACCCCGTATCCAGTGTGGGAGCGGGCTTGCTCGCGAAAGCGGCATTCCAAACGCGAAAGTTGTGTCGGATGTACTGGCCTCTTCGCGAGCAAGCCCGCTCCCACAGTTGATCTTCATATGCCTGTAATCAATCGGTTCTGATCACCATGAATACATCAACTGCAAAAGCTCACATGGACATAGCCCAGCCGCAGCGCAAAAACCGCGTGGCCAATCCCGGCTGGTTTCTGGTCAGCCCTTCGGTGGCGTTGTTGCTGCTGTGGATGATTGTCCCACTGGGCATGACCGTCTACTTTTCGATGATCCGCTACAACCTGCTCAATCCCGGTGAAAACGAATTCGTCGGGCTGGAGAACTTCACCTATTTCCTGACTGATTCCGGATTCCTGCCCGGCGCCACCAACACGCTGTTGCTGGTGGGCAGCGTGCTGCTGATCAGTGTGGTACTCGGCGTGCTGATCAGTGCATTGCTGGAGGCCAGTGAGTTTTTCGGTCGCGGCATCGTACGGGTGATGCTGATCTCGCCATTTTTCATCATGCCCACGGTGGGCGCACTGATCTGGAAGAACCTGATTTTCCATCCGGTGTCGGGGATTCTCGCCTACGTCTGGAAGCTGTTCGGCGCGCAACCAGTGGACTGGCTGGCGCACTACCCGCTGCTGTCGATCATCATCATTGTCTCGTGGCAATGGCTGCCCTTCGCAATCCTGATCCTGATGACCGCCATGCAGTCCCTCGACCAGGAACAGAAAGAAGCCGCGCGCCTGGACGGTGCCGGGCCCATTGCGATTTTCTGGCACCTGACCCTGCCGCACCTGGCGCGGCCGATTGCGGTGGTGGTGATGATCGAAACCATCTTCCTGCTCTCGGTGTTCGCCGAAATCTTCACCACCACCAACGGCGGCCCCGGCTATGCCTCGACCAACCTCGCCTACCTGATCTACAACCAGGCGCTGGTGCAGTTCGATGTCGGCATGGCCTCGGCGGGCGGCCTGATTGCCGTGGTCATCGCCAACATCGCCGCGATCATCCTGGTGCGGATGATCGGCAAAAACCTGACCGACAAAGCCTGAGGCCTGCCATGACTCTTCAACAATCCCGTCGTTTGCAAAGCCTGCTGCTCGGTACGTTGGCCTGGGCCATCGCGATCCTGATCTTCTTTCCGATCTTCTGGATGGTACTGACCAGTTTCAAAACCGAAATCGATGCCTTCGCCACGCCGCCGCAGTTCATCTTCATGCCGACGCTGGAGAACTACCTGCACATCAACGAGCGCAGCGACTATTTCAGTTTCGCCTGGAACTCGGTGGTGATCTCCTTCAGCGCCACCGCGCTGTGCCTGCTGATCGCGGTGCCGGCGGCCTACTCCATGGCTTTCTACGAAACCCAACGCACCAGAGGCACGCTCCTGTGGATGCTCTCCACCAAAATGCTGCCGCCAGTGGGCGTGCTGATGCCGATCTATCTGCTGGCCAAGAGTTTCGGCCTGCTCGATACGCGGATCGCGCTGATCGTCATCTACACGCTGATCAACCTGCCGATCGTGGTCTGGATGATTTACACCTACTTCAAGGACATCCCCAGGGACATCCTCGAAGCCGCGCGGCTGGACGGCGCAACGCTGGCTCAGGAGATGCTCCGGGTGTTGCTGCCCATCGCCAAGGGCGGCCTGGCATCCACGGTGCTGCTGTCGTTGATCCTGTGCTGGAACGAGGCGTTCTGGTCGCTGAACCTGACCTCGTCGAAAGCCGCGCCACTGACCGCATTGATCGCCTCGTACTCAAGCCCCGAAGGGCTGTTCTGGGCCAAATTGTCGGCCGTCTCGACCCTGGCCTGTGCGCCGATCCTGATCTTCGGCTGGATCAGCCAGAAACAATTGGTGCGTGGTCTGTCGTTCGGCGCCGTGAAATGAACCCTTGTAGGAGCGAGCCTGCTCGCGATGGACGTGAACGATAACGTGTGCGGCCTGAATAAACGCGTCGCCTGTGAGCCCATCGCGAGCAGGCTCGCTCCTACAGAAAGGCATGCCCTATTCAACTGAATAAAAACAAACGGAGGCCCATCACCATGGCCAACCTGAAAATCAAGAATCTGCAAAAAGGCTTCGAAGGCTTTTCCATCATCAAGGGCATCGACCTTGAAGTGAACGACAAGGAGTTCGTGGTATTCGTCGGCCCGTCGGGCTGCGGCAAATCCACGCTGCTGCGGCTGATCGCCGGGCTGGAGGAAGTCAGTGGCGGCACCATCGAACTCGACGGCCGCGACATCACCGAAGTGAGCCCGGCCAAGCGCGATCTGGCGATGGTGTTCCAGACCTACGCCCTGTACCCGCACATGAGCGTGCGCAAGAACATGTCGTTCGCCCTCGACCTGGCCGGCGTGGCGAAAGCCGAAGTAGCGAAGAAGGTCAGCGAAGCGGCGCGCATCCTCGAACTGGGGCCGATGCTGGAGCGCAAACCCAAGCAACTGTCCGGCGGCCAGCGCCAGCGCGTGGCGATTGGCCGGGCCATCGTGCGCAACCCGAAAATTTTCCTGTTCGACGAACCGTTATCCAACCTCGATGCCGCCCTGCGGGTGCAGATGCGCCTGGAACTGTTGCGCCTGCACAAAGAACTGCAAGCCACGATGATCTACGTGACTCACGATCAGGTCGAAGCGATGACCATGGCCGACAAAGTGGTCGTACTCAATGGCGGCAAGATCGAGCAAGTCGGCTCGCCGCTGGATCTCTATCACCAGCCGGCCAACCTGTTCGTCGCCGGTTTCCTGGGCACGCCAAAAATGGGCTTGCTCAAGGGCAAGGTCACCGGCGTCGACAGCCAGGGCTGTGAAGTGCAGCTCGACGCCGGAACCCGCGTCAGCCTGCCCTTGGGCGGCAGGCGTCTGAGCGTCGGGAGTGCGGTGACGCTGGGCATTCGCCCAGAGCACCTGGAACTGGCCAAACCCGGCGACTGCGCCTTGCAGGTCACCGCCGATGTCAGCGAGCGCCTGGGCAGCGACACCTTCTGCCACGTCCGGACGGCATCCGGCGAAGCCCTGACCATGCGCGTTCGCGGCGATCTGGCCAGCCGCTACGGTGAAACCCTGAGCCTGCATCTGGATGCGCAACACTGCCATTTATTCGATGCCGACGGCGTGGCGTTGACCCGCCCGTTGCGCGTTGCTGCCTGATTTCAGAGAGCCTGCGATGAAATTGAACCAACTCAACCTCAACCGCCTCGCCCCTGAAGTGGTCCTGCCCGCCTACGCCCTGGGCGAGACCCGCCAAGGCATCGCGCACATCGGGGTCGGCGGTTTCCACCGTGCCCATCAGGCGTACTACACCGACGCCTTGATGAATACCGGCGAAGGCCTGGACTGGGCCATCTGCGGTGTCGGCCTGCGCGCTGAAGACCGTCGCGCCCGCGACGACCTCAAGGATCAGGATTATCTGTTCACCCTGTTCGAACTCGGCGATAGCGACGACACCGAAGTGCGGGTGATCGGCGCCCTTCGTGACATGCTGCTGGCCGAGGACAGTGCCCAGGCATTGATCGACAAGCTGGCCAGCCCCGAGATCCGCATCGTCTCGCTGACCATCACCGAAGGCGGGTACTGCATCGACGACAGCATCGGCGAGTTCATGGCGCACTTGCCGCAGATCCAGCATGACCTGGCGCACCCTGGCGCACCGAAAACCGTGTTCGGCTTCCTGTGTGCCGCACTGGCCAAGCGCCGCGCCGCTGGCACAGCGGCCTTCACCCTGATGTCCTGCGATAACCTGCCGCACAACGGCGCCGTCACCCGCAAGGCCCTGCTGGCCTTTGCCGCCTTGCACGACAGCCAGTTGCGTGACTGGATCGACGCCAACGTCAGTTTCCCCAACGCCATGGTCGACCGCATTACACCGATGACCAGCACCCTCCATCGCCTGCAACTGGCGGACCGGCATGGCGTGGACGATGCCTGGCCGGTGGTCTGCGAACCCTTCGCGCAATGGGTGCTGGAAGACAGGTTCGTCAACGGTCGCCCGGCCTGGGAAAAAGTCGGCGTGCAATTCACCGACGACGTCACGCCCTACGAAGAAATGAAGATCAAGCTGCTCAACGGCAGTCATCTGGCGCTGACGTACCTGGGATTCCTGAAGGGTTACCGCTTCGTCCACGAAACCATGAACGACCCGCTGTTCGTGCGCTACATGCGCGCCTACATGGACCTGGACGTGACGCCACAGCTGCCGGCGGTGCCGGGAATCGACCTGGCCGAGTACAAGAACACCCTGGTGGCGCGGTTCTCCAATCAGGCGATTGCCGATCAGCTTGAACGGGTGTGTTCGGACGGTTCGTCGAAGTTTCCGAAATTCACCGTACCGACCATCAACCGCTTGATCGCCGATGGCCGCGAGACCCGGCGCGCGGCGTTGGTGGTGGCGGCGTGGGCGCTGTATCTCAAAGGCGTGGATGAACAGGGCGAGACCTACACGATTGCGGATCCGCGGGCCGCGTTCTGCCAGGCACTGGTGGCCGATGATGTGCTGATTACCCAGCGCTTGCTGGCGGTCGAAGAGATTTTTGGTACGGCCATTGCGCGCTCGCCGGAGTTTGTCGCGGCGTTTGAGTGGTGCTGCAACAGTTTGCGCGAGGTTGGGGTGTCGCGGACGTTGGAACGGGTGCTGGCTTAAGGTCGGTGGTGTAGCAATTGCCGTCTTCACGAGCAAGCCCGCTCCCACAGGGTTTGGTGTTGCTCACAAAACTCCTTGTGGGAGCGGGCTTGCTCGCGAAGGCGGCCTGACAGGCACCGGGGATAGTGAATCCAGACTTGTATCTAGCTGACGACCAGGAATACTGCATGACAACCCGACAACTCTTCCTCGGCATCGACTGCGGAACCCAAGGCACCAAAGCCATCATTCTCGACACGGCCAATGGTGAGGTGCTCGGTCAGGGAGCCGCCAGCCACAGCCTGATCAGCGGCCCCGATGGCCGCCGCGAACAGGACACCCAACAGTGGCTGGAAGCCTTCGCCACCGCCACTCGCCGCGCATTGCTCGCGGCCAAAACCAATGGCCAGTCGATCCTCGGTATTGGCGTGTCCGGCCAGCAACACGGCCTGGTGCTGCTCGACGATCAGGGCAAGGTGTTGCGTGCGGCTAAACTCTGGTGCGACACCGAAACCACCCCGGAGAATGACCGACTGCTGGCCCACCTGGGTGGCGAAAAGGGTTCGCTGAAACGCCTGGGCGTCGTCATCGCGCCGGGCTACACCCTGTCCAAGCTGTTATGGACCAAAGAGCAGCATCCCGACGTGTTCTCCCGGATCGCCCGCATCTTGCTGCCCCACGACTACCTCAACCATTGGCTCACTGGCCGCAGTAGCAGCGAATACGGCGATGCCTCGGGCACCGGGTATTTCAATGTGCGTACGCGCCAGTGGGATTCGCAATTGTTACGTGACATCGACCCCAGCGGACGCCTGCAAGCGGCGCTGCCGGAACTGATCGCCCCCCATCAGGCGGTCGGCACGATTCTGCCAGGCATCGCCAAACACCTGGGCATCAACCCTCGGGCACTGGTGTCCAGTGGCGGTGGCGACAACATGATGGGCGCCATCGGCACCGGCAACATCCAGCCTGGTGCAATCACCATGAGCCTCGGCTCGTCAGGCACGGTGTACGCCTACGCCGATCAGCCGAACGTCGCCACGGATGCCGCGGTTGCCACGTTCTGTTCCTCCAGTGGCGGCTGGCTGCCTTTGATCTGCACCATGAACCTGACCAATGCCACCAGCCTGATTCGCGAGCTGCTGGACCTCGACATCGATCAATTCAACGACCTCGTTGCCCAGGCGCCAATCGGTGCCGACGGTGTGTGCATGCTGCCGTTCTTCAATGGCGAACGTGTGCCCGCCCTGCCCCATGCCAGCGCCAGCCTGTCGGGCCTGACCATGACCAACCTGACCCGGGCCAACCTGTGCCGCGCGGTGGTCGAAGGCACGACGTTCGGTTTGCGTTACGGACTGGACCTGCTACGCCGCAATGGCTTACAAAGCCGCAGCATTCGGCTGATTGGGGGTGGGTCAAAAAGTGCGGTCTGGCGGCAAATCGTCGCCGACACCATGAATACACCGGTGATCTGTACCGAACAAAGCGAGGCCGCAGCCTTGGGTGCGGCGATTCAGGCGGCCTGGTGCGTATCCCGGGCGAGCGGGCACGAAGACAGCCTGGCGCAATTGTGCGAGCGCTGCGTAAAACTCGACCCGGCCAGTGAAACCCTGCCGGTCGCCGACAATGTGCAAGCCTGTCAGCAGGCGTATGAACGCTATCAACAGCATGTCGCAACCCTTTGAAGAGTGAACAACTATGTACCTGGTGTGTGGCGAAGCGCTGTTCGATTTTTTCAGTGAAAACGACGCCAGTGGGCTGGCGTCCAAAGTGAACTTCAAGGCCATTGCCGGTGGCTCGCCGTTCAACGTGGCGGTGGGCTTGCGCCGCTTGGGCGTGGACGCGGCGCTGTTGGCCGGGTTGTCCACCGACTACCTGGGCCGGCGCTTGTTGCAAGTGTTGCAAGATGAAGGCGTGCGCCAGGAATTCCTGGTGGATTTTGCCGCGCCGACCACCCTGGCGATGGTCGCCGTGGGCGCCAATGGCTCGCCGCAGTACAGCTTCCGTGGCGAAGGTTGCGCGGATCGACAATTGCAACCGGAGCACCTGCCGACACTCGGGCCTGAGGTACGCGGCCTGCATATCGGCTCGTTTTCCCTGGTGGTGCAGCCGATTGCCGACACGCTATTGGCATTGGTGCGCCGGGAAAGCGGCAAGCGCCTGATCAGCCTCGATCCGAACGTGCGTCTTAATCCGGAGCCGGACATTGAACGGTGGCGTGAACGGATCGCAACGCTGGTGGAGCTGGCCGACCTGATCAAGGTTAGCGACGAGGACCTGCATCTGCTGTACCCCGGCCAGGACCCGGCGCAGGTGATCGAGGGCTGGTTGCAGCACCGCTGTCAGCTGGTATTCCTGACCCGGGGCGGCGAAGGCGCGACCGTATTCAGTCGGGCACATGGTTCTTGGTCCACCCCCGCCTCTACGGTAAAAATCGCCGACACTGTGGGCGCGGGCGATACCTTTCAGGCGGCGCTGATAACCTGGTTGACCGAACACCAGCTGGATTCGGTAGAGGGCGTGAAGCAACTTGGCCGCGAGCAGATCGACTGCATGCTGAAGTTCGCGGTGCGGGCGGCGGCGCTGACGTGCAGCAAGACCGGGCCGGATTTGCCTTATCGCAAGCAACTGGATTTGCGCTGAATTCGAGGGCCTCTTCGCGAGCAGGCTCGCTCCTACAGGGTTGCGGGTCGTTCACAACATTTGTGTCGACGCTCGGGCATTGTGGGAGCTTGCTCGCGATGACTTTCTATCAGGCGCCCGATGGTCTTAACTGATATACAGGATCGCGCATCCGCGACAGGCGGTGTTCAGCCGGGTAACCCTCGCTTAACCGTGCGATCCAACACTTCACTGGACCGCACGCCCTCAGACTGTTCTGACGCCCAGTGCGGCAAGTTCGACAAGCGACACATCGAACTGACATTCCGTCCGCACCGGAGATCGCTGATGAACACTCGCACCCTGCTGGTTACCGCCGCTCTCACCTGCACCGCGTTTGCCGGCCTGGCTCAGGCCAATGAAACCACGACCTCTCAAGCCGTGCCCTATCACTACGGCATGCCATTGCATGTCAGCAAAGTGATTTCACTGACCGAGCCGGACACCCTGGAGTGCAAGGTGGTGAAGGCCGAGATGAAGTACATCGATGAAACGGGAAAACCCGCAGAAATTTCCTACCGTAAACTTTCCGACGCTTGCGAGAACCAGGGCTGACCGAAAAGTCTGATTTGGTACTTGGCAGTATTCCTTTGAGGGTTGCGGCGCTATGCTCTAGCGCCTCCCTCTCTGCCCGCAAGGATTCGCCATGCAGTTGTCGTTTCGCACGCTGTCGTTGTTTTGCGCCGCCCTATGTCTTTTGCTCAGTCTGGTCTGGGGTCTGACACCGCAATGGTTATTGTCGTTCTGGGATATCGAGTTTTCATTCGCGGTGGGGTTGGTCGCGCGACGCACCGCCGTGCTGTTTGGGGCGTTGAGCGTGTTCTCTTTTCTGGTTCGCAACGCCCCTCCTTGCGCAACCCGCAATGCGCTGAGCCTCGGCTTCGTCGTCGGCTGCTGGGGATTGGCCGTGCTGGGTTTTGCCGAATGGCTCAACGGCCATGTCGGACCGGGCATTTTACTGGCGGTCGGGTTTGAACTGGCGCTGGGCCTGGCGTTCTTCCAGACCCGGCGCGTGTCCCTGGAACCCGAAACAGCAGACTAGAGTGCTTTGCCCAGCATAGAGTGCGGTTCGACCTCTACGTGATGCTGCCTGGAACGCAGTTGGGCAATCAGCTCGTTGATTTCCCGACAACCATTGAGCCCGGAAGCATCGATGCCGGTGACCAATAGATCGAGCTGATCGGTTTGCCCGTCTGCATAGACCTTGACGGTCATCGACAGATCCGGTGACAGCGTGCACTGGCAGCGCTGGGGCAGAAAACTGCTTTCGATGATATTGCGAACTTCCAAGGCAGAAAGAAACATGGCGACTCCCTCCTTTGTGAGACTGCCGGACGATCAATGCTCGCTCATTTGCAATCCCGGCAAGCTTCAAGGGCACCTACAGCATAAAACATACCCTGAATTTCGTAGTGCAGTTCATCGGCACTTCAAGGATTTAGACGAATCACCTGTCAACCTGCCATGCGGTTTGCAATAAGCGCCCCGGGCGACCCTGCAATTTGCACGCGGGGGATCCCAGGTTTGCATTCACTGCACACGACAGTGAAAATGCCGCCCTTCACTTCAAGCAAGGAGGCATCATGAATTCTTTGACCGTTAACGCTTGCACAGCGCTGTTCGCACTGGGGCTTGCCGGCGTGGCGCACGCCGCCAAACTCGAAGACACCGCACCCTATCCGAAGGCCGAAAACGGGTTCACCCGCCAGGTGATCCACCTAGCGCCACAGACCCGGGAAAACGACTTCCAGGTCGAGATCCTGGCCGGCAAGACGATGACCGTCGACTGCAACAACCCGCGCCTGGGCGGTATTCTCGAGGAGAAGAACCTCGAGGGTTGGGGCTATCCGTTCTATCGCCTGGAGAAAGTCATTGGTCCGATGAGCACGCTGATGGCCTGCCCGGGCGGCACGAGCAAACAGGGTTTTGTACCGGTGGTCGGTGACGGCTTCCTGCTGCGTTACAACAGCAAGCTGCCGCTCGTGCTGTACGTGCCCAAGGACATCGAAGTGCGCTATCGGATCTGGTCGGCGTCGACCAAGGTCGAGAAAGCCATTCAGGAATAACCCGGCCATCCGGCGGGGCTTCGCGGCGCCCGCTTGCGGCGCCCGCTGTCGACCTGCCCAGGCATCATGCCGGGGCGCCACTCAACGCGGCGCGCTCGGCCACGTGCCCCAGACTGTCGAAATTGATGTTGGCACCCGAGTCGATCGCCACCAGGGTCTGCCCCAAGGCACCGGTCTGCGCGACGTACCTCTTGATCCCGGCCACGGCCAGCGCACCGGAAGGTTCGGTGATCGAGCGGGTATCGTCGTAGATATTCTTGATTGCGGCGCAAAGTTCATCGTTACTGACCGTCACCACGTCATCGACGCAAAACCGGCAGACCTCAAAACCGTAAGCGCCGATCTGCGCCACCGCCACCCCATCGGCGAAGGTGCCGACGCTCGGCAACACGACCCGTTCGCCGGCATGCATCGCCGCTTGCAGACACGCGGAATGTTCCGACTCGACGCCAATGACGCGAACTTCCGGCCGCAAGTATTTGACGTAGGCGGCGATACCCGCGATCAGCCCCCCGCCACCCACCGGCACGAAGATCGCGTCCAAAGGCCCCTGATGCTGGCGCAGGATCTCCATCGCCACCGTGCCTTGCCCAGCGATCACCTCCGGGTCGTCGAAAGGTGAAACAAAGGTGCGACCGGTTTCCCGGGCCAAATCCAGCGCACAGGCCAGTGCGAACGGAAAGCTTTCGCCGTGCAACACCGCATCGGCGCCGCGACTGCGCACGCCGATGACCTTCAACTGCGGCGTCGTGCAGGGCATGACGATGGTAGCGTTGATCCCCAATTCCCGCGCCGCCAGTGCCACGCCCTGCGCATGATTGCCCGCAGAAGCCGTGACCACGCCGCGAGCCTTTTGCGCCTCGCTCAGTTGTACCAGCTTGTTGTAGGCACCGCGGATCTTGAAGGAAAAGGTCGGCTGCAAGTCTTCGCGCTTGAGCAGGATCTGGTTGCCCAAGGCTTCGGACAAGGCCGGTGCCGGTTGCAAAGGCGTGCGCACGGCCAGTTCATAGACCGGCGCGGCAAGGATCTTTTTCACGTAGCCTTCAAGCAAGGCCTGTTGATCGGTTGTGAAACTCATCGTCGTCTCCTGACATTGATCGGGGCCCGGGAGACAGAAAGTAAAAACCCGCCTCGAGGGCGGGTTGGGTGCTGCAGTCGTGAGCTAGCCCGCCAAATGAGGAATGGCGGTAATAATGCTTGGCTGGCAGCGCAATACGGTGGAAGTCATGGCTCGAAATTAGCCGGACGTTGATGGCAAGTCAATGGCAAGTTTTTAGGTGCCTTAGTCAGCCGGCAACTTCAAACCCACTTTGTAAACGCCACCGTTCTCCTCATCGGTCAAAACATACAAGTATCCGTCCGGCCCCTGTCGTACGTCGCGAATGCGCTTTTTCAAATCCCCGAGCAAGCGCTCCTCGTGGATCACCTTGTCGCCATCGAACTCCAGGCGGATCAGTTCCTGGCTGATCAGCGCGCCGACAAACACGTTGCGCTGCCAGACCTTGAAACGATCGGCATCGTAGAACGCCATGCCACTCAGGCCCGGGGACTTTTCCCAGACATGATTCGGGACAAGGGTGCCTTCGGCGATTTCACCCTTGGCTTCGGGAATCGGTTGACCGGAGTAGTTGATGCCATGGGTCGCCAGCGGCCAGCCGTAATTCTTGCCGCGCTCGATGATGTTGATTTCATCGCCGCCCTGAGGGCCGTGTTCGTTTTCCCACAGCGTGCCGTTCCACGGGTTGAGCGCAGCGCCTTGCGGGTTACGCTGCCCGTAGGACCAGATCTCCGGGCGCACGTTGGCCTGGCCGACAAAGGGGTTGTCCTTGGGCACTGTGCCATCCGGGTAGATTCGCACCACTTTGCCTTGCAGCTTGTCGAGATCCTGGGCGGTCGGGCGGTCGTTGTTTTCCCCCAGGGTCACAAACAGATAGCCGTCGCGATCAAACACCAGCCGCGAGCCAAAATGGTTGCCCACCGAGAGCTTGGGTTCCTGACGCAGGATCACCTGGAAATCCTTGAGCGCTGTCATATCGTCGGAGAGCCGGCCGCGGCCCACCGCCGTGCCGGCCTTGCCGCCCTGACCGCCACCTTCGGCATAGGACAGATAGACCATCCGGTCCTGCTTGAAGTCGGGTGACAGCGCCACGTCGAGCAATCCACCCTGCCCCTTGGCCCAGACCGTGGGTACGCCATTGAGCGGTGCGGACAACTTGTCTTCGGCGGTCACCAGTCGCAGGTTGCCGGGCCGTTCGGTCACCAGCATGCCTTTGCTATCCGGCAGGAATGCCAGGGCCCAGGGGTGCTCCAGCCCCGTCACGATGGGGGTGACCTCAAGGGTGCCATCTTCGCTTTTCATCGTCTGGGCCGGCGCGGCAAGCACAGGGACAGTGGCGCTGATCAATACGCCGGCACAGAGGGTTGCCAACAGGTTTTTACGCAACATGCAGGATTCCTTTTCTGATGGAAATGAGACTTGGTGAAAAGTAGCGGGCAGACGTCATGCCTGCCACTCAACGGTTGCTGCTACCAGTGTCTCGAGGAGGTGGATTGGGAATGAATTTCGGTGGGCTGGCGGGCGCTGTCCGGTCGGGGTAGCGATTACCAATGCCACCGTTGTCCAGCGTCGGCGGGCGTGGGACCGGCACGGTATTGGGTCCTCGTATGGCCGGGGTGCCGGGTTGGGTGCCTTGCATGCTGTTGGGGTTGGCCCGGCGAATCGGACTGTTGTAAGGGTTGTTGTTGGTGCTGCCCGGCAGGTTCTGGGCCAACTGCAACGAAGCAGAGACGTCGGCCTGGACCAAGGAGCCAAGTACGCCACTCAAGGCCAGTGCAATGGCGCCAAACACGTATCGGTTCATGGGGGTGCCTCTCTGCGTCCGCGTGGGTATGGACTTCGATACCACGCTACGCCCGAGGTTCGGATTTGTTAACCAAAAACTCCCCGGCACGATCTGGCATCCGGTTGATCCGGCGGGGGAACCGGCGCGCAGACCACAGAAACTTTTGCAAAGGACCGCAGGTCACCTGAACATCACTCGCGAGTAGACGACCATGGCACGGGCAATCTGGAAAGGCGCAATCAGCTTCGGACTGGTGCACATCCCCGTGGCGCTGGTCTCCGCAACGTCCTCCCGAGGCGTCGATTTCGACTGGCTCGACAGCCGCAGCATGGACCCGGTGGGCTACAAGCGTGTCAACAAGGTGACGGGCAAGGAAGTCACCAAGGAGCACATCGTCAAGGGCGTGCAGTACGAAAAGGGCCGGTACGTGGTGCTCAGTGAAGAGGAGATCCGTTCCGCTCATCCGCTCTCGACCCAGACCATCGACATTTTCTCCTTTGTCGATGGCAAGCAGATTCCCTTGCAGAACATCGACACGCCTTACTACCTGGCTCCCGACAAACGCGGCGGAAAGGTCTATGCACTGCTGCGCGAAACCCTGAGCAAAACCGGCAAGGTCGCCCTCGCCCGCGTGGTCTTGCATACCCGCCAGCACCTGGCCGCATTGATGCCGCTGGAATCGGCGCTGGTCCTGGTGATGCTGCGCTGGCCGGCCGAGGTGCGAAGTCTCGATGAACTGGCGCTGGGCAGCGAAGTGACCAGCCCCGAACTGGCCAAGGGCGAACGGGACATGGCCAAACGCCTGGTGGAGGACATGAGTGCCGAGTGGACGCCGGACGACTATCGGGACGGTTTCGGAGACAAGATCATGGCCCTGGTGGACAAGAAGGCCCGTGAAGGCAAGATCGAAGACGTCGAAACCGCTTCCGGTGAAGAGGAGCGCAAAACGGCGGATGTCATTGACCTGACCGAACTGCTCAAGCGCAGCCTCGGCAGCGGTAAAGCAGCGTCCAGGCCGAAGGCGGGCAGCAAACCGGTTGCCCGGAAGAAAGTCAGTAAGTGATCACTGGATGTCCCGGCCTCTTCGCGGGCAAGCCCGCTCCCACAGGGATTTTCGCAGCAAGGCAAATCCTGCCTTACACACACCGGTCCACTGTGGGAGCGAGCCTGCTCGCGAAGCCTTGGTACGCTACACCGAAAAAATCAGATCAGAATGAAGACCGCCAGCAACCCGGCAAAGATCGACCATTTTTGGAGGTAGTAAAGCTTGCGGTTGCGTTTTTTCAGTTCCTTGGCGCGCAGGCGAACCTTGTAGACCTTGCTGAACAACCGGTTGATCCCACCGGTGCGGTCTCCGTCCTCGTTCGGTGCACCCGCCGCCGACATGACAGTGCGGCTGAACCAGCGATTGAATGCCGCTGCCCACCGATACTTCATCGGCCGCTCGACGTCGCAGAACAGGATGATGCGATTGTGTGGCGTGGTGTTCTCTGCGTAATGAATGTAGGTCTCATCGAACATCACCGCTTCGCCATCGCGCCAATGGTAGTTCTGACCATCGACATTGATGTAGCAACCTTCAGCGTTGGGTGTGTCCAGTCCGAGGTGATAACGGTACGAACCGGCATACGGGTCGCGGTGGCGCACCAGTCTGGAGCCCGGTGGCAACTCGGCGAACATCGCCGCCTTGATCGAGCCAATGCCCTGTACCAGTTCGGTGGTGCGCGGGCAGAGCTTCATGGCCGACGGGTGGCTATCGCCGTACCACTTGAGATAGAAGCGCTTCCAGCCGGTCTTGAAAAACGAGTTGAAACCGACGTCATCGTATTGGTTCGAACGTTTGATCTCGCCGGCGTGAAGCAAATTCTGGCCTTCGGCACGAATTTCTTCCCAATGCGCCTGCAGCGGGCTCAGGTCGGGAAAATCAGCCGGATCGAGATACGGTTTGTTGGGGATTTTCGAAAACAGATAAAGAAAGCAATTGATCGGCGCCAGGAACGTCGAGTGATCACTCAACTGGCGCCCCAGCTTGTGGCGCACTCGACCACGCAGGTGGACGTACGCAATAGAGACAACGTAGATAACGGCAATGATCAGTTTCACGGAAATCGTCACAGGTTGGAAATAAACAAACTGCGCCCTTTACCGGCATGCCGGTCCCCGGGTCTTGTGCAGCGACTGAATGCGAAACAGAGGCCCCTTGGTGCCATCGAACCACGCCGATGGTCGGCCTTCAGCTGATGGATGGCATTTTAGCCACAGTTTGTAACCAATAGTTAACCCGCAACTGTGAAAATGTGTCCGCAAAAACCGCCAAAGCGTTGCAGAGGCCTCATCGCCCTATCGTTTAAAGAGCCAGACCAGTACAATCGCCGCCAAACTTTACGCGCCCCCAGGTTGAGAGCGGGAAAATCCCCTTTCAGCGCACGTTGTCTCGGGCCAGGCGCGCCACATGCTGCTGTCCACTTGATGCCAGATGGATCTTCCACTGCCGATCGGGATGAATGTCCCGGGGGCCCAACAGTGGAAACAGGTACTGAACCGGTACTGCCGCAACCCTAGCTACTCTGAATGCTTCGCAGGAAAAACCTTTGATTTCTACAGCTAACATCACGATGCAGTTCGGCGCCAAGCCGCTCTTCGAAAACGTTTCGGTCAAGTTCAACGGTGGCAACCGTTACGGCCTGATCGGCGCCAACGGTTGCGGCAAGTCGACCTTCATGAAGATTCTCGGCGGTGACCTCGAGCCGTCCGGCGGCCAGGTCATGCTGGAGCCGAACGTGCGCCTGGGTAAATTGCGCCAGGACCAGTTCGCCTACGAAGAATTCACCGTGATCGACACCGTGATCATGGGTCACGAAGAGCTGTGGAAGGTCAAGGCCGAGCGCGATCGCATCTATTCGCTGCCGGAAATGAGCGAAGCAGACGGCATGGCCGTGGCCGAGCTGGAAACCGAATTCGCCGAAATGGACGGCTACACCGCCGAATCCCGTGCCGGCGAACTGCTGCTGGGCCTGGGTATTCCCCTGGAACAGCATTTCGGCCCGATGTCCGAAGTGGCTCCAGGCTGGAAACTGCGGGTATTGCTGGCCCAGGCATTGTTCTCCGATCCGGAAGTGCTGTTGCTCGACGAACCGACCAACCACCTGGACATCAACACCATTCGCTGGCTGGAATCGATTCTCACCGTGCGTAACAGCACCATGATCATCATTTCCCACGACCGTCACTTCCTCAACAGCGTCTGCACCCACATGGCCGACCTGGACTACGGTGAGCTGCGCCTGTTCCCGGGCAACTACGACGAGTACATGACTGCGGCGACCCAGTCCCGCGAGCAACTGCTGTCGGACAACGCCAAGAAGAAAGCCCAGATCGCCGAACTGCAAACGTTCGTCAGCCGCTTCTCGGCCAACGCCTCGAAAGCCAAGCAGGCCACTTCCCGCGCCAAGCAGATCGACAAGATCCAGTTGGCCGAAGTCAAGCCATCGAGCCGCGTGAGCCCGTTCATCCGCTTCGAACAGACCAAGAAGCTGCACCGCCAGGCCGTGACCATCGAGCAGATGTCCAAGGGCTTCGACGGCAAGACCCTGTTCAAGAACTTCAGCTTCACCGTAGAAGCCGGCGAGCGCGTGGCGATCATCGGCCCGAACGGTATCGGCAAAACCACCCTGCTGCGCACCCTGATGGGCGAACTGACCCCGGACGCCGGCTCCGTGAAGTGGACCGAAAGCGCGGAGCTGGGCTACTACGCCCAGGACCACGCCCACGACTTCGAAGACGACGTCAGCCTGTTCGACTGGATGGGCCAGTGGACTCAGGGCGAGCAGATCATTCGCGGCACTTTGGGCCGCATGCTGTTCTCCAACGACGAGATCCTCAAGTCGGTCAAGGTCATCTCCGGTGGTGAGCAAGGCCGCATGCTGTTCGGCAAGCTGATCCTGCAAAAGCCGAACGTACTGGTGATGGACGAACCGACCAACCACCTGGACATGGAATCGATCGAAGCGCTGAACCTGGCGCTGGAGAACTACCCGGGCACGCTGATCTTCGTCAGCCACGACCGTGAGTTCGTATCGTCCCTGGCCACCCGCATCATCGAGCTGAGCCCTAACGGCGTGACCGACTTCAGCGGCACCTACGACGATTACCTGCGTAGCCAGGGTGTGGTGTTCTAAAGGTAGCTACAAGCCTTTAGCTACAAGCTTCAAGTGAAAAGCCCTGTCCTGGTGACGGGGCTTTTTGCATTCCGGGCCAAGGTTTCTTGTTGGTACATGAATCATCGCGAGCAAGCTCGCTCCCACAGGGGGATGCATTTCAAAATGTGTGCGAGCTTGCTCGCGATGAGGCCATGAGGAACAACGATAATGTCACGGCAAAAGTAGTTAGCCTGCTTTCTTTTATCCCAACGCCGCGCCATGATGCAGGTCTCCCACCGCCGCCCGCGAACGAGCCCTCATGTCTGTGCAGCAAGTTGCTCCGCAAAGCTCATTGGCGATCACCCTGCAGATCGTCTCCATCGTTTTCTATACCTTCATTGCCTTCCTCTGCATCGGTTTGCCGATTGCGGTATTGCCGGGTTATGTCCACGAGCAACTCGGGTTCAGCGCCATCGTGGCCGGGCTGACCATCGGCTCGCAATACCTCGCCACCCTGCTCAGCCGGCCCATGGCCGGGCGGATGTCGGACAGCGTTGGCACCAAGCGCGCAATCATCTATGGCTTGGCGGGGATTGTGCTCAGCGGCGTGCTGACCTTGCTGTCGACCCTGTTGCAAGGCTTTCCCTTGCTCAGCCTGCTGATCCTGATCGCCGGGCGCCTGCTACTGGGAATCGCCCAAGGGTTGATCGGTGTCGGCACCATCAGTTGGTGCATGGGCCAGGTGGGCGCCGAGCATACCGCGCGATCGATTTCCTGGAACGGCATCGCGTCCTATGGGGCGATTGCCATTGGCGCACCGCTGGGTGTGGTCATGGTGCAACAACTGGGTTTCGCCAGCCTGGGTATCACTCTGTCGCTGTTGGCCCTGGTCGCACTGTTGCTGATTCGCAACAAGCCCTCGGTGCCCGTGGTGCGCGGCGAGCGCCTGCCGTTTTGGGCGGTGTTCGGGCGCATTGCGCCGTTTGGCGCGAGTTTGAGCCTGGCGTCCATTGGCTACGGCACCCTGACGACCTTTATCACTCTGTACTACGTCAATCGTGGCTGGACCGGCGCGGCCTACTGCCTGACCGTGTTCGGCGTGTGTTTCATTCTGTCGCGGCTGCTGTTCATCTCCGCCATCGGTCGCTTTGGCGGGTTCATGTCGGCCATTGCCTGCATGTGCATTGAGACGGTTGGCCTGGTGCTGTTGTGGCTGGCCCCTTCGACCGGGTATGCGCTCATTGGCGCCGGCCTGACTGGATTTGGCTTGTCCCTGGTGTATCCGGCGCTGGGTGTCGAGGCCATCAAACAGGTGCCCAACTCCAGCCGGGGGGCGGGCTTGAGTGCTTATGCGGTGTTTTTCGATCTGGCGCTGGCGATTGCTGGCCCCTTGATGGGCGCAGTGGCGTTGAACCTGGGATATGCGTGGATTTTCTTCAGTGCTGCATTGTTGTCGGTGACGGGGCTGGGGCTGATCCTGCTACTCAAGCGCCGCGCGATGGCTTTCAGACGAGGGTCGATCTTGGCGGCGCTGATGGCGAAGCTGCCACTGCCGCAGATACCGATGACGCCGATACGCTCTCGATCAACAATCGGGCGAGTGCCGAGATAGTCCACGGCGG
>NZ_JAHBDG010000055.1:0-241799 GCF_019956305.1 Pseudomonas sp. BF-B-30 | reverse complement strand
TCCCGAACTCAGCAGTGAAACGATGCATCGCCGATGGTAGTGTGGGGTTTCCCCATGTGAGAGTAGGTCATCGTCAAGATTAAATTCCGAAACCCCTATCTGCGTATGCAGGTAGGGGTTTTGTTTTTGGCCGCCGTGTAGTCGCGAGCTCGCTCGCGAAAAACCCGCGAGCGCTGCGGGGTGTCAGGTTTCCCGCGTCATCGTTAGCGTCCATCGCGAGCAGGCTCGCTCCTACAATGAAGCCAATCGCCTTCAATGCTAAAGTCGTCCCTCGAATTTGTATTATCCAAGGAAGCCTTTATGCCGGACGCGACGTCCCTCAGTGCTGGTTTTATGGTCGTTCACGGCAACCGCCTGGACGAGTTGCGCAGCCTGGTGGTCAGCTGGATGCGACGTTACCCGCTGGCTCCCCTGGAGAACGAAATCGCGTTGGTGCAAAGCAATGGCATTGCCCAATGGCTGAAGCTGGCACTGGCGGAAGACTCTGAAGAAGACGACATGGGAGGCTGCGGCATCGCTGCCGCCATCGACGTGCAGTTGCCCGGCAGCTTCATGTGGCAGCTCTATCGCATGGTCCTTGGCCGTGACGAAATTCCGGTCAAGTCCCTGCTCGATAAAGCCCCACTGACCTGGCGTCTGATGCGCCTGCTGCCGCAGTTGATCAATCAGCCGCACTTCGAACCGCTGCAGCGTTTCCTGACCCATGACACCGATCTGCGCAAGCGCTATCAATTGGCTGAGCGTCTGGCGGATCTGTTCGACCAATACCAGGTGTACCGAGCCGACTGGCTCGAAGACTGGGCGGAAGGTCGCCATCAAACAAGAAACGCCAGGGGTGAAGCCAAACCCCTGACACCGGCCAATTGTTGGCAGGCAGAGCTATGGCGCGCACTCTTGCTGGATGTGGGAGAAGAAGGCATGGCGCAAAGCCGTGCCGGTGTCCATCAGCGATTTGTCGAGCGTATCAACCATCTCGAAGCGGCCCCCAAGGGGTTACCCTCGCGAGTGATCGTTTTCGGGATTTCTTCGCTGCCTGCACAAGCCCTGGAAGCACTGGCGGGACTGGCACGATTCAGTCAGGTTTTGCTGTGCGTGCATAACCCGTGTCGTCACCATTGGGCGGACATCGTCGCCGATAAAGACCTGTTGCGGCATCAATACAAGCGTCAGGCCCGCAAAAGCGGCATGCCGGTAGTGATCGATCCGCAAACCCTGCATCAGCATGCTCACCCGTTGCTGGCCGCATGGGGCAAGCAGGGGCGGGACTATATCAACCTGCTCGACAGTTATGACGATCCCAACAGCTATCGTTCGGCATTCCGCGACGGGCGCATCGACCTGTTCAGTGACGGTCAGCCGCTGAATGTGCTCAACCAGTTGCAGGATGACATCCTCGAGTTGCGCCCCCTCAACGAGACTCGGGAGCGTTGGCCGGCTATCGATCTGCAGCAGGACGAATCGATCCGTTTTCACATCGCCCATAGCGCCCAGCGAGAAGTCGAGATCCTCCACGATCAACTGCTCGCGCGCTTCAGCGCCGACCCGACATTGCGGCCCCGAGACATCATCGTGATGGTCCCGGACATCGACAGCTACGCACCGCATATTCGTGCCGTGTTTGGTCAGCTTGACCGCCAGGATCCTCGCTTCATTCCGTTTACCCTGGCTGACCAGGGCCAGCGTGGTCGCGATCCATTGCTGATTGCTGTCGAGCACCTGCTCAAGCTGCCTGACAGCCGATTCCCCGTCAGTGAGATTCTCGATCTGCTGGACGTCCCGGCACTGCGTGCTCGCTTTGGTGTCGAGGAGCGTGACCTGCCGACGCTGCACCGTTGGATCGAAGGTGCCGGCATTCGCTGGGGCATGAATGCCGAGCAACGTGCCGGGCTCGGGCTACCCAACGAACTGGAGCAAAACAGCTGGCGCTTCGGATTGCGACGAATGTTGCTCGGTTATGCCGTGGGCAGCGCAGATGCTTATGAGGGGATCGAGCCCTACGACGAGATCGGTGGTCTGGACGCTGCGCTCATCGGTCCGCTGGTTGCGTTGCTGGACGCGCTGGAAGTGGCTCACCACGAGCTCTCTCAGCCGGCATCGCCAGGGCAATGGGGCTTGCGCTTGCAGGCGTTGGTGCAGTTGTTCTTCCTTGCTGGTAACGAACACGATGACTACTTGCTGGCCCAGCTCGAAGAGCTGCGTGAGACCTGGCTCGAGACCTGCGAATCCGTCGGGTTACAGGATGAATTGCCGCTGACCGTCGTCCGTGAAGCCTGGCTTGCAGGTCTGGATCAGGGGCGTTTGTCCCAACGTTTTCTGGCTGGTGCGGTCAACTTCTGCACCTTGATGCCCATGCGCGCTATCCCGTTCAAACTGGTGTGCCTGCTGGGCATGAATGACGGCGATTATCCGCGCGCGCAACCGCCGCTGGATTTCGATCTGATGGGCAGTGATTACCGTCCGGGTGACCGCTCCCGGCGCGAAGATGACCGTTACCTGTTACTGGAAGCCTTGTTGTCGGCACGGGACCAGCTCTACATCAGTTGGGTGGGTCGCAGCATCCGCGATAACAGCGAGCGGCCTGCCTCGGTGCTGATCGGCCAGTTGCGTGACCACTTGGCCAGCGGTTGGCGAATGCTGCAACGCGACGAGGATCTGCTGGAAGCCATGACCCGGGAACACCCATTGCAACCCTTCAGTGCTCGCTACTTTCACGATGGGGATGAGTCGTTCAGCTACGCCACCGAATGGCAGGTCCTTCATCAAGCGGCAGAGCAACAGGCAAGTGCCGAAGTGCTCGGGCCCCACGTTCAGGACGAACCACTGAGTCTCGGTCAACTGCAGGATTTCCTGCGCAATCCGGTACGGCACTTTTTCAGCCAGCGACTGAAGGTCTTCTTCGAGGCGGCAGAAGTGCCGTTGGCCGATGAAGAACCCTTTGTCCTGGATGCGTTGCAGCGTTACAGCCTCAGCGACCGTTTGCTCGAAGCGGCGCTGGCAGATCCTGGAAATACCGGGCAGGCACTGGAGGATCAGGCGAAGCGTTTGCAGAACAGCGGGCTGCTGCCGATGGCCGGATTCGGTGAGTGCCTGCAACGTGAGTTGATCGAGCCATTGCCTGACTTGCTGCAACGCCACCAACAGCTCCTGGCGTTGTGGCCAACACCCCTCAGCAGCGCGTTGCCTGTCAGTCTTGAGCTGCAAGGCCTGCACATCGAGGGCTGGCTCGGCGGCCTGCATCAGCGTGCTGATGGTGGTTTGTTGTCTGTCACAACGATCCCCAACAGCATCGGCTCGATCAAGGCGCGCAAATGGCATCGACTGACACGCCCTTGGGTCAATCATCTGATGGCTTGTGCCAGTGGCATGGCGTTGACCACCGCATTGGTGGCCAGCGACGACAGCCTGTTGCTCGGTCCGCTGGACCAGTCCACGGCGCGGAAAATTCTCGGTGATCTGTTGATGGCCTGGCAGTCGGGGATGCGCCAGCCTCTGCCGATCGCGGTCAAGACCGCCTTCGCGTGGCTGGGGCAAACCGACCCGGTCAAGGCCGAGGCCGCTGCGCGCAAGGCCTATGAAGGCGACGGGCAGACGACGGACGGGGAGCGGCGTGAAAGCCCGGCACTGGCGCGCCAATTCGCCGATTACGCTGCCTTGGTCGCCGACGAGACGTTCCCCCAGTGGTGTGACGCGCTCTATCGTCCGCTTCTAGAAGCGCCCTGGCGTTCCCTGTCCAGCGAGGAGTCGCGCTGATGAGCTCGAAGACACCTCTGGCCCTGGCGTTCCCGCTGCGCGGCAGTCAACTGATCGAAGCCAGCGCCGGGACCGGCAAGACGTTCACCATTTCCGCGTTGTACCTGCGTCTGGTGCTTGGCAACGGCGGGGAGGACAGTGGTTTCGGGCGTGAGCTGTTGCCGCCGCAGATCCTCGTCGTGACGTTCACCGACGCCGCTACCAAAGAGCTGCGCGAACGCATTCGCACGCGGCTCGCCGAGGCTGCACGCTTTTTTCGCGATGAAACACCAGCCCCCGACAGCCTGATTGCCGAGTTGCGTGATCAGTACTTGCCCGAGCAATGGCCCGGATGCGCAAACCGCCTGGATATCGCCGCCCAGTGGATGGACGAGGCGGCGGTGTCGACCATCCACAGTTGGTGCCAGCGCATGTTGCGCGAGCATGCATTCGACAGCGGCAGCCTGTTTACCCAGACCCTGGAAACCGACCACAGCGACTTGCTGGGGGAAGTCCTGCGCGATTACTGGCGGCTGTTCTGCTACCCGATGCAAGGTGACGCCTTGAATTGGGTGCGCAGCAATTGGGGCGGACCGGCGGCGCTGCTGCCGCGGATTCGTGCACTGTTCGCCAGCGAGCGGGATACCCTTGAAGGGAAAGAACCCGCCGAAGTGATTTCGCAATGCTTGCAAGAGCGAAGGGCGGCCCTGATCGAACTCAAGAAGCCCTGGCTGCAGTGGGCGGACGAGTTGCTTGCGATCTGTCACCAGGGCGTTGCCGGCAAGGCTGTCGACGGTCGCAAGATGCAGGCACGCTATTTCGAGCCCTGGTTTGAAAAGATCAAAGCCTGGGCCGAGGACGAATCCCTCGAGCAACTGGATATCGGCACTGGTTTTACTCGGTTGACCCCGGATGGCATGGCCGAAGCCTGGAAGGGAGAAGCGCCTCGACATCCGGGGCTGGATGCGATGGCCGGGCTCAAGACCTGTCTCGATGGGTTGCCGACACCTGATGCCGCCGTACTGCAACATGCGGCTCGCTGGGTCGGGGCGCGATTCGAGGAAGAGAAGCGCCGCCGTGCGGAAATGGGTTTCGACGACATGTTGCTGCGTCTTGATGCGGCCTTGCAGTCCGATGGCGGCGAGCGACTGGTAACCCTGATTCGCGAGCAGTTTCCGGTGGCACTGATCGATGAATTCCAGGACACCGACCCGGTGCAATACCGGATCTTCGAGAGCATCTACCGCATTGAAGAGAACAGCCCCGAGTGCGGTCTGTTCCTGATCGGCGACCCGAAACAGGCGATCTACGCTTTTCGCGGCGCCGACATCCATACCTACTTGCGCGCCCGCCAGGCCACCACTGGCCGCCTGCACACCCTGGGCACCAACTTCCGCTCAAGCCATGGCATGGTCAACGCGGTGAACCATGTGTTCGCGCGCGCCGAAGCCCGTGAGTCAGGACGCGGCGCGTTCCTCTTTCGGGAGAAGAATGGCGACAACCCGGTTCCGTTCACGCCGGTTGCCTCCCAGGGCCGCAAAGAAGTCTTGCGCATCAATGACCAGGCAATCCCTGCCTTGAACATCTGGCACTTGTCGGCCGAACAACCGTTGTCCGGTGCGGTGTACCGGCAACATCTGGCGGCTGCCTGCGCCAGTGAAATCACGGCATTGCTCAATGGCGGGCAGCAGGGGCAAGCGGGATTCACCCAGGACGGCAAAGCCTTCAGGGGCCTGCTACCGGCGGACATCGCCATCCTGGTGCGCGATGGCAAGGAGGCGCAGGCGGTTCGTGCGCAATTGGCCGCCCGTGGTGTGCGCAGTGTTTACCTGTCGGACAAGGACTCGGTGTTCGCCGCCCAGGAGGCGCATGACGTGCTGACCTGGCTCAAGGCCTGCGCCGAGCCGGATGTCGAGCGACCGCTGCGGGCTGCCTTGGCCAGCATCACGTTGAACCTGTCGTTGACGGAACTGGAGCGTCTGAATCAGGACGAGTTGGCCTGGGAGTCCCGGGTCATGCAGTTCCGTGGCTATCGCGAAGTCTGGCGCAAGCAGGGCGTACTGCCGATGCTGCGACGCTTGCTGCACGACTTCCGTTTGCCCCAGGCTTTGATCGCCCGCAGTGACGGCGAACGCGTTTTGACCAACCTTCTGCACCTTTTCGAACTGCTGCAACAAGCCGCCGCTGAACTCGATGGCGAGCAAGCCTTGATCCGGCATTTGTCCGAGCATCTGGCGCTGTCCGGGCAGGCTGGCGAAGAGCAGATCCTGCGTCTGGAAAGTGATGAGCAATTGGTCAAGGTCGTGACCATCCACAAGTCCAAAGGCCTTGAATACCCCTTGGTGTTCCTGCCGTTCATTTGCTCGGCTAAGCCGGTGGATGGCAGTCGCCTGCCGCTGCACTACCACGATGAATCCGGCAATGCCCAGGTCACATTGAAGCCGACGGCAGAATTGATTGCCCTGGCTGACGATGAGCGTCTGGCCGAGGATCTGCGCTTGCTCTATGTCGCCCTGACCCGGGCGCAACACGCCTGCTGGCTGGGGGTGGCCGACCTCAAGCGCGGTAACAACAATGGCTCGGTGCTGCATCTGTCGGCATTGGGTTATCTATTGGGCGGCGGTGCGCCATTGGCCGAGGCCCCGGCGTTGCAGCGTTGGCTGCAGGATCTGCAACAGGACTGCCCGGCGCTGGCGTATGCCGAGATGCCTGAAGCAACAGCAGAGCATTATCAGCCACCACAAAACGATGCGGCGCTGCTGGTTCCGCGGGTTCCGAAACGCAAGGCCAGTGAAAACTGGTGGATCGCTTCCTACAGCGCGCTGCGCATTGGCGACACCCTGAGTGTCGGCACGGACGAGGCGCCGGAGAGCCCGCAGGCGCAAAAACTGTTCGATGACGAACGCCTCGATCCGCAGGCCCCCAGGGAGGTGGTTGCCGGTGGTGGCGATATCCATCGCTTCCCGCGCGGCCCGAATCCCGGCACCTTCCTCCATGGCCTGCTCGAATGGGCAGGGGGCGAGGGTTTTGATGCGGCACCACACGAGGTGATCGACGCCATTGCCCGTCGCTGCAACCGTCGAGGCTGGGAGGGCTGGATCAGCACCTTGAGTGACTGGCTGCAGCATCTGCTCAAGTCGCCGTTGCAACTGGGCGCCGGTCAGGCACCGGTGGTATTCGGCCAGTTGACGCAGTATCAGGTCGAGATGGAGTTCTGGTTCGCCAGCCATAAGGTCGATGTGCTCAAGCTCGATGCGCTGGTGTGCCAATACACCCATAACGGCGTGGCCCGGGTGGCCGCGGAACCGGTGTTGCTCAACGGTATGTTCAAGGGCTTCATCGACCTGACGTTCGAACATGACGGCCGCTATTACGTTGCCGACTACAAATCCAACTGGCTCGGCGTCGATGATGCGGCCTATACCGCGCAGGCCATGGAACAATCGATTCTCGACAACCGTTATGACCTGCAATACGTGTTGTACCTGTTGGCCCTGCACCGCCAGCTCAAGGCGCGGCTCGCCGATTACGACTACGACCGGCATGTCGGCGGTGCGTTGTACCTGTTTTTGCGCGGTACGCGCGCGGCCAGCCAGGGTGTGTTTTTCGCCCGCCCGCCAAGAGAACTGATCGAGCGTCTGGACAGGTTGTTCCAGGGCAAGCCAGAGCCCAAGGCCGAACCCGCTTGGGAACAGGGAGTACTGTTATGAGTCGCACATTCGCCGATTTGTTGCCCACATCGCTGGCAGCCGAAAGCCTGGTCGATCTGGCGCCGCTGAGTCGTGCCGACGACTTGCTGTTGTTGCTCACGCGTTGGGTCGAGCGTGGCTGGTTGCGTGCGCTGGACAAAGCCTTTGTGGCGTTTCTACATGAACTGGCACCGGAGGATGATCCGTTGGTGTTGCTGGCAGCCGCGCTGACCAGCCACCAGTTGGGTCACGGGCATGTCTGCCTCGACCTGTTCGAGACACTGAAAGAACCCGACTTCGCCCTGTCGCTGCCACCCGAAGGTGACGTGCAAGGCGGCGCGATGCTGTTGCCCTCGCAATTGCTGGGATCGCTGGACGGTGCTCATTGGTGCAAGGTGCTGGCCGCCAGCAACCTGGTCGCACTGGCCGCTGACAGTCGTGACAATGTGCGTGACCGGCCTTTGGTGTTATCGGGCAAACGCTTGTACCTGCGCCGCTATTGGGCCTACGAGCGGCGGATCGACCTTTCGTTGCGCGAGCGTTTGACGGAACACGAATCCACACCGATCGACTTGCTCCAGCGACTCACCGGGTTGTTTGGTCCTGCCCGACCTGGTGACGTGATCGACTGGCAGAAGCTGGCCTGCGCCCTGGCGACGCGCAGCGCCTTCAGCATCGTGACGGGGGGGCCGGGAACCGGCAAGACCACCACCGTCGTGCGCTTGCTGGCGTTGCTCCAGGCGCCGGCGGTCGAGGCCGGCATGCCCCTGCGCATTCGTCTCGCCGCACCGACCGGCAAGGCCGCGGCGCGTCTGACAGAATCCATCAGCCAGCAAGTCCGGACCTTGAAGGTCACGGAGGACGTTCGGGAAAAGATTCCGTCCGACGTCACCACCGTTCACCGCCTGCTCGGCAGCCGGCCCGGGACTCGTCATTTCCGGCACCACGCGGGCAATCGCCTGCCGCTGGATGTGTTGGTGGTGGACGAGGCCTCGATGATCGACCTGGAAATGATGGCCAACCTGCTCGACGCCTTGCCCGCCCATGCGCGCCTGGTGCTGTTGGGGGACAAGGATCAACTGGCTTCGGTAGAAGCCGGTGCGGTACTGGGGGATCTGTGTCGCGACGCCGAGGCTGGCTGGTACAGCCCGCAGACGCGTCAGTGGCTGGAAGCCGTCAGCGGCGAGAGTTTGCAGGCCAGTGGATTGCAGGAGGACACGCAGGGCGCTCATCCATTGGCCCAACAGGTCGTGATGTTGCGCCATTCCCGGCGATTCGGTGAGGGCAGTGGTATTGGCCAACTGGCTCGTTGGGTCAACCAGCAGCAACCCGAAGAAGCACGCAGGTTGTTGTCTGCGCGAAGCCATGACGATGTGTATGCCTTGTCCCTCAAGGGGGAGCAGGACCGTGCTCTGGAGCGCCTGCTGCTCGAAGGCCACGGTGAAGGGCCGCAGGGTTATCGGCACTACCTGAGCCTGCTGCGCAATCAGCGCCCGGCGCTCGATTGTCCGTTGGAAGATTCACGCTGGACCGACTGGGCCCGGGAGGTGTTGCAAGCCTTCGACGCGTTCCAGTTGTTATGTGCCGTGCGCAAGGGGCCGTGGGGTGTGGAGGGCTTGAACCAGCGAGTCACGGACGCCTTGCTAAGGGCACGCCTGATCGACAGTGACCAGCAGTGGTACGAAGGCCGTCCGGTTCTGATGACCCGCAATGACTACGGCCTGGGTTTGATGAACGGCGATATCGGCATCGCCCTCAAGCTTCCGGAGCGTGAGGGCCCCGAGGCCGGCAAGCAGGTTCTGCGTGTCGCCTTTCCGCGCAATGACGGCCAGGGTGGCGTGCGCTTTGTCCTGCCGAGCCGGCTCAATGACGTCGAAACCGTGTACGCCATGACCGTGCATAAATCCCAGGGCTCGGAATTTGCCCACACCGCGTTGATCCTCCCCGACGCCTTGAACCCCGTGCTGACCAAGGAACTGATCTACACCGGGATCACCCGGGCCAAGAACTGGTTCACCTTGATCGAGCCCCGCACAGGGGTGTTCGAAGAGGCGGTGAGGCGCAAGGTCAAGCGCTTGAGCGGGTTGATGCTGGGGCTCGGCGCCGACTAGTCGGCAAACAGCATCTCCCGGCTGTCACCCATCAGCAGTCCCTGATTGCGCTCGGTCACCTCGCGGATGTAATCCCACAACAGGGTGATCCGCTTGAGCTTCCTCAAATCCTCGCGGCAGTACATCCAGAACTGTCGGGTGATGTTGATTTCCTGCGGCAACACCGGCAGCAGGCGAGGGTCCTGAGTGGCGAGGAAGCACGGCAGGATCGCCAGTGAGCGTCCTTGCTGCGCGGCCACAAATTGCGCGATCACGCTGGTGCTGCGCAGGTTGGCGCTGGCGCCGGGCAATACGTTGGCCAGGTACAGCAGCTCCGAGCTGAACGCCAGGTCGTCGACGTAACTGATAAACGAATGTTTGGCCAAGTCTGCCGGTCGGCGGATCGGTGGGTGGTTGTCCAGATAGTCCTGGGTCGCGTACAGCTGCAATCGGTAGTCGCACAGTTTGCAGCAGACGTACGGTCCATGCTCCGGACGCTCCAGGGCGATGACGATGTCGGCCTCGCGCTTGGACAGGCTGATGAAGTGCGGCAGCGGCAGGATATCCACCGAGATCGCCGGGTAGGTGTCGACGAAGTGGCTCAGCTGCGGCGTGATGAAAAAGCTGCCGAAGCCTTCGGTGCAGCCCATGCGCACATGACCGGACAGCGCCACGCCGGACCCGGAAACCTGCTCGCACGCCATGTGCAAGGTACTTTCGATCGACTCGGCATACCCCATCAACCGCTGGCCTTCGGCGGTCAGGACAAAGCCGCTGGTCCGGGATTTTTCGAACAGCAATGTGCCCAGCGCCGTTTCCAGGGAACTGATGCGCCGCGACACCGTGGTGTAGTCCACCGCCAGGCGCTTGGCCGCGGTGCTGGCCTTGCGGGTGCGGGAGACTTCCAGGAAAAACTTGAGGTCGTCCCAGTTCAACGAGCCGAGGGAGGTGATGTTTTTTTGCATGTTGGACCGGTTTTTATGTGCGTTCTTATCAGAAGTTTGCACATCTATACTCCAAAAACAGCCCGTTAACCAATTCGCGGCGCATGCCTCTTCTCAAGGCGACTGTTTCGCCTTGGCTCCCAAGATAACAACAAAGATCTGGAGACCCACATGAACGTATCGCTCACGCCCAATGACACCACCGTGCAGAAGGTCAAACTGTTGATCGACGGCCAGTGGGTCGAATCCAAGACCACCGAATGGCACGACATCATCAACCCGGCGACCCAGCAGGTGCTGGCCAAGGTGCCGTTTGCCACCGCTGAAGAAGTCGATGCTGCCATCAGCGCCGCTCATCGTGCATTCCAGACCTGGAAGCTGACGCCTATCGGCGCGCGCATGCGCATCATGCTCAAGCTCCAGGCGCTGATTCGCGAACACTCCAAGCGCATCGCCGCCGTCCTCAGCGCCGAGCAGGGCAAGACCATTGCCGACGCCGAAGGCGATATTTTCCGTGGCCTGGAAGTGGTCGAGCACGCCTGTTCCATCGGCAGCCTGCAAATGGGCGAGTTCGCTGAAAACGTCGCCGGTGGCGTCGACACCTACACCCTGCGCCAGCCAATCGGCGTGTGCGCCGGCATTACCCCGTTCAACTTCCCGGCGATGATTCCACTGTGGATGTTCCCGATGGCCATCGCCTGCGGCAACACCTTCGTGCTCAAGCCGTCCGAACAGGACCCGATGTCGACCATGCTCCTGGTGGAGCTGGCGATCGAGGCGGGTATTCCGGCCGGTGTACTCAACGTCGTGCATGGCGGCAAGGATGTGGTCGACGGGCTCTGCACCCATAAAGATATCAAGGCGGTTTCCTTCGTCGGTTCAACCGCCGTCGGTACGCATGTCTACGACCTGGCCGGTAAACACGGCAAGCGCGTGCAATCGATGATGGGCGCCAAGAACCACGCCGTGGTGCTGCCGGATGCCAATCGCGAACAAGCGCTGAATGCGCTGGTGGGTGCCGGTTTCGGTGCCGCCGGTCAACGCTGCATGGCCACCTCGGTGGTGGTGCTGGTGGGCGCGGCCAAGCAATGGCTGCCGGATCTCAAGGCGCTGGCGCAAAAACTCAAGGTCAATGCCGGCAGCGAGCCGGGCACTGATGTTGGCCCTGTCATTTCGAAAAAGGCCAAGGCGCGGATACTCGACCTGATCGAGAGCGGCATCAAGGAAGGCGCGAAACTGGAGCTGGACGGTCGCGAGATCTCGGTTCCAGGTTACGAGAAAGGCAACTTTGTCGGCCCGACCCTGTTCTCCGGCGTGACCACCGACATGCAGATCTACACCCAGGAAATCTTCGGCCCGGTGCTGGTGGTGCTGGAGGTTAATACGCTCGACGAGGCCATCGCCCTGGTCAACGCCAACCCGTTCGGTAACGGCACGGGCCTGTTCACCCAGAGCGGCGCGGCGGCGCGTAAATTCCAGAACGAAATCGACGTCGGCCAGGTCGGCATCAACATCCCGATTCCGGTGCCGGTCCCGTTCTTCAGCTTCACCGGTTCGCGCGGTTCCAAGCTCGGCGACCTCGGCCCGTACGGCAAGCAAGTGGTGCAGTTCTACACTCAGACCAAGACCGTCACCAGTCGCTGGTTCGATGACGACAGCGTCAACGACGGTGTGAACACCACCATCAACCTGCGTTAAGGAGCCGGACATGAAAATCGCTTTTATCGGTCTGGGCAACATGGGCGCGCCGATGGCGCGCAACCTGATCAAGGCCGGCCATGCACTGCGCCTGGTGGACCTGAACAAGGCCGTGCTGGCGGAACTGGAACAACTGGGCGGCAGTATCAGTGCATCGGCCCGTGAAGCGGCAGAGGGCGCCGAACTGGTCATCACCATGCTGCCTGCCGCGGTGCATGTGCGCAGTGTGTGGCTGGGTGAAGACGGCGTGCTCGCCGGTATCGGCAAAGGTGTGCCGGCCGTGGATTGCAGCACCATCGATCCGCAGACCGCGCGGGACGTGGCCGCCGCCGCTGCCAAACAGGGCGTGGCCATGGCCGATGCACCGGTCTCTGGCGGCACCGGTGGCGCAGCCGCCGGGACACTGACTTTTATGGTCGGCGCCACCCCCGAACTGTTCGCCACCCTGCAACCGGTACTGGCGCAAATGGGCCGCAACATCGTCCATTGTGGTGAGGTCGGTACTGGGCAAATCGCTAAAATCTGCAACAACCTGCTGCTGGGGATTTCCATGGTCGGCGTCAGCGAAGCCATGGCGTTGGGCGATGCCCTGGGCATAGACACCAAGGTGCTGGCGGGCATCATCAACAGTTCCACCGGGCGTTGCTGGAGTTCGGAGATGTACAACCCGTGGCCGGGCATCGTTGAAACAGCGCCGGCGTCGCGCGGTTACACCGGTGGTTTCGGTGCCGAACTGATGCTCAAGGATCTGGGGCTGGCCACTGAGGCGGCGCGTCAGGCGCACCAGCCGGTGGTACTCGGCGCGGTGGCCCAGCAGTTGTATCAGGCGATGAGTTTGCGTGGGGAGGGTGGTCAGGACTTCTCGGCGATCATCAACGGTTATCGCAAGCCGCAATAGAAGGGCGGTGAAAAAACTGTGGGAGCGAGCTTGCTCGCGATGAGGTCGTTACAGTCGACATTGATGGTGATTGACCCACCGCAATCGCGAGCAAGCTCGCTCCCACAGGGACTGCATGTACCCAAAGATATTTACCGGGAGATCACGTCGGGTGATCCCCCGGTTTTTTTGTATCAGGCAAACACGAAATATTTGCGCACGGTTTCCACCACTTCCCAGGTGCCTTTCATTCCCGGTTCGATGACGAAAATGTCGCCGGCGCGCAGGTGGATCGGCGCCATGCCTTCCGGGGTGATGACGCAGTAGCCTTCCTGGAAATGGCAGTACTCCCACTTCACATATTCGACGTACCACTTGCCCGGCGTGCAGATCCAGGTGCCCATGATCTTGCTGCCGTCTTCACTCGTGTAGGCGTTGAGGTTGACGGTGTGCGGGTCGCCTTCGAGTTTTTCCCATTTGCAGGCGTCGAGCACGGGCAGCGGGTGGGTATCGCGAAGAACGGTAATCGGTGCGGTCATGATGACTCCGGGCAGTGGGCTCAAGAACTGAAGTCGCACCCTATAGCGCCTGCCCATCGTTCAGTTGTCTGTGCTCGACACTGAGCTGTCCAGAAACGCACAACTCTCAAGGACGGGTCAGCGGGCAGTCGAGCCTGGATTGTTCGAGGCTGTTCTCGAACTCGACCAATTGCGAGTGCTGTTGCGACAGCGCCGCTATCCGCTCGGCGATTTCCTGTTTTTTGCTGGCGATGATCTGGTGTGCCCGTCCCCATGGTAACTGCGGACCCTGATGTCCGGCGAAGACCGACTGCAGTTCCTTGAGCCTGAAACCCAACTGCTGGGCACATTTGATGAACATCAGCAGGTCGACGCTGTGCTGGTCATAGATGCGGTACTTGCCCTGGCGGCGAGCGGCAGGCAGCAGGCCAATCGACTCGTAATGACGGATGCTTTTGACCGTGGTTCCGGAACGTTGCGCGGCTTGGCCGATGTACATGGGAAGGTCCTTTTCTCCGAGGGTAAAGCTCGGCGCATTATCGACCGACTCAAGCGCTGGCGATAGCTTCGGCTTGCCGCAACCAGGCTGCATGCCGGTCTGCGCTGGCGCCGAGAATTGGCCCGAAGGTGAGGGTTCGGGTTGGCTTGATGCCACAGAATTCCAGCGTGGTTTTACGGACCTGATGCAAACCGGGCATGCGGTAGATCCATCGGTAGTACCAGGGCGGTGTGTCCATGGTCACCAGCAGGTGGGCGGTTCGGCCGCGCAGGAGTTTGTCGGGGAAGGCTTTGCCCTGGCGATACTTGAAGGCAAAACCCGGCAAGAACACCCGGTCGAAAAAGCCCTTGAGCAAGGCCGGTACGCCACCCCACCAGATCGGATAAACCAGCGTCAGCTGTTCGGCCCACAGGATATCGGCCTGGGCATTACTCAAGTCGGCCTCCAGCGGCTGGACCTGTTGATAGCCTTCGCGCAGCACCGGGTCAAAATCCATGCTGCCCAGAAACAATTGACGCACTTCATGCCCGGCGCGCACTGCCGAAAGTGTGTAGCGCTCCGCAAGGGCGGCGCAGAAGCTGTTGCCGGACGGATGCCCGAGTATCACCAGTATTCGTTTACCCATCATCGCTGTCCTTGAAGATCAAACCTCAAGGATAAAGTCTGCCCCTCAGGGGAGAGTCAAGGCGTGCAGCAGGGCCTTGGCATAACCGGGTAATGCGGCGAAGTCCCGGGCACAGAGCAGCAGTTTGCGTTGGCCCCAGGGTTCTTGCAGGGCGAGGCTTTTGAAGGGTAGTCCGGCGGACCCGCGTTCGACCGCGGCCAGCGGCACGATTGCCAGTCCCGCCCCTCGGGCGACCATGCGCATCACGCCATCGAAACCGTCGGCGCGGATACGAATCTGCATGCGCAGGCCGGCGTGCAGTGCCTGCTCTTCCAGGTACACCGCCAGCGCGCTGTTGGCATTCAGGCCAACGTAGTCGTGATGCAACGTGTCGGTGAAGCTTACTGAGGTCGCATGAGACAAGGGATGTTCCCGGGGCATGATCAGCACCAGCGGATCATCGCGAAACGCTCGGGTCTGCAGGTCATCGGTGTCCACCGCGTCGGAAACGATGCCCAGGTCCGCCGCACCCTGGCGCAAGGCGTGGGTGATGCGGGTGCTGGGCAGTTCCTGCAAGTCGATGTCGAGGTTGGGATGGCTATGCAGGAAATCCGCGAGCAGCTCTGGCAGGTACTCGGTGATCGCCGTGGTGTTGCACAGCAGCCGCACCTGGCCTTTGACGCCCTGGGCGTATTCGGCCAGTTCCTGTTGCAGGCGTTCGGCCTGTTGCAGCAGAACCCGGGCGTGTCGGGCCAGGGCATTGCCGGCCGGCGTCGGGCTGACCCCACGACGATTGCGCTGAAGAAACTCGACGCCCAGCGACGCCTCCATGGCGCGAATTCGCGCGCTGGCCGCTGCCAGGGACAAATGACTGCGCGCGGCACCGGCGGTGATGTTGCCGGTGTCGAGGATGTTCAGGTACAGGCGCAGGTCGGTCAGGTCGAAGTGCATTGCGGCAACCTCTGGATGTGTGTTGTCTGGGAGGGCGCCATCGCGAGCAAGCTCGCTCCCACAGTGGATCGCATTTCTTCTGCGAGAACTCGGTCTCCTGTGGGAGCGGGCTTGCCCGCGAAGAGGCCAGTCGCTTCAGCAAAATACTCAGCCTCTGTCTAAGCAAGAGGCAGCCTCAGTATATGGCAGATTTTCAATCAACTCCCGCGGGCTCACCATGGCCCCATGAATACACTCTCGGCGTTCTATCAGCATCTCGGCTTGGCCCTTTCGCTGCTGGTCATCGGCACCTTTGTGCTGGCCGGCATGATCAAGGGCGTGATCGGCCTCGGCCTGCCGACCGTTGCCATGGGCCTGCTCGGTCTGGCTATGGCGCCGACGCAGGCTGCGGCGCTGCTGATCATTCCGGCGACCCTGACCAACATTTGGCAACTGGCATTCGGCGGGCATCTGTCGGCGCTGGCCAAGCGGTTGTGGCCGATGTTGCTGGCGATTTTCATCGGCACCGGGGCAGGCACGCTGTGGGTCGGCATGAGCGGTGGCCATTGGGTGGTGCGGGGGTTGGGCGCGGCATTGTTGCTGTATGCGCTCAGCGGTTTGTTCCTGCCGACTGTGCGCGTAGGGCGGCGCAGCGAACGCTGGCTCGGTCCACTGTGCGGAGTGCTGACCGGCGTCATCACGTCGGCCACCGGCGTGTTCGTGATTCCGGCGGTGCCCTATCTGCAAGCGCTGGGCTTGAGCAAGGATCAGCTGGTGCAAGCGCTGGGCCTGTCGTTCACCGTCTCGACCCTGGCCCTGGCCGGTGGTTTGCTATGGCGCGGCGCGCTCGGCGGGGGCGAATTGAGCGCATCGCTGTTGGCGCTGATCCCGGCCATGCTCGGCATGTGGCTGGGGCAATCGCTGCGCCAGCGGATCAGTGCCCTGTGGTTCAAGCGCGTGTTCTTCGTTGGCCTGGGGGTGCTCGGCGGCCATTTGCTGATCAGCGGCTAGCGGACGACGGACTGATCATGTCGATGGCGCGGATCTCGAAATCCCGTTCCAGGTATTCATCGCGCTGCTCGAGGAACTGCTTCATGTGCGGCAGGTTCGAGTGCACATCGAGGTGGGCCTGGGATTGCCAGATCTCGTAGAAGATGAACAGGGTCGGGTCCTGTTTGTCGCGCAGCATGTGGTACTCGATGCAACCGGGTTCGGCTCGGCTCGCTTGCACGTAGCCGCTGAAAAACACTTCAAAGGCGTCGGATTTTTCCGGACGGGTCTTGGCGTGCAGGATGAATCCCTGGATTTCACTCATCTACATCTCTCCTCAAGTCAGAACTGGTGCCAGTTTAAGGCAACAATCGCCTGCTGATTCGTGCTTGTAGGTCAAATGAATTTTGCCAAATCGACGCTTACTCCGCGTGAGGTCGATCGGTACTCTGCCGCCATCCGATTCCCGACCTTCCCGAGACCTCCCATGAAAAAAGTCCTTTTACTCAATGGCGGCAAAAAATTTGCACACTCCGACGGCCGCTACAACGCCACCCTGCATGAAGCCGCGTTGAGCGTGTTGGATCGCGGCGGTATGGATGTCAAAACCACTTTCATCGACGAGGGCTACGACGTCGCCGAAGAAGTGGCCAAGTTCCTCTGGGCCGACGTGATCATTTACCAGATGCCCGGCTGGTGGATGGGCGCGCCGTGGACCGTGAAAAAGTACATTGATGAAGTCTTCACCGAAGGCCATGGCAGCCTCTATGCCAGCGACGGTCGCACCCGTTCGGACGCGTCGCAGAAGTACGGCAGCGGCGGCCTGATTCACGGCAAGCAATACATGTTGTCGCTGACCTGGAACGCCCCGCAGCAGGCCTTCGACGACCCGACCGATTTCTTCGAAGCCAAAGGCGTGGACGCGGTGTACTTCCCGTTCCACAAGGCCAACGAGTTCCTGGGCATGACCGGTTTGCCGACGTTCCTGTGCGTGGACGTGATGAAACGCCCGAACATCGAAGGCGACGTGGCACGCTATGAGCAGCATTTGGCAGAGGTGTTTGGCCTCAAGGCGTAGTGCTCGGCTACTATCCGATGCAACGGCCAGGAAGATCGCCGCGCCGACTCGCAAAAGAGGACACACGTGAAAGCCAGATCCGATGAGTTGCAGGTTTTCGTCTGCGTGATTGAATGCGGGTCGATTTCTGCGGCGGCCGAGCAGGTCGGGCAAACGCCTTCGGCGGTCAGTCGTACGCTGTCGCGGCTGGAGGCCAAGCTCGACACCACGTTGATCAACCGCACCACGCGGCGCATGGACCTGACCGAAGAGGGCAAATACTTCTTCGAACACGCCAAGCGGATTCTCGATCAGATGGATGAGCTCGAAGAGCGCCTGTCCTCACGCCAGCAAACACCGTCCGGGCGGCTGCGGATCAACGCGGCATCACCTTTCATGCTGCACGCCATCGTGCCCTACATCGATGAATTCCGCAGGCTTTACCCCGACATCCAACTCGAACTCAACAGCAACGATTTGATCATCGACCTGCTGGAGCAGAGTACCGACATCGCCATTCGCATTGGCACCCTGACCGACTCGACGCTGCATGCCCGCTCCCTGGGTTGCAGCCCGCTGCACATCGTCGCCAGCCCGGCGTACCTGGAAAAATACGGCACACCGCAAGCCGTGGCTGACCTGGCGCACCATACGCTGCTGGGGTTCACCCAGAACGAAGGCCTCAACCAATGGCCGCTGCGTTATGTGCATGGCGATCGCTGGCCGATCCAGGCGTCGATCAGTGCTTCCAGCGGCGAAACCATCCGCCATCTCGCACTGGACGGGCAAGGCATCGCCAGCCTGTCGCATTTCATGACCATCGAAGACATTCGTGCCGGACGCTTGAAGGTGTTGCTGGCCGAGTTCAATAGCGGTTATCGCCAGCCGATCAACGCGGTGTACTACCGCAACTCGCAACTGGCCCTGCGCATTCAGTGCTTCCTTGACTTCATCCAGGGCAAGTTGGCCGATTATGCGAGCGCAAACTTCAAGGGTTGATTCGTGATTGCTGCGCAATGACGAGAGGGGCTGAGCTCGCTTTAGACCGCGTCATCGTTCTTCGCGGGCAAGCCGCGCTCCCACAGGTACTGTGTTGTTCGCCCTTTTCGTGAATGACGCAAAACCTGTGGGAGCGAGCTTGCTCGCGATGGCGTTTGCGCAGGCACAACAACTGGTCGGTCTGACTGCATTTCCGTAACATCCGCACACTCTTTTTCGTCTCTCCCTGTGTGCGGTTCCCAATGAAAGCAAAACGTCTACGTGCCGATGTCCTGGCCGGACTTACCACTTCCTTCGCCCTGTTGCCCGAGTGCATCGCTTTCGCGCTGGTGGCCCATCTCAATCCGTTGATGGGGCTCTATGGCGCGTTCATCATCTGCACCCTGACCGCGCTGTTCGGTGGGCGACCGGGCATGGTGTCCGGCGCGGCAGGCTCGATGGCCGTGGTGATCGTCGCGCTGGTGGTGCAACACGGTGTGCAGTATCTGCTGGCCACGGTGTTGCTGGGCGGGTTGATCATGATCGCGTTCGGGCTGCTCAAGCTCGGCAAGCTGGTGCGCATGGTGCCGTACCCGGTGATGCTCGGTTTCGTCAACGGCCTGGCGATCGTCATTGCCCTGGCGCAACTGGAGCACTTCAAGAACGGTGAGGCCTGGTTGAGCGGTACGCCGCTGTACATGATGCTCGGGCTGGTCGCGGTGACCATGGCCGTTGTCTATGTGATGCCGCGCCTGACCCGTACGGTGCCGCCGGCGCTGGTGGCGATTCTCGGCGTGGGCCTGGCGGTGTATCTGCTTGGCCTGCCGACCCGAACCCTGGGCGACATGGCGCACATTGCCGGTGGCTTGCCGACGCTGGCGCTGCCGGACATTGCGTGGAACCTGGACACCCTGCGCATCATCGCGCCCTACGCGATCGTGATGGCGCTGGTCGGGTTGCTGGAAACCCTGTTGACCCTGAACCTCACCGACGAATTCACCGAGAGCCGTGGTTACCCGGATCGCGAGTGCGTGGCGCTGGGGGCGGCGAATCTGGTGTCCGGTGCGTTCGGCGGCATGGGCGGGTGCGCCATGATCGGCCAGACCGTGATCAACCTCAGCTCCGGCGGTCGCGGGCGTTTGTCCGGGGTGGTGGCGGGGGTGTCGATCCTGTTGTTCATCCTGTTTCTGTCGCCGCTTATCGAGCGCATTCCGCTGGCCGCGCTGGTGGGGGTGATGTTCGTGGTGTCGCAACAGACCTTCGCCTGGGCTTCGTTGCGGGTGCTGAACAAGGTGCCGTTGAACGACGTGCTGGTGATCATCGCGGTGACGGTGATTACTGTTTTCACCGATCTGGCAATGGCAGTGCTCTGCGGGATCATCATCGCGGCGCTCAATTTCGCCTGGCAGCAGGCCCGGCAGCTGTACGCCGACAGTCATCTGGAAACCGACGGCAGCAAGCTGTACCGGGTGCATGGCACGCTGTTCTTCGCCTCGACGACACCCTTCCTCAATCAGTTCGACCCGGCCAATGACCCGGCGCAAGTGACCCTGGATTGCCAGCACCTGAGCTTTGTCGACTACTCGGCCATCGCTGCACTGGGCACCTTGCGCGAGCGCTATGCCAAGGCCGGCAAGCATCTGCGGGTGCTGCATTTGTCCGAGCGTTGCAAGAAATTGCTCAAGCGTGCCCGGATGCAGCACGACTGAAATCAAACAGGCAGGCGCGATGAAAATCCGCCTGCCTGATTTTCATTATTTGCGACAACTCATACCTCTGCGCGACACGCCTTACCTCTGCACGAAAATTACTTTCACCTCGTTTGAAAATAACCTTCCGAAATGTTTTAAGAGTTTCACAAATATTTCGACGTGACCCTCTCGAGGAGTACCGCATGACCCTGTCCTTCGGCTATTGGCTGCTGGTGTATGCCGCCATCGCCATCATTGCACTGATCGTTCTGATCGCCCGTTACCGGCTCAACCCGTTCATTGTCATCACCCTGATTTCCATTGGCCTGGCGCTGGTGGCGGGCATGCCGCCGTCGGGTGTGGTGGGGGCGTACGAGGCCGGGGTCGGCAAGACCCTGGGACACATCGCGCTGGTAGTGGCGCTGGGCACCATGCTCGGCAAGATGATGGCCGAGTCCGGTGGCGCCGAGCAGGTGGCGCGGACCTTGATCGACCGCTTTGGCGAGAAGAACGCGCATTGGGCGATGGTGACCATCGCGTTTCTGGTGGGGTTGCCGCTGTTCTTCGAAGTCGGTTTCGTCTTGCTGGTACCGATTGCCTTTACCGTGGCGCGGCGGGTTGGCGTCTCGATCCTGATGGTCGGCTTGCCGATGGTCGCCGGGCTTTCGGTGGTGCATGCGCTGGTACCGCCGCACCCGGCGGCGATGCTGGCGGTGCAGGTGTATCAGGCGTCGGTGGGGCAGACCTTGATGTACGCAATCCTGATCGGCATTCCGACGGCGATCATCGCAGGTCCCCTGTACGCCAAATTCATCGTGCCGCGCATTCAGTTGCCGGCGGAAAACCCGCTGGAACGCCAGTTCCTGGAGCGTGAACCGCGCGACAGCCTGCCGGGTTTCGGCATCACCATGGCGACCATCCTGTTGCCGGTGGTGCTGATGCTGATCGGTGGCTGGGCCAATCTGATTTCTACGCCGGGCAGTGGTTTCAATCAGTTCCTGCTGTTCATCGGCAACTCGGTGATCGCGCTGTTGCTGGCCACATTGTTGAGTTTCTGGACCCTCGGCCTGGCCCAGGGCTTCAACCGTGAATCGATCCTCAAGTTCACCAACGAATGCCTGGCGCCGACCGCGAGCATCACCTTGCTGGTAGGCGCCGGTGGTGGCTTGAACCGGATTCTGGTGGACGCCGGCGTCACCGACCAGATCGTCGGCCTGGCCCACGAATTTCATTTGTCGCCGCTGTTGATGGGCTGGCTGTTTGCCGCACTGATGCGCATCGCCACCGGTTCTGCCACTGTGGCCATGACCACCGCTTCAGGCGTGGTCGCACCAGTGGCCATTGGTCTGGGTTATCCCCATCCGGAGTTGCTGGTGCTGGCGACTGGCGCCGGGTCGGTTATCTTTTCCCACGTCAACGACGGTGGTTTCTGGTTGATCAAGGAATACTTCAACATGACCGTTACCCAGACCTTCAAGACCTGGACCGTGCTCGAGACATTGATCTCGGTCGTCGCCTTCGGCCTGACCGTTGGCCTTTCTTACCTGATTTAGCCGGAGCCACTTGCATGGACATCCTCTACCAGATCCGCGCCCGTCAGGACTCCTTCAGCGCTGGTGAAGGACGCATCGCCCGCCTGATGCTCGACGACGTAGGATTTGCCGCCTCCGCCAGCCTCGATGAACTGGCGCTGCGGGCAGAGGTCAGCAGCGCCACGCTGTCGCGGTTCGCCCGTACGGTCGGCTGCAAGGACCTGCGTGACTTGCGCTTGCAACTGGCCCAGGCCAGCGGCGTCGGCAGCCGGTTTCTCGACCCGGCGGGCACGCCCGAGCAGTCGGCGTTCTACGGGCAGATCGTGGGCGACATCGAGTCGACCTTGCGCCAGCACCTGGCCGCGTTCGATGAGTCGCGTTTCGCCGATGCGGTGAAACTGCTGGGCAAGGCGCGCATGATCCACGCTTTCGGCATGGGTGGCTGCTCGACCCTGTGCAGCGATGAACTGCAAGTGCGCCTGGTGCGCCTCGGCTATCCGATTGCGGTGTGCCACGATGCGGTGATGATGCGCGTCACCGCCGCCAGCCTCAGCGCTGAACACGTGGTGATTGTCTGCTCGCTGACCGGGATCACCCCGGAGCTGATTGAAACGCTGGAGCTGGCGCGCAACTATGGGGCAGGCATTCTGGCCATCACCCGGGCAGATTCGCCCCTGGCGCAACTGGCCGACATCGTCCTGCCCCTGCAAAGCGCCGAAACCTCGTTCATCTACAAACCCACGGCAGCGCGCTACGGCATGCTGCTGGCCATCGACGTGCTCGCCACCGAGCTGGCCCTGGCCAATCCTGAAGACAATCAAGAACGTCTGCGGCGGATCAAACTCGCCCTCGACGAATACCGCGGCGGCGACGATCACTTGCCGCTGGGAGACTGACATGCAGTACGACACGCTGATTCGCAACGCCCTGATCATCGACGGCAGCAACAGCCCTGGATACCCCGCCGACGTGGCCATTCTCAACGGGCGCATCGAGCGTATCGGCAACTTGCGCGATGCCCGTGCCAGCGAGGAAATCGACGCGCAGGGCCATGTGCTGGCGCCGGGTTTCATCGACGTGCACACCCATGACGACACCGTGGTGATTCGTCAGCCGCAGATGCTGCCCAAGCTCAGCCAGGGCGTGACCACGGTCATCGTCGGCAACTGCGGGATCAGTGCCTCGCCAGTGAGCTTGCGCGGCGATCCGCCGGACCCGATGAACCTGCTCGGCACGGCCGCTGCGTTCGTTTATCCGACCTTCCGCGACTACCGCGTGGCCGTCGAAGCGGCGAACACCACGCTGAACGTTGCCGCGCTGGTCGGTCATACGGCGTTGCGCAGCAATCATCTGGACGACCTGTTTCGCACCGCCACGGCAGACGAAATCAGCGCGATGCGCGAGCAACTGCGCGAAAGCCTCGAGGCCGGCGCCCTGGGCCTTTCCACCGGCCTTGCCTATGCCAGCGCCTTCTCGGCATCGACCGATGAAGTGATGCAACTGACCGAAGAATTGACCGCGTTCGGGGCGGTCTATACCACCCATTTGCGCAGCGAATTCGAGCCTGTGCTGGAGGCCATGGACGAGGCGTACCGGATCGGTCGCCATGCGCAAAGCCCGGTGATCATCTCTCACCTCAAATGTGCCGGCGCCGGTAACTGGGGGCGTAGTCCGCAGTTGCTGGCATCCCTCGAAGAGGCAGCGAAGACCCACCCGGTGGGTTGCGACTGTTATCCCTACGCCGCGAGCTCTTCGACCCTGGACCTCAAGCAGGTGACCGATGCCCACCGCATCACCATCACCTGGTCGACCCCGCATCCGCAGATGGGCGGCCGCGACCTGATGGACATCGCCGCCGAATGGAATCTGCCGTTGCTGGAGGCCGCTCGCCAACTGCAACCGGCCGGTGCGGTGTACTACGGAATGGATGAGGCGGATGTCCGTCGGATCCTCGCGCATCCGCTGTCGATGGTCGGCTCCGACGGCTTGCCGGAAGATCCGTTTCCGCACCCACGCTTGTGGGGCGCATTCCCTCGGGTGCTCGGACATTTCAGCCGCGACGTGGGACTGTTCCCGCTGCACACCGCCGTGCACAAAATGACCGGGCTGTCGGCGGCGCGCTTCGGCTTGAAGGCGCGCGGTGAAATACGCGAAGGCCATTGGGCGGACCTGGTGTTGTTCGACCCGGCGACCATTCGTGATGTCGCCGACTTCAACGACCCACAGCGGGCGGCGGAGGGCATTGAAGGGGTATGGATCAACGGTGTGTTGAGTTACCGTGATGGCCAGGCCAACGGGCGCAGGGAAGGACGGTTTCTGGCCCGGGAAGGGGATTTGCGCACGGGTTTTCAGTGAGTTTCGAGGACGGCGTCACAGTGATGGCACTTTGAGACTAATGAATGGCATTTCCGCGCCGAAGGACTGTTATCAAACCCGACAACCTAACGCTGTTCAATCATGTAGGAGCGAGCCTGCTCGCGATGGAGTCAAAGGCGCCGCGTTTAGCCAGTCAAAACGCGTTATCGTTAACGACCATCGCGAGCAGGCTCGCTCCTACAGGGAGCAACCCGATGAGCTTCGGCAAAACAACTCCGATCCTGCGTATTTTCGACGAAGCCAAGGCAGTGGAGTTCTACGTCGATTTCCTGGGGTTCAAGATCGACTGGCAACATCGATTCGAAGCGAATTACCCGCTGTACCTGCAAATCTCCCGTGGCGAATGTGTGCTGCACTTGTCCGAACACCATGGCGACAGCACACCGGGGTCTGCGCTGCGGATCGAGACGGATGAGCTGGAGAAGTTTCAGCAGCAACTGTTGGCCAAGCAATACAGGTTTTCCCATCCGCAGATTCAGGCCATGCCCTGGGGCAGCCAGGACATGACCATCGCCGACCCGTTCGGCAATCGGTTGGTGTTCACCAACGCGATAAGTCTCTGAGCCTTCAGCCCCTCAGGTTTACGCCTTCAGCCTTCGTTCGGCACCCGGTGGGTTTGGCGAAACTCGCCGGGCGGCATCCCGCGCCGGCTTTTGAACGTGCGGTGAAACGAGCGGGGTTCAGTGAAACCCAGGTACTGGGCGATGTCCTGGATCGGCAGGGTGCTGTTGAGCAGGTAATGCTCGGCCAGCTCCTGGCGCAGGTCATCGAGGATCTGCTGGTACGACGTACCGGCCTGATGCAGCTGGCGTTGCAGCGTGCGCACTGACACCGCGAGATGCTCGGCCACCTGCTCCTTGCGTGGCAGACCTTCCTTGAGCAGTTTTCGCAGGATGCTTTTGACCCGCTGTTCCAGCGAAGCGTCCTCCAGTGTGGCCATCAACCCCTGGGCATGTTCTTCCAGGGTGCGCAGCAATTGCGCATCGGCCTGGCGCAATGGCAACTGCAAATACGGCAATGGGACAATCAGCGCCGAATAAGGCTGGTCGAACAGTACCGGACAGTCGAAGAACTGCTCGTACTGTGCCAGCGTCGTGTCGGCCGGACAGGCATGTTCCAGCCAGACGGCAGCCGGTGACATTTGCGTGTCGGCGATCCAGCGCGCGTATTGCAGCCAGGAACCGAGCACGTTTTCCACCAGGTGTCGGCGAATTCGCGGGCGCTGATGGCGGCATGTCCAGATCAGGTGCACCTCGCTGCCCTGCACCTCGGCGCGGCTGACGCCCATGTCTCCCACCAGTTTCTCGAACGGCATGATGCGGCTCATGGCGTCGCCCAGTGTCGCGCAGTTCATGGTGATGTAACCCAGCACGCTCCAGGAGTTGGGCAACACAAAACGCGCGGCGTTGAGACCGAACAACGCATCGCCCGAGTGTTCGCAGAAATAGTCGAGCAGCCGTTCATGGGCTTCACCTGGCAACCGCAGGCTGTTGTCACTCAACTGCTGTGCCTGCAACCCGGCAGCCGCCAACGCAGGCTCGATGGCCATGCCCAGTTGTTCGGCATGACGCAGGTATTTGAGCAGCGGCGGAACTGAAGTGAAGCCCAGGGATTGCATGATCGTATTCCTTTGATCAAGGCCCGCGTGCGCGGATGAATGCCCTGAAAGGTAATTTGAAACCACGGCTAAAGTAAATGGCTGACGCCTGCGCGACGTTTGACTCAATTGGCTACTCGAACTGGCCGGATGCGACCGTGACACTTTTCGGCGGCTGACTAGTATGGGGGCCTGAAATATCACTGATCAGAACCGCAAAAGGACACACGCATGCGACGCTGGAACGGCTGGGGAGATGCAACCACGGTGGTCGAACTGCCGGCCCAGGGCGCGAGTTTTCTCGCCCAGCGGGTGGGAGACGGTCGAGCGCTGCCCGATGCGACGCTTGAGACAGCATTGGCCCGCGTGCCCCCGTCGCGGTTGCAGCAACACTTCTTGTACAGCGTGGATGCCCATGATCGGTTGCTGCATGCGCGAGGGCAGAGCCTGCCGGACTGGCTGGCGTTGCGTGAAGGCGCGTTGGGGAATTATCCCGACGCCGTGGCCTATCCCGTGAACGCTGAACAGATTCGCCGGTTACTGTTGCTCGCCCATGAACAGGACCTGTGCCTGATTCCTTATGGCGGCGGCACCTCGGTGGCCGGTCACATCAACCCGCCGAGTTCCGCACGGCCGGTGGTGACGGTTTCCCTGGCCCGCATGAATCGCCTGCTGGACCTCGACGAACAGAGCCTGATGGCCACGTTCGGCCCTGGCACCAGCGGACCGCAGGTGGAAAGTCAGTTGCGCGCCCGTGGTTACACCCTGGGGCATTTCCCGCAATCGTGGGAGCTGTCGACCCTGGGTGGTTGGGTCGCCAGCCGCTCCAGTGGCCAGCAGTCATTGCGTTATGGGCGGATCGAGCAATTGTTCGCCGGCGGGACACTGGAAACATTTGCCGGACCTTTGGAAATTCCCTCCTTTCCGGCCTCGGCGGCCGGGCCCGATCTGCGCGAGGTGGTGTTGGGCTGTGAGGGCCGCTTCGGGATCATTTCCGAGGTGAAGGTACGGGTCAGCGCTCTGCCCGCCGATGAGCGTTTCTATGGTGTGTTTCTGCCCGATTGGCCCAAGGCGCTGCAAGCCATCCGCCAGTTGGCCCAGGCGCGGGTACCGCTGTCGATGCTGCGTCTGTCCAACGCGGTGGAAACCGAAACCCAGCTGGCGCTGGCCGGTCACCCGCAGCAGATCGCCTGGCTGGAAAAGTACCTGGCCCTGCGCGGCGCCGGTGCGGGCAAATGCCTGCTGACGTTCGGTGTTACCGGCAATCGTCGACAAAATGCGCTGTCCCTGCGTCAGGCCCGGCAGCACCTCAAGGCGTTCGGCGGGGTGTTTACCGGCACCTTGCTCGGCAAGAAGTGGGCGCAGAACCGTTTTCGTTTTCCCTACCTGCGGGAAAACCTGTGGAACGCCGGTTACGTGGTGGACACCCTGGAAACCGCCACTGACTGGAGCAACGTCGATAACCTGCTCACGCTGATCGAAAACAGCCTGCGCGACGCCTTGGCTGCCGAAGGCGAGCGGGTGCATGTCTTCACCCACCTTTCCCATGTCTATGGCGAAGGATCGAGCATCTACACCACCTATGTGTTTCGCCCGGCGGCCGACTACCCCGCCACCCTGGCGCGCTGGCAGGCGCTCAAGCAGGCGGCCAGCCAGACCATCGTCGACAACCACGGCACCATCAGTCACCAGCATGGCGTGGGCAAGGACCACGCGCCGTACCTGCGGCGGGAGAAGGGCGCGCTGGCGATGGACACCCTGCAGGCACTGAGTCGGCATTTCGATCCGGCCGGGCGACTGAACCCTGGCACGCTGTTGCAGGAGTGACGGCCATGAGCCTGGACTGGAACGCGGCGTGGCGACAGCGAGTGCTGCCGACGCTGGCGGATGAAACCTGGGACCTGATCGTCATCGGTGGCGGCATCAGCGGCGCCGGCATCCTGCGCGAAGCCGCGCGCCGCGGGTGGCGTTGCCTGCTGTTGGAGCAGCGCGATTTCGCCTGGGGCACCTCCAGCCGCTCCTCGAAAATGGTCCATGGCGGCTTGCGCTACATCGCCAAGGGCCAGTGGCGCCTGACCCGCGACTCAGTCCGCGAACGCCAGCGCCTGCTCGATGAGGCGCCGGGGCTGGTGGAGCCGATGAGTTTCATGATGCCGCATTACCGTGGCGGTTTTCCCGGACCGCGGGTGCTGGGTGGTTTGCTGTCCATCTATGACGCATTGGCCGGGCGACGCAGCCATCACTTCCATGACGCGCAACAACTGCGTTATCTGGCACCCGGGGTGAAGGAAGATGACCTGCTGGGCGGCACCTGTTTTGTCGATGCGCTGACCGATGATGCCCGTCTGGTGATGCGCGTATTGGGCGAGGCCCGGGCCGACGGCGCCGTGGTGCTCAACGGCGTGCGCGTGCAGCAATTGTTGCGTGAAGAGGGGCGCGTTTGCGGGGTTCAGGTCGAAGACTGCGAAGGGGGCGGGTTACTGACATTGCGTTGTGGTGTGCTGGCCGTGGCCACCGGCGCGTGGGCCGAGCGCTTGCGCCTGCCCGATGCCCCTCGCCAGTTGCGGCCGTTGCGTGGCAGTCATTTGCTGTTGCCGGGCTGGCGCCTGCCCGTGGCGCAAGCCTTCACCTTTCTGCACGAGCACGACCGTCGACCGGTGTTCGTTTTCCCTTGGGAGGGTGCCACGGTGGTCGGCACCACGGACCTCGATCATCACGGCGATCTGGACCAGAGCGCGAGCATCAGCTTTGATGAGCTCGACTATCTGCTGGCGGCCTGCAGCCAACAGTTCCCCCAGGCCGAGGTGGTCGCCGCCGATGTGCTGTCGACCTGGTCGGGCGTGCGCCCGGTGGTGGGCAGTGCGGCGGGGGAGCATCAAGACAAGCCGTCGAATGAAACCCGTGAGCATGTGCTGTGGCAGGAGCCTGGTTGCGTGACCCTGGCCGGCGGCAAGCTGACCACCTTTCGCCCGCAGGCGATTGAAGTGCTCAAGGCCTGTGCAACCATGCTCGATCGTCCGTTCGTTGATGACGCCGCGCCAGTGTTCGCCGCCGTGCCGCCGCTGGCGATACCGGGGCTCAGCGCCAACCGGTGGCGGCGCCTGGCCGGGCGGCATGGCCGTGACCTGCCGAGGCTGGCGCAACTGATCGCGGAACTCGGCCATGACACCGTCGGCGGCACTGACACCTTGTGGGCGGAGCTGGCCGTTGCCTGCGATGGGGAAATGGTCCTGCACCTGGATGACCTGCTGCTGCGCCGAACCCGCCTGGGCCTGTTGCTGCCGCGCGGTGGCGAGGATTATTTCGCTGCCATTGGCCAACTCTGCCAACCGCGACTGGGTTGGGACGATGAGCATTGGCAGCAGGAATTACAGCGTTATCGGGCGTTGTGGCAACGCCATCATGGTTTGCCGGATGCCGCGCATTGATGCCCATTGAAGAGAGCTCCATGGATAACCACCCGAACAAGCGTTACCTGTTGGCCATCGACAATGGCACCCAGAGCGTGCGCGCGCTGCTCTTCGACCTGCAGGGCAATCTGCTGGGCAAAGGCAAGGTCGAGTTGCAGGCCTATTATTCGACTCAACCCGGCTGGGCCGAACAGGACCCGGAGTATTACTGGACAAAACTGGGTGAGGCCTGCCAGCAGTTGTGGCAGCAAACCGGCATCGATCGCTCACAGATCGCCGGTGTATCCCTGACCACCCAGCGCGGCACGGTGATCAACGTCGATGCCCAGGGCAAGGCGCTGCGCCCGGCGATCCTGTGGCTCGATCAACGCCAGGCCGAAGTCAAGGGTGGCATCAAGGGACCGTGGGGCTGGCTGTTCAAACTGGTCGGCGCGCAAGCCACAGTGGACTACTTTCGCGCCCAGGCCGAGGCCAACTGGATCGCCCGCCACCAGCCTGAGGTCTGGGCGGCGACCGACAAGTTTTTGCTGCTCTCGGGGTTTCTCACCCATCGCCTGTGTGGGCGCTTTGTCGATTCGGTGGGCTGTTGCGTCGGTTACCTGCCGTTCGACTTCAAGCGCTTGCGCTGGGCCGCCCCCGCCGACTGGAAATGGCAGGCGCTGGCGGTGCGTCCCGAACAACTTCCGAGCCTGCACAAGCCCGGTGAAACCCTCGGCTACATCAGCGCCGAGGCCAGCCGCCACACCGGCATTCCCGAGGGGCTGCCGCTGATCGCCGCAGGTGCCGACAAGGCCTGCGAAGTCGTGGGTTCCGGCGTCGTCGACCCAGGCACCGTGTGCCTTTCCTACGGCACCACGGCGACGATCACCAGCACCCGGTCGCGCTACCTGGAAATCGTTCCGTTGATTCCGCCTTACCCGTCTGCGGTACCGGATCAATACAACTGCGAGGTGATGATTTATCGCGGCTACTGGATGGTCAGCTGGTTCAAGAACGAGTTCGGTCTGCGGGAAATGCAGCAGGCCAAAGCCCAGGGTGTGGAGCCCGAGCAACTCTTCGATGCGCTGGTCGACGCCGTGCCGCCGGGCTCCATGGGGTTAATGCTGCAACCCTACTGGTCGCCCGGTATCCGCGAGCCGGGTGTCGAAGCCAAGGGCGCGATGATCGGCTTCGGCGACGTGCATACCCGCGCACACATTTACCGGGCGATCCTCGAAGGTCTGGCGTATGCCTTGCGTCAGGGCATGGAGAAAATCGAGAAGCGTTCGAGGGTCTCCATCACGCGCTTGCGCGTCGCCGGTGGTGGCTCCCAGAGTGATGCCGCGATGCAACTCACGGCGAACATTTTCGGCCTGCCGGCCGAGCGTCCGCATGTCTACGAAGCGTCCGGCCTGGGCGCGGCCATTTGCTGCGCGGTGGGGCTGGGACTGCACGCGGATTTCCCCACGGCGATGGCCGCCATGACCCGGGTCGGTGCGGTATTCATGCCGCAACCCGAGGCGCAGCAGATCTATGAGCGACTGTACAAAGAGGTCTACCTGCGCATGTATCGACAGCTCAAGCCGCTGTACCAGAGCATCCGCAAAATCACTGGTTACCCCGCCTGAAAGAACACCGTAGATCCCCCCTGTGGGAGCGGGCTTGCTCGCGAAGGCGATGTGTCTGTGACATCAATGGCGACTGACACTCCGCCTTCGCGAGCAAGCCCGCTCCCACAATGAACTGTGGTGTTTCTTCTACCTTGCATGTGGCGCTATCGGAGACCTTTTCTGGTGAGATTGGACAGTGTCAGGGGCAGGGTCGGTTGTTAGGCTCAACCCCCACAGCACATCCAATAAGAACCAAGCAATGAAGCTGACATTCCTCCTGTTGCTGCTTTGTGCAACGGCCCCCACAGCCTGGGGCTGGTCGAACCATACGGTGGGCAGCTACCTGGCGTTGCAGGATTTGCCGGCCTTGCGTGATGCACCGCAGGTCGAAGTCGAGCCGCTGGAACAGTTTCTTTCGCAGCAATACCAGGCCGTGAGTGCGCTGCTCGATGAGCAGGAGCGCTTCGCCCGCGAGCACTTCGCCCAATACCCGCCGCGCCCCGACAACCTGCGATTGCCCGTCGTGCCTGGGGACAATCTGCGCCACGACTTCCTCAGCGCACTGCGCATCAACCCCGGGATTCATCTGGCGATGGTCATCCAGCCGATGCCGGGCAAGGATCTGCCCGAGCGTGAACACCTCAAGGCCGAACAAGTCATGGTGCAACAGACGCTTTCACCGTGGAATCGCCAGCGCTTCATCGTTGTCGCTGACCACGAACAAGTCGCGCCCCTGGCCGTGTTGGCCAGCGCTGCCGATGAGCCGGATTACGGCCACGACATCAACCTGTTCAGTGACAACCCCGGCGAAGTCGGCGCGTTGTACGGCTTCGGCCCGCAGCCTTTCGGCGACGCCCGGTTTCAGTACAGCTCCCAGGCGCCGTTCCATATGGGCTTCTTCCATGAAAGCCCGGTGGTGTACGCCGCTGCCGGGTTTCTTCAGCGCAGCTGGCCGGACTGGCGCGCCTACCAGTACATGGGCTTGGCGCGACTGGCGTTTGCCACTGGCCATCCTTATTGGGGCTATCGATTTCTCGGTTGGGGCCTGCACCACGTTCAGGACCTGACCCAGCCTTATCACGCCAAGCCGTTGCCCGGTGTCGAACTGGCGAGCCTGCTGGTGCTGGAAGGCAAGGCCCTGGCCGGCTTCGATGCGGACAAACATGCCGCCATCGAACGGGTCGCCACCCGACACATGGAAGTGGAGAAGTATCAGTCGACCTGGCTTCGTCGCCTGCTGCGCGCCGGCCATGCACACCCGATGCTCGACGCTTATACCGACTCTGCACAGGACGGCCGCTATCCGCCGTATTCAGTGAACTACCTGTGTGAAGTGGTGAGTGCCGAGTCCGTCGACGAATCCGCGGCGTTTGATGAAGCCATCGGCCAGTGGTTGGACACGGCACCGATCACCAGCGATTTCAGCAGCGGTAATCAGCTGCAGCGCGAAGACTTCGACCATCCGGCACTCAACCGGCAGCTGTTCAAACTGCTGGGAAATTTCGGCGCCCACAGCCGGATTTACGCCCGTGCGGGATTGGCGCCATAGCCATCGCAGCCACAGTTTCAGAACACAAAAACAATAAAACCAGGGAAAGAGGAACGGATCATGAGCACTCGATTTCGCCTGTCTGGCACGGCGCTTCCCGGCGTGGGCCTGGCAGGGCTGCTGCAACTGTGCGCGGTCGACGGCGTGCAGGCCAAGGAGTTCAGCGTGCTGGACAACCAGATCACCGGTTCATTCGACAGTACCTTGTCTTATGGCCGCTTGTGGCGGGTCCAGGGCCGGGACAAAAACAACGACGACGTCAACACCAACGACGGCAATCGCAACTTCGACACCGGGCTGGTTTCCGAGGTGTACAAGATCACCTCGGAGCTCGAGGCCAACTATCAGAACTACGGGATGTTCGTGCGCGGCACCGCGTTCTATGACACCCAATTGATGGACAAGCGCAACGATTACTACCGTAACAACAACCCGTCGCAACCCAGTCAGAGTTTCCCGCAGGACGACCACTTTACTGACCAGACCCGCGATATCGCCGGCAGCCGGGTGGAGATGCTCGATGCCTACCTCTATGGCAACTGGGACGTTGCGCAGATGCCAGTCACGGCCCGTGTCGGGCGCCAGGTGTTCAACTGGGGTGAGGGGATTTTCTACCGTGGCGGGGTCAACACCACCAACCCGGTGGACGCGGCCAAATACCGTTTGCCCGGGGCCGAAGTCAAGGAAGTGCTGGTGCCGGTGGAAGCGCTGAGCTTCAACATCGGCCTGACCGACAGCCTGACCATGGAAAGCTTTTACCAGACGAACTGGAAGGAAACCCGCATCGACCCGGTCGGCACGTTCTACTCGCAGACGGACCTGTTCGCCGACGGCGGCAACACCGCCTACAACAACTTTACCGGTACTGCCCTGGACACCCCGGTGCCTGGCTTCGGCAACGTGATCGATCTGTACAGCGCGCTGGGCAACAACCCGCTGCTCAGCCAGGCCCTGAGCACCACCGGCCTGTACGCCAACGGGGTCACCCCGGCCTTTGGCAACACCGTCAAAGTGGCCTCGGTCGGCAAGGATTACAACGCGCGCAACGACGGCCAGTTCGGTTTCGCTTTTCGCTACATCGTAGAAGAGCTCAACAGCACCGAGTTCGGGTTGTACATGGTCAACTACCACGCCAAGGAACCGACGATTTCCGCCGATCTGGGTGGGTACAAGGGCATCGACATGAACGCCCTGACCAACCTGTTGGCCGGTGTTGCCGGCAGCCAGGCGGGGCAACTGGCCAACGGCTTGGCGACCATGGATGTGCTGGGCAATATTCAGGCGCATCGGCGCTACGCCGAAGACATCCGCATGTACGGCTTCAGTTTCAACACCACCCTGGGCCAGGCGTCGGTTTTCGGCGAAGTGGCCTATCGGCCGAACCTGCCCATCGGGGTCGCCGCCACCAACGACCTGATCGGCGACCTGGCCAACGGCGCCGCCGCAGCGGCAGGCGGCCAGACCATCAACATCGGCGGGCAGCAGGTCACGCTCGACAGCCAGATCAATAACGCCGAGCGGGTGGAAGCGTTCAACACATCCGTGGGCACCATCTACAACTTTGGCCCGAGCCTGTCATTCGACTCGATGTTCGGCGTATTCGAGCTGGCGTCCGAGCACCTGCGCGGCAGCAACCTGCAATACACCGCGTATGACGGCAGTACCCGTTACTACGCTGGCACCGGCAACTTTTCCTATGTGTCCGGCGGCGAACGCAGCGATCAGGTCAACCGCAACTCCTACAGCTACACCGCGATGCTCAACGGCACCTGGAACGACGTGTATGCCGGGGTCAACGTCTCGCCTTATGTCGTCTACAAGGATGACTTCAAGGGCAACAGCTACCAGGCGGGCAACATCATCGAGGGCCGCAAGGCCTACACCCTGGGGATCAAGGCCAACTACCAGAACAAGCTGGAGGCCGAGCTGCAATACACCGAGTTCTACGGCGGTGGGCAGGACAACGGCCTGCGTGACCGCGACAACGTCGGCTTCAACCTCAAGTACTTCCTTTGATTGCTACACGCAGACCCATTGTGGGAGCGGGCTTGCTCGCGAAAGCGGTGAATCAGGCGACATCTGTGCTGGATGTGCCGCCCTCTTCGCGAGCAAGCCCGCTCCCACAGGTTTTTGTACTTCGGAGAACGATCATGTTTCACACTTCACGACTGACCAAGACCACGCTGGCGCTGCTCCTGAGCCTGGCCGCCGGCAGCGCGCTGGCCGCGATCTCGCCCCAGCAGGCCGAGCAATTGAAGACCACGCTGACACCGCTGGGGGCCGAGCGTGCCGGCAATGCGGCCGGGACCATTCCGGCCTGGAACGGCGGCATCACCCAGGCACCGGCGGGCTACAAGCCGGGCCAGCATCACCTGGACCCGTATGCGGCGGACAAGCCCCTGTTCACCATCACCAAGGCCAACCTTGAACAGCACAAGGCCCACCTCAGCCCGGGTCAGATCGCACTGTTCAACAGCTACCCCGACACCTTCCAGATGCCGGTATATCCCTCTCGCCGCTCGGGCGCGGCACCGCAGTGGCTGTATGACAACACCTTGAAAAACGCGACCTCGGCCAAGCTGCTCGATGGCGGCACCGGTTTTGCCGATGCCTATGGCGGTGTGCCGTTTCCGGTGCCCAAGGATGGCATTGAGGTGCTGTGGAACCACATCACCCGTTATCGCGGTATCTATGTGGTCCGTCGTGCCTCCGAAGCGCCGGTACAACGCAACGGCAGCTTCGCGCTTGTGACCTCGCAGCAGGAGGGGCTCTTCAACTATTACCGCTCGGGCGGGCAGTTTGCCGACCTGAAAAACATGCTGTTTTACTACCTGGCGTTCGTGAAGAGCCCGGCCCGTCTGGCGGGCGGTGCGGCATTGGTTCACGAGACCCTGGACCAGCTCAAGGACCCGCGTCAGGCCTGGGTCTACGACGCGGGCCAGCGCCGTGTGCGCCGGGCGCCGAACCTCGCGTATGACACCCCGATCGCCTCATCCGACGGCCTGCGCACGGCGGACGATACGGACCTGTTCAACGGCTCGCCAGACCGCTACGACTGGAAGCTCAAGGGCAAGCAAGAGGTCTACATCCCCTATAACAATTACAAAGTCGGCAGCCCTGAGGTGAAGTACGAGCAGTTGCTCACACCGGGCCACCTCAACCCGCAATTCACCCGTTATGAGCTGCATCGGGTCTGGGTGGTCGAAGGCACGCTCAAGCCGGGCGCGCGGCATATCTATTCCAAGCGCGTGCTGTTTCTTGACGAGGACAGTTGGGGCGCCGCATTGGTGGATCAATATGACGGGCGAGGGGAGTTGTGGCGGGTGTCGATGGCCTACCTGAAAAACTTCTACGACCTGCCCACCACCTGGAGTGCGCTGGACGTATTCCATGACTTGCAGGCGCGTCGTTACTACGTGCAGAACCTGGATAACGAAGAGCCGGGCACAGTGGACTTTGCCCAGCCGGTACCCGAAGACGCGTACTTCATGCCGTCGGCATTGCGCCAGCGCGGTACGCGGTAAGCCGCGCAGCACACCCTTTCAGATGCGGTCTGTGAGAACGCAATCGCGAGCAAGCTCGCTCCCACAGGGTGTTGGGTCGTTCACAGAGTCTGTGTTCGACTCTCTACCTGTGGGAGCGGGCTTGCCCGCGAATGGGCCTTTCAATCACCGACGGTGTACGATCAGACGCGGAAGTGGCTCACCATTTGCTGCAATTGACCACCCAGCCGCGCCAGCTCAACGCTGGACTTGGCGGTCTCATTGCTGGCGGTGGCGGTCTGTTCAGACACATCGCGCACGTTGATGATGCTGCGGCTGATCTCTTCGGCCACGGCACTTTGCTGTTCGGCAGCGGCGGCGATCTGCTGGTTCATCGACTGGATGTTGGACACCGTGCGGGTGATGTTCTCCAGTGACTCGCCGGCCTTGCGGGTGAGGGCCACGCTGCTGTCGGTGAGGACACGGCTGTTGTTCATCACGGCGGACACTTGTTGCGTGCCGTTCTGCAGGCCGGCCACCAGGCCTTCGATTTCCTCGGTGGATTTCTGCGTGCGCTGGGCCAGGCCGCGAACCTCGTCGGCCACCACCGCAAAACCACGACCGGCTTCACCGGCCCGGGCCGCTTCGATGGCGGCATTGAGTGCCAGCAGGTTGGTCTGTTCGGCGACGGCCTTGATCACGTCCATGACGCTGCCAATCTTGTCGCTTTCCTGTTGCAGCACGCTCATGGCTTCGGTGGAACGCACCACTTCGCTGGCCAGGCGCTCGATCTGGGCGATGGCTTCGTTGACCACTTTGTCGCCTTCACGGGCTTCGCCGTCCGCCGCCGCAGCGGCTTGCGAGGCTTCTTCGGCGTTGCGCGCGACTTCCTGCACGGTGGCGGTCATCTCGTGCATGGCGGTAGCGACCTGATCGGTCTCGACTTTCTGGCTGTTGACCCCGGCACTGGTCTGCTCGGTCACGGCCGACAGCTCTTCGGCGGCGCTGGCGATCTGGGTCACGCCGTCGCGGATGCCGCTGATCAAGTCGCGCAGGGTCACGCCCATGCGCGCGATGCCTTGTTGCAACACGCCGAGTTCATCGCGACGGGTGACCAGCACATTGTGGGACAGGTCACCGCTGGCGATGCGATCGACCACCGCCAGGGTTTCGCGCAATGGGCGAGTGATCTGGCGAGTGATGACCACGGCGGCAATGACGCCCACCAGCAGTGCCAGCAACGTGCTGATCAGTTGCAGGGTACGGGCCTGGGCACTTTCGGCATCACGGCGGTCGAGCTGGATCTGGTACAGCTGATCGCTCTGGGACACGATGGCGGCGCCCTGTTCGGTCATTTCCTTGCGCGCCTGCACCGCGTCATTGCTGGCGGCCTTGTAGGTCTGCAAGGCGCTGCGGTAGTTGCCCAGCGCGGTTTCCAGCTGACGCAAGGCGTCTTGTTGGGAATCGGCGAAATGCACGTTCAGCGGTTTCAGGCTGGCGATGGCGGCGTCCAGTTGACCGACGGCTTTTTGCTCGGTCTCGGCATTGGTACTGGCGGTGTAGCCGCGCACTTCGTAGCGGGCCAGCAGGAACGATTCCTTGGCCGCGGTGATGGCCTGGAACTGTTCGAATCGCTGGTCGCTCAACGGCATTTGCTGCACGCGGGTATTGATGTCATTGATCAGCGTGTTGGCGGTTTCGGCGTTGGCACTCATGGCGTCGCGGGCGCTGTTGCCGGCGCGATAGGCGCTGCGCATCTTGCCCAGGGACGTTCTGTAGGCGTCGATGACGGCGCCTTGCTCGCGCAGCAGCTTGAGGTTTTCCGGGCTTTTGAACTTCGCCAGCAGGGCTTGCTGCTGGGCCGAGAAGGCGTCGAGGGTGGTCTGCACGTTCTGCGCGGCGGTTTCGTCGCCGTTGGTCAGCATGTATTGCAGGCGAACCACGCGCAGCTTGGTCAGGCCGGCGTTTAGCTGGGTGATGTCGCTCATCCAGTTGCTGCGGTCGATCAACCCGCCCAGGCTGGTCCAGCCGGTCAGGGCCAGGACGCAGGTCAGTGCCAGGACCAGGCCAAACCCCAGGCCCAGTTTCAGGTTCACGCTGATGTTGCCGAACCAGCTATTCATCTCATTCCTCCAGGAACTTGGTACTTCTTTATCGTCGGTTGGCTGGAAGATTGTTTTTTTTGGAAGCCGCCAAGCGGTGTAAGCAGGATGTATCGGCAGCAATCCCGGGAGCTGAAAGGTTTTTTCCGCACGGTTCTGTAACAAGACTTTTACAGCGCCTTTAAGCTTTTTTTCACATGGGTTTCACCAGCCACCGACGCGCGTTTCCTTAACCTGCCGGTATCTGATGAGGTAGTGCGTGCCGGCGAGGCGGCTTGATGTGGAATTAAGACTGAGTCTTTTTGGGGTAAAACGCTCGATCGATCTGAACCGCTTCGCCCGCTATCGCAATACTGTGGTGGTGTTGGTCTCGGCGTTGCTGGTGATCCCGTTGGTGCTGTTCTTGCTGCGACCTGCCGCCGTTGCGGACCTGGCTCACGGCAATGTGAGCGGTGCACAGGCGTTGATGACCGGGTGGGCCAAGGGCGACCTGATCGTTCTGGTGCGCCACGTCGAGCGCTGCGATCACTCCTCGGCGCCTTGCCTGGTTGGCAACGATGGCATTACCGAGCGCTCGCGCAGTGTCGCCATGGGTGTCGGTGCGCATTTCCAGAACCTGGGCCTGGACAAGGCCGATATCTACAACAGCCCGATCCTGCGTACGGCGCAGACCGCCAACTTCATGTTCAACAAGGTCGGCACGGGCGAAGACTGGCTGATCGGTTGCCGGGGCACCATGCTGCGCGACGCATTGGCGCACAAAGTGGCCGGACGTAACCTGATTCTGGTGACCCACAGCGAATGCATGGACCAAATGGAAAAAGACCTCCATTTGCCGACTTCGACCCTGGGTTACGGGGCTTCTTTGTTTATCTCCGCCGAAACGCCGCAGACTCCGCGCATGCTTGGCTTTATCGAAGCATCGGATTGGCCGACGGTGACGCCCCGTTGAATTTCATCATCCCTTCGAATCAGGACAGAGCATGCAGACCGCTTCCCGCTTTTACTGGGTGAATTTTGGTATCCCGCTGGCCTGCGCGGTCGCGGTGTTCCTGATGTTCGACATGACCAGTATCGACATCGCCTTCAACAATTACTTTTTTGATCCGGTGACGCAGACGTACCCGTTGGACCAGGTCCATCTGTTCGAAAAAATCACCCACAAATGGGCGCGGATCATTCCGAACTGGACCGGAGAAATGGCGATTATCGGTGCCTTGCTGTCGTTTCTCTGGCCGCGCCTGAAGACTGAAAAGCACTCGAAAATCATCGCCTTCCTGGAAAAAATCAAAGTCGCACCGGTGCTGCGCTTTGCCAATCGCCATCGACGCGACTTTCTCTACGTGGTGTTCGCGTTCTCCATCAGCACCGGGGTCATTCACTACCTCAAGGGCCACACCAGCGTGTATTGCCCGATCGAGACGACCCTGTACGGCGGCAAAATGGAGCACGTTGAGTGGTATGAAAATTTCGACCTGTTGAAAGTCGCCGGTGAGGGGCGCTGCTGGCCGGGCGGACATGCATCGGGCGGTTTCACCATGCTGGCGTTGTACTTCGTGGCTCGCCGTTATCGCTGGCGCTATTCGAAAGCGATCATGTACGGCTCGCTGACTCTCGGTTTCATCTATGGCACCACACGGGTATTGCAAGGGTGGCACTACATGTCCCACACCTTCTGGGCCGGGATCTTCGTATGGCTGGCGTGTTTACTGACGGCGCTGGCGTTCTACGGGCGAGCGAGGCTGGAACAGCCCGTGCTCTCCAAAGCGCAACAACCGGTGGCGGCGACTCAGATCCAGGCTGCGAATTGAATTGGTGTTGAACCGCAAAACCCGCATCTCGAAAGGGGGGCGGTTTTTATGTTGCTCGAGGAAACCTTCAGTGAGTCTCGAATTGCGAATTCGCAGACAAAAAAAAGCCCGCGGGAGGGCGGGCAAACCGTAGTTTCTTGAATGAGCGAGTGCAATGTACAGGCAGTAACGCAACCGTGGGGTGAAGAAAAATTCATCTGGATCAAAGCCTTGTACCAGAGCATGCGGCATAGCTACGGCAAATGATCCGCGGCAAAGTCTGCTACCGACCGGTTTGTCTGTCAGGCATCGACTCGACGCCACTACCTGGAAACAAGGAGGTTCGGGTCGGTGCCCATATTGCAACCATGCACATAGCGGCATTGCGCGACTGTCCATGTGACCCTATCGTCAGATTTTACCTGCCACAAAGTGCTTTTGTGAGTTGTGGGCGTACGATGTAACCACGTTTTCGCTGAATGCCTGGGGAGCGACCGAAGCGACCGAACGATGTTGAATTGGAGAAAAGTCATGATTCGCAAGCACTACTTGAAAGCCCTGGCGACGCTGCTCATCGCCGCTGGCGTGCAGTGGGTGACGCTACCCGTCTACGCGACCGAGCAGGGTGAACAGCGGCGTGAAGCTCGCGATACCAGGCAGGAAGGGCGATCCACTGCCCGGCAAACCAAGGATGAATGCAGAAAGGGCAATGACAAGAGCAACGTGGAATGTCGCCAGGACAAGCGCAGCACCAAGCAGGATACCCGTCGCACAGCTCGGGATATCAAGTACTGATCGTTGGCGTGGGTCCTGTTTCAGACGGTTGCAGGGCTAGCGATACAGCCAGAAACAAGAAAGCCCGCACGGGGCGGGCTTCGTTGGTGTCTCAATTGGTGGAGCCGGGGGGATTTGAACCCCCGTCCGCCAGTACTCCGCTGTCGGTACTACATGCGTAGCCGTGTCTATTAAGTTAACCCTCAGCGACCCGACGGGCAGGGTGCTTTGGGCGAGTTGTGTAAGTTTTAGCCGCTTCGTCCACAACGTACTGCACGGCGATTCTGTTCTATATGACAATCACTTTGGGTTTACAGACATCCCCTGGTGATTGCTGGACCCGAAGGTACCAGAAGCTCAGGGCTAAGGCTGCTTACGCAGCGAGAGCGAATTCCTGGCCGTAGTTATCGTCATTGGCAACTATAAGTAGTTGCAACAGTGGATTTACGAGTTCTGTTACCAACTCGGCATGCACCTAAAGTTTCGCAACCGGCGTCGAATCCTAAACGGCCCCGAGCCTGATGCTCTGTGAATCAAGTGAGCAGCAGGCATATACAGTGTACGTCATCACGCCCCGGAAGGCCAACCCGTAGGTTGGCCACCACAGATCATGGGTTTGGTTGGGTGCTCTGTCTGTCAGCGAGCGCCAATGCCTGGGTGGCCTCGGTGACGCATTTTTTGTCGTCTCCGGAGGCTTGTGAGGCTTCGGCGCTGGACATCAGTCTTTTGATCTCCATCGTGGTGTTTGCGGAGTTCGCCGGCAGCGCATTCACTTTGCCTTTGAGCTCTTGCAGCTTGCTCGTACAGAGGTTGTTGTCCGCAGCAAATACAGGAGAGGCCAGCATGGCAGCAGCAATGAACAGGCCAGCGAGTGTGGTGCGTTTCATGGGTATCTCCTTGAGCTGATGGTCTCAGTGCTGTCGTATGAGTAGACGGCCAAGCCGAGCCCGAAAAGTCCGCCCGATCTGATGGGGCCTACCTCAAAGACTACGATTCAACGCAAGAATTCGGTTTTCTTAGAAAATGTGTCGAGCTTCTGCAGCGATGCGGGCGGTTACACGTATCCAGACCCCCAGATGCAACAAAACCCGCAATTGGCGGGTTTTGGTTTGCTTCGTATCGGGCACGGCCGGGCTTTGAGCTCCCGGCTGCCAGTACTCCGTTGTTGATGTACGCCAACGCGGCCCGAAAGGCCAACCCGAAGGTTGGCCTTGAGCCGAGTTACTTGGCGCCTTTTTTCGAGTCTGTGACGGCCTTGATAATGTCGTTGGTCTCGGCGATGCAATCATCAATGCCTTCCTTGGTGCCTTTTGCCTGGTCGGCTTTGGCTTGCTCGACGGAGGCTTTTACCTGGTCAGTCATTTCCGGAGGAATCTGTGCCTTGCCGTTTTCGATGGTTTTCAGGTTGACCGCGCAAAGGTCTTCAGCGGCAAATGAAGTGGAAGCCAGCATGGAAGCAGTAACGAACAGACCTAACAGCACAGAACGATTCATGTGTTTCTCCTTGAACTGATGGCCAGGCATTGCTGGCCATCAAATCGGTCTACCGAGTGTTGGGAAAGTCCCGCATTGGCGGGACTTGATCAGTGGACTGCGGCGACACGTCAGGGTTCTGTTTTTCTGTGTTGATGCCCACAAGAAACGACTAGACAGGCGCCTGAATGCGCCTTTCTTGAGGCCTCGTCATCAGGTCACCCTGGCCTGGGTAACGCGGTCCACCAGATAGACTAGTCCGTGGTAGTCGATTCCGCCGTGTTGTGTCAGGCCAATCTCGCAGGTACGGCTGGTGGAAATCCCCTCGCTGCACTGCTGCACCGCATCCTTGAGCGTGCGCAGCGAATGGGCGTTCAGCTCCGGCGTGGTGAAGCCCTTGTCGCCGGCGAAGCCGCAGCAGTGAATACCTTCGGGAATGACCACGTTTTTGCTGCACTTGCGCGCCAGGTCGATCAACGCCTGGCTTTCCCCGAGGTGTTGGGTGCTGCAGGTTACGTGCACGGCGATCGGCGCCTCCTGTGGCGTGAAGTCCAGGCGATCCATCAGGTGTGTGCGGATGAAGCGCACCGGGTCGTACAGGTCCAGACGGACTTCCCCAAGGTCTTGAACCAGGCGCAAGGTGCAGGGGCTTGTGTCACAGTAGATCGGGTCGAGCCCGCCACGGCTGGCGTGGAGCAGGGCGCCGATCAGTTCCTGTCGTTTGTGCTCGGCTTGCTCGGCGTAGCCTTTGGAGGCGAATGGCTGGCCGCAGCACAGGTTGTCGAGGTTGTCCGGGAACACCACCTGGTAGCCGGCCTTTTCCAGCAGGCCTCGGGTCTTGTCGTGCAGCGACATTTGCTCCGTATCGCCCGCTGCCGGGCCCATGGCGCGGGATACGCAGGCCGCCAGATAGACCACGCGCGGGCGCGCGTCCGTCACCGTCGGGCTGAAGCGAATCGGCCGTTCAGGCTGAGGCATGGCGTTGGTCCATTGCGGGACCTGACCCTTGGACAGGCGCGTCAACGTCGCCGACAACTTCGCCAATCTCGGTGCCCCCAGCAACATCCGCGCACCATTGGCCACGTGCAGGGTGAAGCGTGCACCTTGCAGTGCCGTGGCGAAATGTCCTTCAAGCCAGTTAGCGGTTTTCGTATGCGTCGCCTTCCGGCTGCGCAGCTTTTTCACCAGCTCGCCGGTATTGATGCCTACAGGGCAACGTTGTGCGCACAGGCCGGTGGCGGCGCAGGTATCGATGCCTTGATAGTCGAAGGCGGCTTCGAGTTCGGACGTATCGATGCCCGCGCGTTTCTTTGCCTGAATGTCGCGCCAGATCACGATGCGCTGACGCGGACTCAGGGTCAGGCCTTTTGACGGGCAGACCGGTTCGCAGAAGCCGCATTCGATGCACTTGTCCACAATCTCGTCAGCAGCGGGCAAGGGCTTGAGGTGCTTGAGGTGGATCTGTGGATCTTCGCTGAGCACCACGTCCGGGTTGAGAATGCCATTGGGGTCGAGCAGTCGTTTGAGCTGCCACATCAACTGGTAGGCATCGCTGCCCCATTCCAGTTCAACGAACGGCGCCATGTTGCGTCCGGTGCCGTGTTCAGCCTTCAGCGAACCGCCGAACTCCACCGCCACCAGTTGCGCCACGTCGTCCATGAACGCCTGATAGCGTGCGACTTCTTCCGGGCTGTTGAAGCCTTGGGTGAAGACGAAGTGCAGATTGCCTTCCAGGGCGTGCCCGAAAAGGATCGCTTCGTCGTAGTGATGTTTGTCGAACAGCTCGATCAGGCGGTTGACGCCGATGGCCAGTTGTTCGACCGGGAAGGTGACGTCTTCGATGATCACCGTGGTGCCGGTCTTGCGCACGGCGCCGACGGCGGGAAAGGTGTCTTTGCGGATGGCCCAGAGACGGGCGTTTTCCTGCGGGTCTTCGGTGAAGTCGACCTGCTTTTCCACCGGGAACGCCTTGAGCGACGCCATGATCTGCGCCAGTTGCTCGTGCAGCAAAGTGGACGACGCGGCGCGGGATTCGATCAATAGTGCACAGGCATTGTTCGACAGGTGCTGTACGAAAGCGGGCATGCCGGGTTTGTTCTGTACCGAGCGCAGGCTGCGCCGGTCCAGCAGTTCCACGGCCGACACTGGTTGGCTTTTCAGCACAGACACTGCATTGCAGCAGGTCTCGACATCTGGGAACACAATCAGGGCCGAGGCCTTGTTCGGGTGGTCGATCACGGTGTCGTAGGTCACGGCACTGATGAACCCGAGTGTGCCTTCGGAGCCCACTAGCAAGTGGCTCAAGATATCCACAGGCTCGTCGAAATCCACCAGGGCATTGAGCGACAGGCCGGTGGTATTTTTCAGACGGTATTTGTGGCGAATTTTCGCAGCCAGCTCGGTATTTGCGCGGGTCTCGCGGCCCAGGATCGCCAAGCGTTCCAGCAGCGCGGCGTGGCTTTGGCGAAACGCCGTGACGCTGGCGGCATCCTCGGTGTCGAGACGACTGCCATCGGCCAGCACCAGACGAATGCCGGCCAGGGTGTGATAGGTGTTTTGCGCGGTGCCGCAGCACATGCCGCTGGCATTGTTGGCGACGATCCCGCCGATCTTGCAGGCATTGATCGAGGCCGGGTCCGGACCGATCTTGCGTCCGAACGGTGCCAGCCAGGCGTTGGCCTGGGCGCCGATCACCCCCGGTTGCAGGCGGATTTGCGTGCCTTGGCCGCGGATCTCGCGACCGTTCCAGTTATCCCCCAGCACGATCAGCACCGAGTCGCTGATCGCCTGGCCGGACAGGCTGGTGCCGGCGGCGCGGAAAGTCACCGGCACCTGATCCCTTTGCGCCAGTTGCAGCAGTGCCACCACTTCGTCTTCTGACTCGACGCGGATCACCAGTTGCGGAATCAAACGATAGAAGCTGGCGTCGGTGCCGAAGGCCAGGGTCGACAGCGGGTCGTCGAAACGTCGCTCTTGGGGAATCAGTTGCTGTGCGTCACGCAGGAAAGCGGCCGGTAGACTCATTGGTCCTCCAGGATCAGTACCACCAGGTCTTTTGGACCGTGTGCGCCGTACGCCAGCACTTGCTCGATGTCGGCGGTCTTCGACGGGCCGGACACCAGCAATGCGTTGGTCGGCATGCCCTGGGCCCATTCGAATTCCTGTTGCACCTGATAGAAGTTGTCGCGGATTTCACTGGCCTTGAGCAGGGCGAAATGCACCGGTGGCGCCAGGCTCATCAGGCGCGGTTCTTCCCGGGTCGGCCAGAGAATAAGGCTGCCCGTGGCAGCGATGGCGCCGAGGGTTCCAGTGATGCTCGCCGGGGTGTCGTTGAACAGCTCGGCTTTCCATTCTTCAACCGGGCGGTCGTAGGCTTTCAGCATTGGCAGGCCGGGATTATTCGCCCAGTGCTGCGTGATCCGTTGACCGTGGGGCGTTGTCGGTGCGATCAGCAGGCTTGGCAACTGGCGGTCCTGCAGCAACTGCGCGAGTAGCGTCGGCCACTCTTGGCCGGACGTCAGATGAATTTCCGTGTGCACCGCTTCCATCAATTTGCGCAGTTGCGCAATGCGTTGCTCGGGCGCGTAGGTGTAAGGCTGGGTCACCAGATCGACATCGAAGTTGTCGGCCACCGGCGTTGTGCCTGTCAGGCTTTTACGCAGTTTGGCGAGGATATTTTGTTTGGCGCTCATCGGCGTTCTCCCTGTTTGGCCAAGTGCTCGCGGGCCATGTCATGCAATGAGCGGGCAGCGGGTTTCGGTGCGCTGTGGTTTTGCGTCCACGGGCCGACATTGCTCGGCGTAAGGGCGCGCAAACGGGTGGCAAAGAAACCGAACAGGCGATAGAGCGTCGGCGAACTGTTGAGCTTGGCCCAGGCGTTCCAGATGAACCGCTCCTTGCGCGAATACTTGCTGCCCTGGCCGCGCATCACTTGATGGGGGCTGTCCGGGGCCTTGACGTTTTCTTCCCGCAGGCGCCGCAGCAAAGCAGGGATCGGGATTTTCACCGGGCAGACTTCACCGCAGGCGCCGCACAGCGACGAGGCGCTCGGGTGATCCGGGACTTTCGCCAGGCCGACCATGTGCGGGGTGATGATTTTTCCGATAGGCCCGGGGTAAACCTCCCCATAGGCATGACCGCCGATTCGGGTGTACACCGGGCAATGATTCATACAGGCGCCGCAGCGAATGCAGTTCAGGGTCTGGCGCAATTCGCTGTCGGCAAAGGCCTGGCTGCGGCCGTTATCGAGCAGTACGAGGTGCACTTCCTGTGGGCCGTCGAGTTCATGTTCCTTGCGCGGGCCGGAGATCATGTTGACGTAGGTGGTGATCGGAATGCCCAAGGCTGAACGGGTCAGCAGCGACAGCAACGGCACCACATCACGCAGGTTTTCCACGACTTTTTCGATACCGGTGACGGCGATGTGCACGGGTGGCACCGTGGTGGTCATGCGACCGTTGCCTTCGTTTTCCACCAGCAGCAGGGTGCCGGTTTCGGCCACGGCGAAGTTGACACCGGAGACGCCGATGTCCGCTTCGAAGAATTTCTGCCGCAGGACTCTGCGACCGATCTGAATGAGTTGGTCTACGTCCTTGGTGTATTCCACGCCAAGTTTGTCGTGGAACAAGGACGCGACCTGACCGGCGTTCTTGTGGATTGCCGGCATGATTATGTGTGAAGGCTTCTCGTGGTCGAGCTGGACGATGTACTCGCCCATGTCCGATTCCAGGCATTCAATGCCCTGTTCAGCGAGGACATGGTTCATCTCCATCTCTTCGCTGACCATCGATTTGCCCTTGATCACTTGCCGCCCCTCGTGAGCGCGGATGATCGAGAGGACGATGCCATTGGCCTCGTCCACCGTTTCCGCCCAGTGCACTGTCACACCGTTGCGGGTCAGGTTCTGTTCCAATTGCTCGAGCAGGTCGGGCAACTTGGAGAGCGCGCGGGCACGGATTGCATTGCCCAGTGCGCGCAAGTGTTCTCTTTCATGGGCATCGCTGAAAGCGGCTGCCCGTTTGGTCATCAGTGAATCCATCGCCTTGCGAAAGTTGCTTCGCAATTGCGGGTCACCCAGTGCGTTGTGGGCGCGGGTGCGGAAATCTTCTTCTACGGCAACCGTAGGAATAATCGTCGAGGTGCTCATTTCACACCTCCGGTTCGCTGCCAGAGGAAGCTGGCCAGATGCTGACCGCGCAACGCTTCCTGCTGTTTTTCCAGCGAGCCGTTGATGTTCATCAAACAGCCGCAGTCGGCACTCAATACCTTGTGCGCGCCGGACTCCTTCAGCGCTCGGGTCTTGTCAGCCACCATCGCGCCGGAAATGTCTGGCATACGGACGCTGAATGTCCCACCAAAGCCACAGCATTCACTTTCGTGATCGTGGTTGACCCGCTCCACATTGCTCAACTGCGCCAACAACTCGCGGCCGTGCAGGTGGGTGTTCATTTCACGGCGTGCCGAGCACGAGGTGTGCAGCGCCACTTTTACGGGCTCGCCGCCGTCCTTGAGCTGCACCTTGCAGACAAACAACAGGAACTCGGCCAGCTCGTAGGTTCTGGCCGCCAGGGCCTGGACCTGTTTCAACGTGTCCGGCTCGTCCTTGAACAAGTCGGCGTAATGTTCGCGCAGCATGCCCGCGCAAGAGCCTGAGGGCACTACCACCGGATAGTCGCCGGCAAACAGCGCCAGTTGCGAGCGCGCCACTGTCCGAGCCTGTTCGGTGTAACCCGAGGTGTAGGCCGGTTGTCCGCAGCAGCTTTGCCCTTGCGGGTATTCGACACGAATGCCTTCGCGCTCCAGCAGGTGGATCGCATCCATCCCGGCTTCCGGGTAGAACAAATCGACCACGCAGGTCCCGAACAGGTAGACCCGTGACGGTTTCTCGCTGGGGTACTGCCGAGGCTCGGGCAGTGGCGGGGCGACACGGGTCGCATTCGGCACGGCGTTGTAAAAAAGCTCGCTCATCAGGCGGTCTCCGGGTGGTCCCGGTTATTCGTCTGTTGAGGCTGCTGAATATAGAGCCGGTAGCTTTCAGCAGCCTTACAGACCGGGGTGTGAGTAGCGGACGCCGGGGGCGTGGCCCGGCGTCGGTTTTTATCGTGTTGCTTGTAGCCCTTAGTGCACCAGCATGCCGGTGAACCAGTAGGCCTGGGCCAACGTGATCAAGCCGACAATCGTTGCAAAGAATAGGCTGTGCTTGAGGGTGAAGCGGAACAGATCCGATTCTTTGCCCACCAGGCCGGTCGCGGCACAAGCCACGGCGATCGATTGTGGCGAGATCATCTTGCCGGTCACGCCACCACTGGTGTTCGCCGCCACCAGCAAGGTGTCGTTGACACCGATCTGATGCGCAGTGGTCGCTTGCAGCGAACTGAACAGCGCGTTGGACGAGGTATCGGAACCGGTGAGGAATACGCCCAGCCAGCCGAGGAACGGCGAGAAGAACGGGAACGCTGCACCGGTGCCTGCCAACACCAGGGCCATGGTCGAAGACATGCCCGAGTAGTTGGTGACGAAGGCAAACGCCAGCACCATGCCGATGGACAGGATTGGCCAGCGCAGTTCGTAGAAGGTCTCTTTAAAAGTGGTCAGACCAGTTTTGATATTGATCTTCAGCACCAGCATCGAGATCAGCGCCGAGAAGAAAATCGCCGTGCCGGTGGCGGAAATCGGGTCCAGTTTGAACACTGCCGGAAGGGCGGTTGGCGCGACTACGATCGGTGCGACCTTGATCACCATCTGATCCAGGTGCGGGATGGCGAAGTTGAATACGAAGCTGTACATCGAACCGCCGGCGGCGAACATCGCCTTGAACGGCTTCAGGGTCCAGATGGTGACCAGTACGGTCAGGATCAGGAACGGCGACCATGCCTTGAAGATTTCCCCAAGGCTGTAGGGCGAAGCCACGGTGGTGCGCTTCTGGCCGAAACCACCGACGCTGGCGCTCACCACGGAGGCCGAGACAGCGCCGACGATGTGTTGGCCGGCGGCGCGTTTTGGTTGCCAGACTTTCAGGAACAGGGTCAGGGAAATCAGACTGGCCAGGGCCGAGGTGATGTCCGGCAGTTCCGGGCCGATGAAGTTCGAGGTGAAGTACTGGGTGACGGCAAAGCTCAAGCCGGCCACCAGCGCTGCCGGCCACGTTTCCCGCACGCCGCGCAGGCCGTCCATCATGAACACCAGCCAGAACGGCACGAACAGCGACAGCAGCGGCAGTTGGCGGCCGGTCATGGCGCCGATCTTGAACGCGTCGATACCGGTCACTTGCCCGGCAACGATGATCGGAATGCCCAGGGCGCCGAAGGCCACTGGCGCGGTGTTGGCGATCAGGCACAGGCCGGCGGCGTACAGCGGGTTGAAGCCAAGTCCTACCAGCAGCGCAGCGGTAATCGCCACGGGTGCGCCAAAACCGGCTGCACCTTCGAGGAAGGCGCCGAAGCAGAAACCGATCAGCAGAACCTGCAGGCGCTGGTCATCGGTGATCGACAGAACCGAACTGCGGATGACTTCAAACTGCCCGCTCTTGACCGTCAGTTTGTAGAGGAACACCGCTGCCACGATGATCCAGGCGATCGGCCACAGGCCATAAGCGAAGCCATACCCGGCGGCGGCGAACGCCATATCGACCGGCATCTGGAAGGCGAAGATCGCCACCAGGATCGATAAAGCCAGGGTGATGCTGCCGGCCACATGTCCTTTGAGGCGGAACACGGCCAAAGCCAGGAAGAAAAATACGATGGGGATGACGGCGGCGAGTGCGGACAAGCCGAGGCTGCCAAGCGGGGTATAGAGCTGTTGCCAGGTTTGCATATGGGGTGGCCCCTAATTGTTGTTGGTCAGGCACTGATCAGCGTTCTTGGATAATTGGTAAGACCAATTTACAATCGCTGTTGGCTAGGGTAAAAGCCTTGTAGGCGGTGTGTCAATTTGCCGCCCTAAAACTTTTGTCGAATGCGAAGAGCGCAGGTCGTCTGTCTGGTAAGACCAAATGCGCAATGGCAGGTGCTGGCGCGGCGCCGATAGGCCAGAATAGAGCCCCGGCGAGCCGTCGGATCGTGGAGTAATCGAGTTATGGGGTTTGATCAGATTCGTCAGCGCCGTTTGTCTGACGATATTGTCGAGCAGCTTGAGGGCATGATCCTCGAGGGCACGCTGAAAGCGGGTGAGCGCTTGCCGGCCGAACGTGCGTTGGCCGAACAATTTGGCGTGTCACGCCCTTCGTTGCGCGAAGCCATTCAGAAGCTGACCGCCAAGGGCCTGCTGGTCAGTCGCCAGGGCGGCGGCAACTATGTGGTGGAGTCGCTGGGTAGCACCTTCAGTGATCCCTTGTTGCACTTGCTGGAAAGCAACCCCGAGGCACAGCGCGATCTGCTGGAGTTTCGGCATACACTGGAAGCGTCTTGCGCCTACTACGCGGCGTTGCGTGCCACTGATGTGGATCGCGAGCGACTGACCGCGGCATTCAACGAGTTACAGGACTGCTATTCGCGTCACGAAGAGGTGGGTCGTGCTGAAGAGGGTGCGGCGGACGCAAGCTTTCACCTGGCGATCGCCGAGGCCAGCCACAATGCTGTGCTGCTTCACACCATTCGTGGGCTGTTCGACCTGCTCAAGCGCAACGTGGTGACCAACATCGGTGGCATGTACAAGCAGCGCACTGAAACCCGCGACATGCTGATCACGCAGCATCGAGAGTTGTATCAGGCGATTATCGAAGGGCGGGCGGAGCAGGCGCGGGAAGTTTCCAGCCGACACATTCTGTATGTACAGGAGGTACTGGAGGAGGTGCGTCAGGAAGTGCAGCGCGTGGCCCGGGCGGAACGGCGCAAGGGGATGTAGCCAGTCGGCTCCATATCATTTGTGAGGTTGCTTTCGCGGGCAAGCTCGCTCCCACAGGTACACCGAAACCCTGTGGGAGCGGGCTTGCCCGCGAAGGGGCCTCAAGGCGAAAGAGTCAGTCTTCCTTGCCCTTGTTGCGCACCGCACGCTGCAACTCGCGACCGGCGTCGCGTTCGCGCTCGGTATCGCGCTTGTCGTATTCCTTCTTGCCCTTGCCCAGAGCGATCTCGCACTTGACCATGTGCTTGCTCCAGTACCAGGACAGGCACACGCAGGCGTAACCCTTTTGCTGCACGGCCGCGGCCAGCTTTTCCAGCTCGCGCCGGTTGAGCAGCAATTTACGGGTGCGCACCGGATCGGCAATGACGTGGGTACTGGCGGTCGTCAGGGGCGTAATGTGGCTGCCGAGCAGCCAGGCTTCGCCATCCTTGAGCAGTACGTAGCTGTCAACCAGCTGCAGTTTGCTTGCCCGCAGACTTTTTACTTCCCAGCCGGCCAGGACCAGACCAGCCTCGAAACGATGTTCGATGAAGTAATCGTGTCGCGCCTTTTTGTTTTGCGCGATGGTCCCTGTTGGGTGTTTCTTCTGTTTAGCCATAGGGGCGGCATTATAGGGAGTTGCACGCGAGTCGGCTACGGTGTTGCTACGTGCTTGAGCAGGTTGATTGAATCCCGGACAATGCGGCCTCTTTTTTGAACGCTTGGGCGTGATAACGATGTCGACAGACAAGGTTTCTGTCCACGGCAGTTGGGCTAGCCGCTGGGTCTTCATACTCGCCGCGACCGGTTCGGCCGTGGGGCTGGGTAGTATCTGGAAATTTCCGTACATGGTCGGCGTCTATGGCGGCGGCGCCTTCGTGCTGATGTTCCTGGCCTGTATCGCATTGATCGGCGTGCCGGTCATGCTGGCGGAAACCCTGATCGGCCGGCGTGCCCGACAGAGTCCGGCCAATGCCTTGAAGATACTGGCGGTCGAGGCGGGGCACTCGGCCAAATGGTCCTGGGGCGCGTTTGCCGGGATGATCACGGCATTGCTGATCCTGTCGTTCTACAGTGTGGTTGGCGGCTGGTCGCTGGACTACATCATCGACATGGGGCGTGGCGATTTTCAGGGTGCGACGCCTGATCAGGTGGGGGCTTACTTCGGCAATGTGATCGCCGATCCCTGGCGCCTGACACTTTGGCACACGATTTTCATGCTGTTGTCAGCGGTGGTGATCGCCAAGGGCGTGGTTGCCGGGCTTGAGCGCAGTTTGCGCATCATGATGCCGTTGTTGTTCGTGATGATCCTCGTGCTGCTGGGCTACAGCATGACCACCGGTCATTTCATGGAAGGCGTGCATTTCATGTTCGACTTCCACCCGGAAAAGGTCATGGACGGCTTGTTGCCCGCGATGGGGCATGCGTTCTTTTCCCTGAGCGTGGGCGTTGGCTCGATCATGATCTACGGTGCGTACATGCCGAAGAACTCATCGATTTCAGGGACGGTTGTCGGGGTGGCGCTGCTCGACACCTTCGTTTCCCTGGTGGCCGGCCTGGCGTTGTTTCCGATTGTTTTCGCGGCGGGCCTGAATCCGAGCGAAGGGCCAGGGCTGATGTTCGTCAGCCTGCCGTTTGCCTTCGGTAACGTCGCGTTCGGGCAACTGATGGGTGTTGTGTTCTTCGTGCTGGTGGCGGTCGCTGCCTGGAGTTCGGCGATTTCCCTGCTGGAACCGATGGTGGCCTACCTGGTCGAGCGCACTAAAGTGAGTCGTGCCTGGGTCACCTTCTGGCTGGCTTTCAGCTGCTGGTTTGTCGGTCTGGGTACGGTGTTCTCCTTCAATATCTGGAAGGAGGTCAAGTTCTTCGTGAACGATGGCGGGATGTTCCACCTCTACCAATGGGGAGCGGCCGGAGGCCTCGACTTCTTTGGCGTGATCGATTTCTTCACCTCGCGACTCATGCTGCCGCTTGGCGGTTTGTGTTTCGTGGTGTTTGCGGGCTGGATCATGGGGCGTGAAGCGGTGCGTGACGAGTTGTCGATCCGTAACCCTGCGCTGTTTGGCCTGTCCTTGTTCTTGATGCGCTATGTGGCGCCCATCGGCATTCTCGTAGTGTTTGCCGCCCAGCTGTGGAAGTGACGCTGACATGACGACACACATTTCTCGTTCGGCCTTGCTGCCGTACCCGGCGCAAGCGCTGTATGACCTGGTCAACGACGTGGCGCGCTATCCGGAGTTTCTGCCGTGGTGCTCGTCCGCCGAAGTCCTGGAGAGCTCACCTGAGCATATGCGGGCGAGTGTCGGCGTGGCGAAGGGTGGCCTCAGTCAGCATTTCGTGACGCGCAACACGTTGATTCCGGGGCAGTCGATCGAAATGAACCTCGAAGAGGGCCCTTTCACCCAATTGCATGGCATTTGGGTATTCAAGGCGCTGACCGACAAAGCCTGCAAGATCAGCCTCGATCTGTCGTTCGATTATGCCGGGCCGCTGGTTCGCGCCACCTTGGGGCCGCTGTTCAATCAGGCGGCCAACACTTTGGTGGATGCGTTCTGCCAGCGCGCCAAGCAGATACATGGTTGAGGTCATGATTGAAGTCGAGGTGGTCTACGCGGCCGTAGACCGTCAGGTGCTGCTGACAGTGGCCGTACCTGTCGGAACGACCGTACGGGCGGCCTTGCTCAGGTCGGCCGTGGCTGAAGAGTTTCCGGAGCTGGATCTGACCCATTGCCCTGTGGGGATCTTCGGGAAGGTGGTCGCTGACCCGGAGAGTCGGGTAGTCCAGGCCGGGGATCGCATCGAGATTTACCGCCCGTTGCTGGCCGATCCGAAAGAGGTGCGCCGACTGCGCGCGGCGAAAGCTGCCGAGGCCAAAGCGCGGAATCAGTGAGTGGCTTGAACGCCAGACAATAAAAAGCCCGGGCATGCCGGGCTTTTTATTGCGTCGCAAATTATTGCGGCGAGGTGTCCAGTGGTTCCGGCGTCGGGACCGGAACGGTTTCTACGCCGTCGACGTCCTTCTGGATCTGATCCAGCAACGAACCTGGCTTGACCGGTTTTTCCGGTTTTGGCTTCTCGACGTTTTCTGCCGGGGCAGCCACTGTCGTGCCGCTGTCCTTGCCGAGAATGGCTTCGTCACGGCTCACACCTGGCATGAAATCGCCGGAGAGGCTGACAAGCTGATCATTTGGGTTGAAGATAACGCTAATGCGTTCCTGTTGGCGTTCACCGCCACCCGGTTGCAGGCTGTACAGATAATCCCAGCGATCGGCATGGAACGTGTCAGTCAGCAGAGGGTTGCCCATGATAAACCGTACTTGCTTACGGGTCATTCCCGGGCGTAACTGGTCTATCATGTCCTGCGTGACGACATTGCCCTGCTGGATGTCGATTTTGTAAACCCCGGGGAATGAACAACCGGCGAGTGCGAGCAGTCCCACAAAGGTGAAACTGGTTAGCAAGAGCTTGGTGTTTTGCATCGGTGGGCGACTTCCACTATCTTGGCTGGGACAACGTAAACGCCGATCATACCCGCATTAAGAGAAGCTGCGAAGCAGCATCGCGAGAAAGCTGACCATGGTTGAAAATAGCGAACTACGCAAAGCCGGCCTCAAAGTGACCCTTCCACGGGTCAAAATTCTGCAAATGCTCGATTCCGCCGAGCAGCGCCACATGAGTGCCGAGGATGTCTACAAGGCCCTTATGGAGGCTGGTGAGGACGTCGGTCTGGCCACGGTTTACCGTGTTCTGACCCAGTTCGAGGCAGCTGGCCTTGTGGTGCGGCACAACTTCGACGGAGGCCATGCGGTCTTCGAACTGGACGACGGAAAGCATCACGACCATATGGTCAACGTCGAAACCAGCGAAGTGATCGAATTCTTCGACGAAGAAATCGAGCGGCTTCAGAAAGCAATCGTCGACAAGTATGGCTTCGAGATGGTTGATCACAATCTGGTGCTGTACGTGCGCAAGAAAAAGTAAGCATGTCGCGCGAACATTCAGTTCGCGAAACGAACGAAGGCGACCCCAGGGTCGCCTTCGTGCTTTCTGCCTTTATTCAAGCTTTTGCGGCCACCACCATTTTTTTGGCATGCGCCAGGGATTCCTTGGTGAGGTCGATGCCGCCCAGCATCCGTGCGACTTCTTCGACGCGGTCGTTTTTGCTCAATCTGGAAACGGCCGTGCGGGTGGCATCTTCGCCGCGCACTTTATGCACAAATAGATGTTGATGGCCTTGCGCCGCCACTTGCGGCAAGTGGGTCACGGTCAGTACCTGCCCGCGCTCGCCGAGGCGACGCAGCAGCTGGCCGACGATTTCTGCAGTCGGACCACCGATACCAACGTCCACTTCGTCGAACACCAGAGTGGGAACGCGAGATGTCTGCGCGGTGATCACCTGGATCGCCAGGCTGATCCGTGACAGCTCGCCTCCGGATGCAACTTTTGCCAAGGCTTTCAATGGTTGACCCGGGTTGGCGCTGACCAGTAGTTCAACCTGTTCAAGTCCGTTAGGCAGCAGTTCGTCGCTACTGTTTGGGCGCAGCTCGATGGTGAAGCGCCCGCCAGGCATGCCCAGGCGCTGGATCTCCTGTTCCACGGCGCTGGCCAGGCTGCTCGAGGCTTGATGGCGCAGATCGCTCAGTTCGCGAGCCTTTTCCTGATAATGGCGAGCGTATGAAGACAGTTCGTCGCTCAGTCTCTCGATGGATTCGTCGTTGGCGTTGAGGGTTTCGATTTCATCCAGCAGTTTCTGCTGCATCTCGGCAACTTCGGTCGGCTGGATGCGGTGTTTGCGCGCCAGGGTGTAGATCGCGTCGAGGCGCTCTTCAAGGTATTGAAGGCGCGATGGATCGGCGTCGAAGTTGTCGAGGAAGCGGTTCAGTTCACCCACGGCCTCTTCAACCTGGATCTGTGCACTGGTCAACAGGCTGCTGGCTTCGCCCAGCGCACCGATCGAGCTGTTCACGCTCGACAGGCGGTTGAGGCTGGCGGTCAGGGCGTTCAGTACATTCCCGGAATCACTTTCACTGCATTGCTCGACGACTTGCCGGCAGATCCCGAGCAAGGTCTCTGCGTTTGTCAGGTTCTTGTGCTCCTGCTCGAGCTGCTCCAGCTCGTTGTCGCCAAGGCCAAGGTTCTCCAGTTCTTCGAGTTGATAGCTGAGCAACTGATGGCGGGCGCGTTGCTCATCGCCGGAGTTGGAGAGTCGCTCCAGTTCCTGGCGGGTCTGGCGCCAACGCTGGGCGGCGAGCTGAACCTGGCGGGCAAGGTCGGTCGCGCCGGCATATTCATCGAGCAGGCGGCGGTGAGTATCGGTCTTGAGCAGGGATTGGTGTTCGTGCTGGCTGTGAATGTCGATCAGCAGCTCGCCCAGCGCCTTGAGGTCGCCAAGCGGGCAGGGCGTGCCGTTGATGTAGCCGCGCGAACGTCCTTCGGATGTGATGACCCGGCGCAGGATGCACGGGCCGTCGTTTTCGAGGTCGCGTTCGGCCAGCCAGGCGCTGGCTTCCGGAATGTCGACCAGATCGAAGGTGGCCAGGATATCGGCCTTGTCGGCGCCGGGGCGGACCACGCCGCTGTCGGCGCGATCACCCAGGGTAAGGCCCAGCGCGTCGAGCATGATCGACTTGCCCGCGCCGGTTTCTCCGGTGATCACGCTCATCCCGCGATCGAGTTCGAGATCGAGATGTTCAACGATGGCGTAGTTGTGTACGGACAGGTGCACCAGCATATGGGCCGCTCCCAGGTGTTAGGTCTGGTTATTTATACAGTGTTTTGTTTCGGGCTGACAATGCCCCTCGTTAGCTCGATTCGCTCGGACCGACGAAAGCCTTATCGCGACCGGGAATGACAAAGCAGTTGTTTTTTGTAGGGTTAATCGTCGACCCCCCTTGAAGCCGGATTTTGCGGCCCCATATAGCTGGGCAGACGCGCGAGTTGAGCTCGCGGACGAAATTGAAAGGAGAAATCTATGGCTGACGAACAGACAGTGGATACGCAAAACCCAGACGCCAACCAGGCGCCCGAGGCTTCGGGTGATGACCTGGCGGCTCGTGTACAAGTGCTCGAAGAGCAACTGGCAGGCGCTCAGGATCAGGCTTTGCGTGTAGCCGCCGATCTGCAGAACGTCCGCCGTCGCGCCGAGCAGGATGTGGAGAAGGCTCACAAGTTCGCGCTGGAAAAATTCGCCGGCGACCTGCTGCCGATCGTCGACAGCCTGGAGCGTGGCCTGGAACTGTCCAGCCCGGACGACGAAAGCATCCGTCCGATGCGCGAAGGCATCGAGCTGACCCTGAAAATGTTCCACGACACTCTCAAGCGTTATCAGCTTGAAGCGATCGATCCGCATGGCGAACCGTTCAACGCCGTTCAGCATCAGGCAATGGCCATGCAGGAAAGCGCCGATGTCGAGCCTAACAGCGTTCTGAAGGTGTTCCAGAAGGGCTATCAGCTCAATGGTCGCCTGTTGCGCCCGGCGATGGTCGTGGTCAGCAAGGCGCCTGCGCCGGTTTCGCCTTCGATTGACGAGCAGGCTTGAAATCCGCCGCAAGGCCCCCATTTATAAGTCAAGCGTTTAAGTGCTACCGCAGTTAGCCACCACTGCTGCGGCAACCAAATCCAAAGTTTCGGGAGAGTGAACATGGGCAAAATTATCGGTATCGACCTGGGGACTACCAACTCCTGCGTCTCCGTGCTGGAAAACGGCAAGGCAAAAGTTATTGAAAACGCTGAAGGCGCGCGTACCACGCCGTCGATCATCGCTTACGCCAACGATGGCGAAATCCTGGTTGGCCAGTCGGCCAAGCGTCAGGCCGTGACCAATCCGCACAACACCCTGTACGCGGTGAAGCGTCTGATCGGTCGTCGTTTCGACGAAGAAGTCGTGCAGAAAGACATTCAGATGGTCCCTTACAAGATCGTCAAGGCTGACAACAGCGACGCCTGGGTTGAAGTGAACGGCCAGAAAATGGCACCGCCACAAATCTCGGCTGAAATCCTGAAGAAGATGAAGAAGACCGCCGAAGACTATCTCGGCGAGACCGTGACTGAAGCGGTGATCACCGTTCCGGCCTACTTCAACGACAGCCAGCGCCAGGCGACCAAAGACGCCGGCCGCATCGCTGGCCTGGACGTAAAACGTATCATCAACGAACCAACCGCAGCTGCTCTGGCTTACGGCATGGACAAGGCCAAGGGCGATCACACCGTGATCGTTTACGACCTGGGCGGCGGTACTTTCGACGTTTCCGTGATCGAGATCGCTGAAGTCGATGGCGAGCACCAGTTCGAAGTACTGGCCACCAACGGTGACACGTTCCTGGGCGGTGAAGACTTTGACATTCGTCTGATCGACTACCTCGTCGACGAATTCAAGAAAGAAAGCGGCATGAACCTCAAGGGCGACCCGCTGGCCATGCAGCGCCTGAAAGAAGCTGCTGAAAAAGCCAAGATCGAACTGTCCTCGAGCCAGTCGACCGACGTGAACCTGCCGTACATCACTGCAGACGCCACCGGTCCTAAGCACTTGAACGTGAAGATCTCCCGCGCCAAGCTCGAAGCGCTGGTGGAAGACCTGGTTCAGCGCACCATCGAACCTTGCCGCATCGCAATGAAAGATGCCGGTATCGACGTTGGCGCGATCAACGACGTGATCCTGGTGGGCGGTCAGACCCGTATGCCACTGGTTCAGAAGCTGGTAACCGAGTTCTTCGGTAAAGAAGCTCGTAAAGACGTCAACCCGGACGAAGCGGTTGCCATGGGTGCTGCCATCCAGGGTGCGGTACTGGCCGGTGACGTGAAAGACGTTCTGCTGCTCGACGTCAGCCCGCTGACCCTGGGTATCGAAACCATGGGTGGCGTGATGACTGCGCTGATCGAGAAAAACACCACGATTCCTACCAAGAAATCGCAAGTGTTCTCGACTGCCGACGACAACCAGGGCGCCGTGACCATTCACGTGCTGCAAGGCGAGCGTAAGCAAGCCGCACAGAACAAGTCCCTGGGCAAGTTCGACCTGGCTGACATTCCACCAGCTCCACGTGGCGTGCCGCAGATCGAAGTGACCTTCGACATCGACGCCAACGGCATCCTGCACGTAGGTGCGAAGGACAAGGCTACCGGCAAGACTCAGTCGATCGTGATCAAGGCCAACTCCGGTCTGTCCGACGAAGAAATCGAGCGCATGGTGCGTGATGCCGAGGCTAACGCCGAGGAAGATCGCAAGTTCGAAGAGCTGGCCGCTGCCCGTAACCAGGGTGATGCACTGGTTCACTCGACTCGCAAAATGGTCTCCGACGCCGGCGATAAAGTGACCGCTGAAGAGAAGACTGCAATCGAAGCTGCCGTAGTTGCCCTGGAAGCCGCCGTTAAAGGCGACGACAAGGCTGCTATCGACGCCAAGGTTGAAGAACTGTCGAAAGTCTCCGCTCCAGTGGCGCAGAAGATGTACGCCGAACAGGCTCAGCCTGCTGAAGGCGCGACACCGCACGACGACAAGGCGGAAAAGGCTGACGACGTTGTCGACGCCGAGTTCGAAGAAGTCAAAGACCACAAGTAAGTTGTTGGTCGGCCGGTTGACTGCCTTTAGGCGGTGACTGGTAGGATGTCGCCGCGCGGGAGCTTGCTCCCGCGTTGGCGTATCTGGAATACGCGAATTTTTACAGCATGCGACAACGTTCACGTGCTGGTGGTATGGCCGGAAATGCTCCTGCTTTTCGTGCCGCAAGTACCGCAAGAATCAAAGACCAGGATCGTTGAATTGACGTGAGTTGGGTCCGGGCCTGTATTGGGGCTCAACGAGTTCGGCAAACTCAGGAGGGTTTTGTCGGACGTCCTCAAGAGTGCAAAGACTTATGGCAAAGCGTGACTATTACGAAGTGTTGGGTGTTGAGCGTGGTTCAAGCGAAGCGGACCTGAAGAAGGCTTACCGTCGCCTGGCGATGAAGCACCACCCGGACCGTAATCCCGATGACAAGGCGTCGGAAGAGATGTTCAAGGAGGCCAACGAGGCCTACGAAGTGCTGTCCGATTCCAGCAAGCGCGCGGCGTACGACCAGTACGGCCATGCCGGTGTCGACCCGAGCATGGGTGGCGGCGGTGCCGGGTTCGGCGGTCAGAACTTCTCCGACATCTTTGGTGATGTCTTCAGTGACTTCTTCGGTGGTGGTCGCGGCGGTTCCCGTGGCGGTGCTCAGCGCGGCAGTGACTTGCGCTACACCCTGGAGCTGGATCTCGAAGAGGCGGTGCGCGGTACGACCGTGAATATCCGCGTTCCGACGCTGGTCAACTGCAAGCCTTGCGACGGCTCCGGCGCCAAGAAAGGTTCTGCGCCGGTGACCTGCCCGACTTGCGGCGGTATCGGCCAGGTGCGCATGCAGCAAGGTTTCTTCTCGGTGCAGCAGACCTGCCCGCGCTGCCATGGCCAAGGCAAGATCATTTCCGATCCGTGCGATTCCTGCCACGGCGAAGGTCGTATCGAAGAGTACAAGACCCTGTCGGTGAAAGTGCCGGCCGGTGTCGATACCGGTGATCGCATTCGTCTGTCCGGCGAAGGCGAGGCGGGTGCCCAGGGTGGCCCGACTGGCGACCTGTACGTGGTGATCAATGTGCGCGAGCACTCGATTTTCCAGCGCGATGGCAAGCACCTGTTCTGCGAAGTGCCGATCAGCTTCGTCGATGCGGCGCTGGGTGGCGAGCTGGAAATTCCGACCCTTGATGGTCGGGTCAAGCTGAAGATCCCTGAGGGGACCCAGACCGGCAAGCAGTTCCGTGTGCGCGGCAAGGGTGTCGCGCCAGTGCGTGGCGGTGGTGCTGGCGACTTGATGTGCCGCGTGGCGGTCGAGACTCCGGTCAACCTGAGCCGTCGCCAGCGTGAAATGCTCGAGGAATTCCGTAGTTCGCTGGCGGATGACAACAGCCATTCGCCAAAAACCACCGGTTGGTTCGAAGGCGTGAAGCGCTTCTTCGGCGATTTGTAAGGAGACAGGCATGCGACGTATTGCAGTGATGGGCGCCGCCGGGCGCATGGGCAAGACCCTGATTGAAGCCGTGCAGCAAACCCCGGGCGCCGGTCTGACGGCGGCGGTGGATCGTCCCGACAGCACGTTGGTCGGCGCGGATGCCGGTGAGTTGGCTGCGCTGGGTCGTATCGGCGTGCCTCTGTCCGGTGATCTGGATCGGGTTGTCGACGAGTTCGACGTGCTGATCGACTTCACGCACCCGACGGTGACCCTGAAGAACCTGGCGTTCTGCCGTAAACACGGCAAGGCCATGATCATCGGTACCACCGGTTTCAGCGTTGAAGAAAAGCAGTTGCTGGCGGAAGCGGGCAAGGACATTCCGATTGTCTTCGCGGCCAACTTCAGTGTCGGGGTCAACCTGTGCCTGAAGTTGCTCGACACGGCCGCTCGCGTATTGGGCGACGATGTCGATATCGAAATCACCGAAGCTCACCATCGGCATAAAGTCGATGCGCCGTCCGGCACTGCCGTGCGCATGGGAGAGGTGATTGCCGATGCGTTGGGTCGCGATCTGAAAAAGGTGGCGGTGTATGGTCGTGAGGGCCAGACCGGCGCTCGTGATCGCGAGACCATTGGTTTCGCCACTGTGCGCGCTGGCGACATCGTCGGTGATCACACCGTGCTGTTCGCCGCCGACGGCGAGCGTGTCGAGATCACCCACAAGGCGTCCAGTCGCATGACGTTCGCCAAGGGCGCGGTACGTGCTGCATTGTGGCTGGACGGGCGCGAGCCTGGCCTTTACGACATGCAAGACGTGCTCGATCTGCGTTAAGATGCACCCGAAATCGGGCTCGCGCACAGCGTTTGAGCCCGGTTTTGTTCCGCCAAGCGACGTCCTGTCGCATTCTCCAGCCTTTAAGGCTCATTGGCGGTAGACCAAAAAGGCCTTTTTCTGTAAGCTACAGCTTTAGTGTGTCCACTAAAAGCGCGCAGAATAATTCAGTGAAGAAGCGGGGTGACGTGTCCATACGTCACTCCGCTTTTTTACAACCTGCGATCGCCCTTTCAGGCTTTATTTACGGGAGGTCTTCTTGACTAAGCCAGCCATACTCGCCCTTGCTGATGGCAGCATTTTTCGCGGCGAAGCCATTGGAGCCGACGGTCAAACCGTTGGTGAGGTGGTGTTCAACACCGCAATGACCGGCTATCAGGAAATCCTTACCGATCCTTCCTACGCCCAACAGATTGTTACCCTGACTTACCCGCACATCGGCAACACCGGCACCACGCCGGAAGACGCCGAGTCCAACCGCGTCTGGTCTGCCGGCCTGGTCATCCGTGACCTGCCACTGGTGGCGAGCAACTGGCGTAACACGATGTCCCTGTCCGACTACCTGAAGGCCAACAATGTTGTGGCCATCGCCGGTATCGACACCCGCCGCCTGACGCGCATCCTGCGTGAAAAAGGCGCGCAGAACGGCTGCATCATGGCCGGTGACAACATTTCCGAAGCCGCCGCCATTGCCGCCGCCCAGGGTTTTCCAGGCCTCAAGGGCATGGACCTGGCGAAAGTCGTCAGCACCAAGGAAAGCTACGAGTGGCGCTCGACTGTCTGGGATCTGAAAACCGACAGCCACGCGACCATCGAAGCTTCCGAGCTGCCGTACCACGTGGTTGCCTACGACTACGGTGTCAAGGTGAACATCCTGCGCATGCTGGTCGAGCGCGGTTGCCGCGTGACCGTCGTGCCTGCGCAAACACCTGCTGCCGATGTGCTGGCGCTGAAGCCGGACGGCGTATTCCTGTCCAACGGCCCTGGTGACCCGGAGCCTTGCGACTACGCGATCCAGGCGATCAAGGACGTGCTGGAAACCGAAATTCCGGTCTTCGGTATCTGTCTCGGTCACCAACTGCTGGCCCTGGCCTCCGGCGCCAAGACCCTGAAAATGGGTCATGGCCACCACGGTGCCAACCACCCCGTCCAGGACCTGGACAGCGGTGTGGTGATGATCACCAGCCAGAACCACGGTTTTGCCGTAGACGAAGCGACCCTGCCGGCCAACGTTCGCGCGATCCACAAATCGCTGTTCGACGGCACCCTGCAAGGTATCGAGCGTACCGACAAGAGCGCCTTCAGCTTCCAGGGTCACCCGGAAGCCAGCCCTGGCCCGAACGACGTAGCGCCATTGTTCGATCGCTTCATCACCGAGATGGCCAAGCGACGCTGATCGCTCGCCCTGATGTAGCAAGGCTTGAGGGTGGTCCCGATACCGGTGGCCCCCTCAAGGCTTCAGATTGAACAAGACGGCTTGCCGACTGACCTGCGGATTTGAGTGACAAACCCATGCCAAAACGTACAGACATTAAAAGCATCCTGATTCTCGGCGCTGGCCCGATCGTGATCGGCCAGGCCTGCGAATTCGACTACTCCGGCGCCCAGGCCTGTAAAGCCCTGCGCGAGGAGGGCTACCGCGTCATCCTGGTGAACTCCAACCCGGCCACCATCATGACCGACCCGGCCATGGCCGACGCCACCTACATCGAGCCGATCAAGTGGCAGACCGTTGCCAAGATCATCGAAAAAGAGCGTCCGGACGCGCTGCTGCCGACCATGGGCGGCCAGACTGCTCTGAACTGCGCCCTGGATCTGGAGCGCGAAGGCGTTCTGGAGAAGTTCGGCGTAGAGATGATCGGTGCCAACGCCGACACCATCGACAAGGCTGAAGATCGTTCGCGTTTCGACAAGGCGATGAAGTCCATCGGCCTGGCGTGCCCGCGCTCCGGTATCGCCCACAGCATGGAAGAGGCCAACGCGGTCCTCGAGAAGCTTGGCTTCCCGTGCATCATCCGTCCGTCCTTCACCATGGGCGGCACCGGTGGCGGTATCGCTTACAACCGTGAAGAGTTCGAAGAAATCTGCGCCCGTGGTCTGGACCTGTCGCCGACCAAGGAACTGCTGATCGACGAATCGCTGATCGGTTGGAAAGAGTACGAGATGGAGGTTGTCCGCGATAAGAAGGACAACTGCATCATCGTCTGCTCCATCGAAAACTTCGACCCGATGGGCGTGCACACCGGTGACTCGATCACCGTGGCACCTGCACAGACCCTGACTGACAAGGAATACCAGATCCTGCGTAACGCCTCCCTGGCGGTACTGCGCGAGATCGGCGTGGAAACCGGCGGCTCCAACGTTCAGTTCGGTATCTGCCCGAACACTGGCCGCATGGTCGTGATCGAGATGAACCCGCGTGTATCCCGTTCGTCGGCCCTGGCTTCGAAAGCCACCGGCTTCCCGATCGCCAAGGTTGCGGCCAAGCTGGCCGTGGGTTACACCCTCGACGAGCTGTCGAACGACATCACCGGCGGCAAGACCCCGGCGTCCTTCGAGCCGTCCATCGACTACGTCGTCACCAAGCTGCCACGCTTTGCCTTCGAGAAGTTTTCCAAGGCTGACGCGCGCCTGACCACTCAGATGAAGTCGGTCGGTGAAGTCATGGCCATCGGCCGGACCTTCCAGGAGTCCCTGCAGAAAGCCCTGCGCGGCCTGGAAGTCGGTGTTTGCGGTCTGGACGAGAAGGTTGATCTGGCCAACCCGGAAAGCATGAGCGTGCTCAAGCGCGAGCTGACCGTGCCGGGCGCCGAGCGTATCTGGTACGTGGCGGACGCCATGCGCGCCGGCATGAGTGTTGAAGACATCTTCGGCATGACCATGATCGATCCTTGGTTCCTGGTGCAGATGGAAGACCTGATCAAGGACGAAGAGAAGGTCAAGACCCTGGGGCTGACCAGCATCGACCGCGATCTGATGTTCCGCCTCAAGCGCAAAGGCTTCTCCGATATGCGCCTGGCCAAACTGCTGGGCGTGACCGAGAAGAGCCTGCGTGCTCATCGTCACAAGCTGGAAATCTTCCCGGTCTACAAGCGCGTCGACACCTGCGCCGCTGAGTTCGCCACCGATACTGCTTACCTCTACTCGACGTACGAAGAAGAGTGCGAAGCGGCGCCATCGGGTCGCGACAAGATCATGATCCTGGGTGGCGGTCCGAACCGTATCGGCCAGGGCATCGAGTTCGACTACTGCTGCGTACACGCGGCACTGGCCCTGCGCGATGACGGCTACGAGACCATCATGGTCAACTGCAACCCGGAAACCGTATCCACCGACTACGACACCTCCGATCGCCTGTACTTCGAGCCAGTAACCCTGGAAGACGTATTGGAAATCGTCCGCGTCGAGAAGCCGAAAGGCGTGATCGTCCAGTACGGCGGCCAGACCCCGCTGAAACTGGCTCGTGCCCTGGAAGCTGCTGGCGTGCCGATCATCGGCACCAGCCCAGATGCAATCGACCGCGCCGAAGACCGTGAGCGCTTCCAGCAGATGGTTCAGCGCCTGAACCTGCGTCAGCCGCCAAACGCCACCGTGCGCAGCGAAGACGAAGCGATTCGTGCCGCCAGCAAGATCGGTTACCCGCTGGTGGTGCGCCCGTCCTATGTACTGGGCGGTCGTGCGATGGAAATCGTTTACGAAGAAGAAGAACTCAAGCGCTACCTGCGTGAAGCGGTTCAAGTGTCCAACGACAGCCCGGTGCTGCTGGACCACTTCCTCAACTGCGCGATCGAAATGGACGTGGATGCGGTCTGCGACGGCAAGGACGTGGTAATCGGCGCGATCATGCAGCACATCGAGCAAGCCGGTGTTCACTCCGGTGACTCCGCATGCTCGCTGCCGCCGTACTCGCTGCCGGCGCACATCCAGGACGAGATGCGCGAACAGGTCAAGAAAATGGCCCTGGAGCTGGGTGTGGTTGGCCTGATGAACGTACAGTTGGCGCTGCAAGGCGAGGACATCTACGTCATCGAAGTCAACCCGCGCGCCTCCCGTACCGTACCGTTCGTGTCCAAGTGCATCGGTGTTTCCCTGGCGATGATCGCAGCGCGAGTGATGGCCGGCAAAACCCTGAAAGAGCTGGGTTTCACCAAGGAAATCATCCCGAACTTCTACAGCGTGAAAGAGGCGGTGTTCCCGTTCGCCAAATTCCCTGGCGTTGACCCGATCCTCGGCCCAGAGATGAAGTCGACCGGTGAAGTGATGGGTGTGGGCGACACCTTTGGTGAAGCGTTCGCCAAGGCCCAGATGGGTGCCAGCGAAGTGTTGCCGACCGGCGGTACTGCGTTCATCAGCGTGCGTGACGACGACAAGCCACTGGTTGCGGGCGTGGCCCGTGATCTGATCAACTTGGGCTTCGAAGTGGTTGCCACTGCCGGTACTGCCAAGCTGATCGAGGCTGCAGGCCTGAAAGTGCGCCGTGTGAACAAGGTGACCGAGGGTCGTCCGCACGTGGTCGACATGATCAAGAATGACGAAGTCACGCTGATCATCAACACCACCGAAGGTCGTCAGTCGATCGCTGATTCGTACTCCATTCGTCGTAATGCCCTGCAGCACAAGATTTACTGCACCACCACCATTGCTGCTGGCGAAGCCATCTGTGAAGCGCTGAAGTTCGGTCCCGAGAAGACCGTGCGCCGCTTGCAGGATCTACACGCAGGATTGAAGGCATGAGCATAACGAAGTACCCGATGACCGTTCAGGGCGCACGCGCCCTGGAAGAAGAGCACACTCACCTGACCAAGGTCGTTCGTCCGAAGCTTAGCCAGGACATCGGTACGGCCCGCGAGTTGGGTGACTTGAAGGAAAACGCCGAATACCACGCTGCCCGTGAGCAGCAAGGTATGGTCGAGGCGCGGATCCGTGATATCGAAGGTCGCATGCAGAACGCGGTGATCATCGATGTGACGACCATTCCTCACACCGGCAAGGTGATTTTCGGCACAACCGTCGAAATCGCCAACGTCGAAACCGATGAAAGCGTGACTTACCAGATCGTTGGTGAGGATGAGGCTGACATCAAACTCGGCAAGATCTCTGTCGGCTCGCCGATTGCCCGCGCCTTGATTGCCAAGGAAGAGGGTGATGTGGTTGCAGTCAAAACGCCTGGTGGCGTTATCGAGTACGAGATTGTCGAAGTTCGCCACGTCTGAAGGCCGGCGCCCGTTTCGTGCGGGCGTCATGCTTTGGCAGCTGACCCAGATGTTGTGGGTCGGCGGCTTGTGGCTGTTGCACGTCGGTCTTTTGCCGGTGCTGGGACGAATTGGCCTGGCACCGCTGCTGATCGATGAAATCGCAGGCATGCTCAATGCGTTGGTAGTGGGATTCGCTACGGCGTGTGTGATATTGCAGGCTTTGGTGCTGGTTAAGGCCGAGGGCCTTGTCAGTCTATGGCGCGATATTCGCGGGCAACTGCTGTTGATGGCGCTGTATGCGTGCGCGATGTACTTCGTGGTGCGTTTCGGCTGGCCGGATGCCGTGCGTTGGCAGGCGTTCAGCTATCTTGTTCTGGGCTTTACCGGGCTGGTGCTGGTGTTGCAGCCGATGCCGGGATGGAGTGGCAGGGTGCGCGAAGCACACCCTTGACCCTTGCCATCACTTGAAGCGATGGACGTTCGACAGCTGCTTGTTGACGCTGAAGTTCTTGCGGTAGATCAGTGCCATCTTGCCGATGACCTGGACCAGATCCGCTTTGCCGACCTTGCAGAGCTCTGCAATGGACGCCAGGCGCGATTCGCGATCGAGGATGTTGAGCTTGATCTTGATCAGCTCGTGATCCGCCAATGCGCGTTCGAGTTCGGCTAACACACCTTCAGTCAAACCATTGTCTGCCACAATCAGAACCGGTTTCAGATGGTGGCCAATGGATTTGTACTGTTTCTTCTGCTCTTGAGTGAGCGGCATAATCTGACCCCTGCGTCTGATCTTGTAAAAAGCGGCGGCCAGTTTACCCGAGCGAGTCCGGGACCGCCCAGTTAATCACGACCCGTTTTATTTTCGAGGTGGCCCGTGGCCCGTTCCAAGACAAGCCTTAACTGGCTGAAAGAACATTTCAACGACCCATTCGTCAAAATGGCACAAAAAGACGGGTATCGTTCCCGCGCCAGCTACAAACTGCTGGAGATCCAGGAAAAGGACCGTCTGATCCGCCCGGGCATGAGCGTAATCGACCTTGGAGCGGCCCCTGGTGGCTGGTCCCAGGTGACCAGTCGTCTGATTGGTGGGCAGGGGACATTGATCGCTTCTGACATTCTGGAAATGGACAGCATCCCGGACGTGACCTTCATTCAGGGCGACTTTACCGAGGATGCCGTGCTGGCCCAGATCCTCGATGCCGTCGGAAATAAGGAAGTAGACCTTGTGATTTCCGATATGGCCCCCAATATGAGTGGACTACCGGCCGTGGACATGCCGCGAGCGATGTTCCTGTGCGAGTTGGCACTGGATCTCTCGACTCGGGTGCTCAAGCCCGGTGGTGATTTTTTGATCAAGATCTTCCAGGGCGAAGGTTTCGACGAGTTCCACAAGAGCGTTCGCCAGCAGTTCGAGAAGGTGCAGATGCGCAAGCCGACCTCGTCGCGCGACCGTTCTCGCGAGCAGTACCTGCTGGGCCGTGGTTTCCGCGGACGCAGTGAGAGTTGAGTGAATTTTCGATCAAGGCGATAGGATTTTTGTATTACGCCTTGTCAGAATTAGCGAATATTGTGTAGGAAGTGTTTCACAAAGGGTTACAGACGGCGCCTGCCAAGTTGTAGGTAATGTAGTAAGTTAGGCCGGTGAATATCATGCGAAGCGCGCGCCAGTAGCGGAGCTTGCTTCAGAGGGTAGTTAATTGAACGATATGGCAAAGAATCTGATCCTGTGGTTGATCATCGCGGCTGTCCTGGTGACGGTGATGAACAACTTCTCCAGCCCTAACGAGCCGCAGACCCTCAACTATTCCGACTTCATCCAGCAGGTCAAGGATGGCAAGGTCGAGCGCGTAGCGGTTGATGGCTACGTGATTACCGGCAAGCGCAACGATGGCGACAGCTTCAAGACCATTCGCCCGGCGATCCAGGACAACGGCCTGATCGGCGACCTGGTGGATAACCACGTCGTGGTCGAGGGCAAGCAGCCTGAACAGCAAAGCATCTGGACTCAGCTTCTGGTTGCCAGCTTCCCGATCCTGGTGATCATCGCCGTGTTCATGTTCTTCATGCGGCAGATGCAGGGCGGTGCCGGTGGCAAGGGCGGGCCGATGAGCTTCGGCAAAAGCAAGGCGCGCCTGCTCTCCGAAGATCAGGTGAAGACGACCCTGGCTGACGTTGCCGGTTGCGACGAAGCCAAGGAAGAAGTCGGTGAACTGGTCGAGTTCCTGCGCGATCCGGGCAAATTCCAGCGCCTGGGTGGCCGCATTCCTCGCGGTGTGCTGATGGTGGGTCCTCCGGGTACCGGTAAAACCTTGATCGCCAAGGCCATCGCCGGCGAAGCCAAAGTACCGTTCTTCACCATTTCCGGCTCCGACTTCGTCGAAATGTTCGTCGGCGTGGGTGCCAGCCGTGTTCGCGACATGTTCGAGCAGGCCAAGAAACACGCTCCATGCATCATCTTCATCGACGAAATCGATGCGGTCGGTCGCCATCGTGGTGCTGGCATGGGTGGTGGTCACGACGAGCGCGAGCAGACGCTCAACCAATTGCTGGTTGAGATGGACGGCTTTGAGATGAATGACGGCATCATCGTGATTGCCGCGACCAACCGTCCCGATGTTCTGGACCCTGCGCTGCTGCGTCCGGGCCGTTTCGACCGTCAGGTTGTAGTTGGTCTGCCGGACATCCGTGGTCGCGAACAGATTCTCAAGGTTCACATGCGTAAAGTGCCGATGGGCGACGACGTTGCCCCGGCCGTGATCGCTCGTGGTACTCCAGGCTTCTCCGGTGCTGACCTGGCGAACCTGGTCAACGAGGCATCGTTGTTCGCTGCCCGTGCCGGCAAGCGCATCGTCGAGATGAAAGAATTCGAACTGGCGAAAGACAAGATCATGATGGGCGCCGAGCGCAAATCCATGGTCATGTCCGAGAAAGAAAAGCAGAACACGGCTTATCACGAAGCGGGTCACGCCATTGTAGGTCGTGTCGTGCCTGAGCATGATCCGGTGTACAAGGTGTCGATCATCCCGCGCGGTCGCGCGCTGGGTGTGACCATGTTCCTGCCGGAAGAAGATCGTTACAGCCTGTCCAAGCGTGCGTTGATCAGCCAGATCTGCTCGCTGTACGGCGGTCGTATCGCTGAAGAAATGACCCTGGGCTTCGATGGCGTGACCACCGGTGCCTCCAACGACATCATGCGCGCCAGTCAGATTGCGCGGAACATGGTGACCAAGTGGGGTCTTTCGGAAAAGCTCGGTCCGTTGATGTACGCCGAAGAAGAGGGTGAAGTGTTCCTCGGTCGCGGCGGTGGCGGTCAGAGTGCAAGCTTCTCTGGTGAGACGGCCAAGCTGATCGATTCCGAAGTGCGCAGCATCATCGATCAGTGCTATGGCACGGCGAAGCAGATTCTCACGGACAACCGTGACAAGCTCGATGCGATGGCTGACGCCTTGATGAAGTACGAAACGATCGATGCCGAGCAGATCGACGACATCATGGCGGGTCGTACGCCTCGCGAGCCGCGCGACTGGTCGGGTGGCACGGGTACTTCCGGCACCCCTCCGGTGGTGCAGGACGAGCGTCCGGAAACACCGATCGGCGGTCCTGCTGCTGACGTATAAGGTTTTAAATGACTTCTGTTCAGTCCTCGACCCGGTTGCCTTGCGGCAACCGGGTTCTTGATTTGGCCCAGACGCATGTCATGGGTATTCTCAATGTCACCCCTGATTCTTTCTCCGATGGTGGCCAATACAGCCAGCTTGACGCGGCCATGCGCCACGCCGAAGCCATGGTGGCGGCCGGCGCGACGCTGATCGACGTCGGTGGAGAGTCCACCCGCCCTGGTGCCAGGGTTGTGTCGCCACTCGAAGAGCTGGAGCGCGTAGCCCCTATCGTCGAGCGCATCAATCGCGAGCTGGATGTGATCATCTCGGTCGACACCTCAACGCCTGCCGTCATGCGAGAAGCAGCGCGCCTGGGTGCGGGCCTGATCAACGATGTGCGTTCGTTGCGACGCGATGGTGCCCTGGATGCTGCTGCTGCCACCGGGCTGCCGGTTTGTCTGATGCACATGCTGGGCGAGCCGGGCGATATGCAGGACAATCCGCAGTATCAGGATGTCACCCGGGAGGTCGGCGAGTTTCTCGCCGAGCGCATGCATCAGTGTTCATTGGCGGGTATTCCAGCTGAGCGGATCATTCTTGATCCCGGCTTTGGCTTCGCCAAAACCTTGCAGCACAATCTGAGTTTGTTCAAGCATATGGAAGCCCTGCATGCCTTGGGGCGGCCCCTGTTGGTCGGGGTTTCGCGTAAGAGCATGATTGGTCAGGCATTGAGTCGTCCGGTGGGAGAGCGGCTGTATGGTGGTTTGGCGCTCGCGACGCTGGCTTTGGCGAAAGGTGCGCGTATATTGCGCGTCCATGATGTAGCCGAAACGGTGGATGTGGTGCGGATGATCGCCGCAGTGGAATCAGCCGAATAAGAATGATGGAGCACTTATGAGCAAAAAATATTTTGGCACCGATGGTATTCGTGGGCGTGTCGGTGAGTACCCGATTACTCCTGATTTCATGCTCAAGCTCGGCTGGGCTGCAGGCATGGCTTTCCGCAAGATGGGTGCCTGCAAGGTATTGGTAGGCAAGGACACCCGAATCTCCGGCTACATGTTTGAGTCGGCGCTTGAAGCGGGGCTGACGTCGGCAGGTGCCGATGTGATGCTACTGGGGCCGATGCCGACTCCGGCGATTGCCTACCTGACGCGTACCTTCCATGCCGAAGCTGGCATCGTGATCAGTGCGTCGCACAATCCGCATGATGACAATGGCATCAAATTTTTCTCCGGCCAGGGCACCAAGCTTCCGGATGAAGTCGAGCACATGATCGAAGAGCTGCTCGATACCCCAATGACTGTGGTTGAGTCGAGCAAGATCGGCAAGGTGTCGCGAATCAACGATGCGTCGGGACGCTATATCGAATTCTGCAAGAGCAGTGTGCCGACCGGTACCAGCTTTACCGGCCTCAAGATTGTGATCGACTGCGCCCATGGTGCGACCTATAAAGTGGCGCCGAGTGTGTTTCGTGAGTTGGGTGCCGAAGTCGTGGTCTTGTCCGCGCAGCCCAATGGTTTGAATATCAATGACAACTGCGGCTCGACCCATATGGGGCAACTGCAGGCCGCTGTGCTGGCTGAACACGCCGATCTGGGTATCGCCTTCGATGGTGATGGCGACCGGGTGTTGATGGTGGATCACACGGGGGCCATCGTCGATGGTGATGAGTTGCTGTTCATCATTGCTCGCGACCTGCATGAGCGAGACAAGCTGCAAGGTGGTGTAGTCGGTACACTGATGAGCAACCTGGGATTGGAGTTGGCCTTGGCCGACCTGGGGATTCCATTTGTCCGCGCCAATGTTGGTGATCGTTATGTGATTGCTGATCTGCTGGAACGTAACTGGCTGGTCGGTGGCGAAAATTCGGGTCATATCGTTTGCTTCAATTACACCACCACTGGTGATGCGATTATCGCCGCGTTGCAGGTGCTGAAGGCGTTGAAAGCCCGTGCGCAAGGTTTGGCTGAAGCGCGTCAGGCGCTGCGCAAGTGTCCTCAGGTGCTGATCAATGTGCGATTCGGCGGCGGCGCAAGCCCTCTCGAACATCCGTCGGTCAAGGAGGCCAGCGAGCGTGTGACCAAGGCCATGGCAGGTCGCGGGCGTGTGCTGTTGCGCAAGTCCGGAACCGAACCGCTGGTGCGTGTGATGGTCGAAGGCGAAGACGAAACGCAGGTTCGTGGGTATGCCGAAGAGCTGGCAAAACTGGTTACTGAAGTTTCTGCCTGAATTCGGCTTGCCAGCCATGATTGTGTTGGGTAACATCTGCGCCCACTTTGACCGACGAGGTACAGCATGCGTCGCCCTATGGTAGCTGGTAACTGGAAGATGCACGGTACCCGCGCCAGCGTCGCAGAGCTGATCAACGGCCTTCGTGACTTGGCCTTGCCGAGCAGTGTTGATGTTGCGGTATTCCCGCCTTTCCTGCATATCAATCAAGTGATTGAAGGCCTGGAAGGAAATTCGATTTCGGTCGGCGCGCAGAATTCTGCGGTGGAATCCGGACAAGGTGCGTTGACCGGTGAAGTTGCACCGAGTCAGTTGGTGGATGCAGGTTGTTCCCTGGTGCTTGTCGGGCATTCCGAGCGCCGCCAGATTCTGGGGGAGCAGGAGGTAATGCTGGTCCGCAAGTTCGCAGCGGCACAGGCATGTGGCTTGACTCCGGTGTTGTGCATAGGGGAGACCCTGGAGCAACGTGAAGCCGGAAAAACTCTTGAGGTTGTCTCGCGTCAGCTTGGCAGTATCATTGAGGAGCTGGGTGTCGGTGTCTTTGCCAAGGCAGTGATCGCTTACGAGCCGGTCTGGGCCATTGGCACGGGGCTGACTGCAACGCCGCAACAGGCGCAGGATGTGCACGCAGCCATTCGCGCCCAGTTGGCGGCAGAGAATTCTGAAGTCGCACAAGGTGTGCGGCTTCTATACGGCGGCAGCGTGAAGGCGGCCAATGCGGTCGAACTGTTCGGCATGCCGGATATCGATGGGGGTCTCATTGGTGGGGCTTCCCTGAATGCAGATGAGTTCGGTGCGATCTGTCGCGCCGCGGGAAACTGAAAAAATGCTGGAAACAGTCGTAGTCGTTTTTCATCTGCTGGGTGCATTGGGCGTAGTAGCTCTGGTTTTGCTGCAGCAGGGTAAAGGTGCGGATGCTGGCGCGTCTTTCGGAGCAGGTGCTTCAAATACTGTGTTCGGAAGCCAAGGTTCCTCTACCTTTCTTAGTAAGTTTACTGCTATACTTGCCGCAGGTTTTTTCATAACCAGCTTGGGGTTAGGTTACTTTGCTAAAGAGAAGGCTCACCAGCTGACTCAAGTAGGTCTCCCAAATCCAGCGGTACTGGAAGTTCCAAAGCAACAACCGGCTTCTGATGATGTCCCGGTGCTTCAAGAGCAAAAGTCGGCTACTCCAGCGACTGACGTGCCTCCAGCTCAAGAGCAGAAGTAAGAAGGGTTTCAAACGTAGTATTGCCGAGGTGGTGGAATTGGTAGACACGCAACCTTGAGGTGGTTGTGCCCATAGGGTGTAGGGGTTCGAGTCCCCTTCTCGGTACCAATTAGTCAGGAGAGCCCGCTGTTGCGGGCTTTCTTGCAGGTGGAAGGTTACATTGACCCTGTAGGGGATCGGTCGTATACTTCCGCCCCAGCTTTGTCGCGGGGTGGAGCAGTCTGGTAGCTCGTCGGGCTCATAACCCGAAGGTCGTCGGTTCAAATCCGGCCCCCGCAACCAGTTTAAGGAGCCCCTTTTAAGGGGCTTTTTGTTAGCTGGACACTTTCAACGCCGCTGTTCGACGGCGTTTCAAGGATGGGCGTTTCGCCCATTTTTTTATTTTGCATAGCATGCACATACATGCACTAGGGGGTTCAGGTGTCGAGCAAGCTAGAAGAGTTGCAGGCCTTGCTGGCCCCGGTGGTCGTGGCCCTAGGCTATGAATGCTGGGGTATCGAGTTTTCGGCTCAGGGTCGTCACTCGATGTTGCGCGTTTATATCGATAAAGAAGGCGGCGTGCTGGTGGACGATTGCGCCATCGTCAGCCGTCAGATCAGCGGTGTGCTGGATGTTGAAGATCCAATCTCCGTTGAGTACACCCTTGAAGTTTCCTCGCCTGGCATGGAACGCCCTCTGTTCACTCTTGAGCAGTTTGCAAAATTTGCCGGTGAACAAGTGAAGATCAAGCTGCGCTCGCCTTTTGAAGGTCGACGCAACTTTCAGGGCCTTCTGCGCGGCGTAGAAGAGCAGGATGTCGTGGTGCAGGTAGAAGACCATGAGTTCCTGTTGCCGATCGATATGATCGACAAGGCCAACATTATTCCCAGTTTTGACTGAGGCGTGCCAGATACTGCGGATCCCGCGGATCCAATGGCTTGCGAAAGGCGAGGCGTACGATGAGCAAAGAAGTACTGCTGGTTGTTGAGTCGGTATCCAATGAAAAGGGCGTACCGGCAAACGTGATTTTTGAAGCGCTGGAGCTGGCCTTGGCCACTGCTACCAAAAAGCGTTTTGAAGACGAAGTTGATCTGCGTGTGGAAATCAACCGCCACACGGGTGCATACGAGACATTCCGTCGCTGGACGGTCGTCGAAGAAGCAGACCTGGATGATCCGGCCATCGAAACCTGGCCGAGCAAGGTTGCTGAAACGCATCCTGGCGCCAAGGTCGGTGACGTCGTAGAAGAGAAGATCGAGTCCATCGAGTTCGGCCGCATCGCCGCACAGACTGCCAAGCAAGTCATTGTGCAGAAAGTTCGCGAAGCCGAGCGCGCTCAGGTTGTTGACGCTTACCGCGAGCGCCTGGGTGAAATCATCTCCGGCACTGTGAAAAAAGTTACCCGCGACAACGTGATCGTTGATCTGGGCAACAACGCTGAAGCGTTGCTGGCCCGTGAAGACATCATTTCTCGCGAAACTTTCCGGGTTGGCGTGCGTCTGCGTGCGCTGCTCAAGGAAATCCGCACCGAGAACCGCGGCCCGCAGTTGATCCTGTCGCGTACCGCGCCGGAAATGCTGATCGAGTTGTTCCGCATCGAAGTGCCGGAAATTGCCGAAGGCCTGATCGAAGTGATGGCTGCGTCCCGTGATCCGGGTTCGCGCGCCAAGATCGCCGTTCGCTCCAAGGACAAACGCATCGACCCGCAGGGCGCTTGCATCGGTATGCGCGGTTCGCGCGTCCAGGCAGTGTCGGGTGAGTTGGGCGGTGAGCGTGTTGACATCGTCCTGTGGGACGACAACCCGGCTCAGTTCGTGATCAACGCCATGTCCCCGGCCGAGGTTGCGGCAATTATCGTTGACGAAGATGCCCACGCAATGGACATCGCCGTTGGCGCAGACAATCTGGCTCAGGCCATCGGTCGCGGTGGTCAGAACGTGCGTCTGGCCAGCCAGTTGACTGGCTGGACCCTGAACGTGATGACCGAATCGGACATCCAGGCTAAACAGCAAGCAGAAACCGGCGACATCCTGCGCAACTTCATCGACGAGCTGGAAGTCGACGAAGAACTGGCTCAGGTGCTGGTTGATGAAGGCTTCACCAGCCTGGAAGAGATTGCCTACGTACCGTTGGAAGAAATGCTCAACATCGACGGCTTTGACGAGGAAATCGTCAACGAGCTTCGCGCTCGTGCCAAGGATCGCTTGTTGACCAAAGCCATCGCTACTGAGGAAAAGCTGGCAGACGCCCATCCGGCCGAAGACCTGCTCTCGCTTGAGGGTATGGACAAGGATTTGGCGATGGAACTGGCGGTGCGCGGCGTAATTACCCGCGAAGACCTGGCCGAGCAGTCTATTGACGACCTGCTCGACATCGACGGCATTGACGATGATCGTGCCGGCAAGTTGATCATGGCCGCCCGAGCCCACTGGTTCGAGTAATTAGGCGCGGCCTGAGGAGAGAAGTGCATGACGCAAGTCACGGTGAAACAACTGGCCGATGAGGTCAAAACACCGGTAGAGCGCCTGTTGCAGCAGATGCGTGAGGCAGGTCTGCCGCACACCGCCGCCGAAGAAAGTGTGACTGACAGTGAGAAGCAATCGTTGCTGACTCACTTGAAAAGCAGCCACAAGGCGAAAGTGGAAGAACCACGCAAGATTACGCTGCAGCGTAAAACCACCAGCACCCTGCGTGTTGCTGGCAGCAAGAGCATCAGCGTTGAAGTACGCAAGAAGAAAGTCTTCGTACAGCGCAGCCCGGAAGAAATCGAAGCCGAGCGCAAGCGTGAACTGGATGAACGTCGCGCAGTAGAAAATGCTGCTCGTCAGAAGGCTGAAGAAGAAGCCAAGCGTCGCGCCGAAGAAGAAGCGCGTCGCCAGCCTGCTGCTGCGCCGACCGCTCAAGCCGAACCTGTTGCAGCGCCTGCTGCGGTGGCCGAGCCAGTTCGCGAAAGCGCACCAGTTGTGGCGGCTGCTCCAGCTCCTGCGGCCGATACCCGCAAGCGCGACGAACAGCGCCGTCCGGACAAGCCACGTGCCGATGACAGCAATCGTCGCGGTAGCGGCGATGGCGAGCGCAAAAACGCTCCGCATCGTGCTTCGGTCAAGGAAAAGGCTCCGGCTCCACGCGTTGCCCCACGTACTACCGACGAAGAAAGCGATGGCTTCCGTCGTGGTGGTCGCGGCAAGGCCAAGCTGAAGAAGCGCAACGCCCACGGTTTCCAGAGCCCGACCGGCCCTGTCGTGCGCGAAGTGAAGATCGGCGAAACCATCACTGTTGGCGATCTCGCCCAGCAGATGTCGGTGAAGGCTGCTGAAATCATCAAGTTCATGTTCAAACTGGGTACTCCAGCGACCATCAACCAGGTACTGGATCAGGAAACTGCCCAGTTGGTTGCCGAGGAACTGGGCCACAAAGTGACCCTGGTCAGCGACACCGCCCTGGAAGATTCCCTGGCCGAGTCCCTGAAGTTTGAAGGCGAGGCAGTTTCCCGTGCACCAGTCGTGACCGTAATGGGCCACGTCGACCACGGTAAGACTTCCCTGCTCGACTACATCCGTCGTGCCAAGGTTGCTGCTGGCGAAGCCGGTGGTATCACCCAGCACATCGGCGCATACCACGTTGAAACCGACCGTGGCATGGTGACGTTCCTCGACACCCCTGGTCACGCCGCGTTTACCGCAATGCGTGCCCGTGGTGCCAAGGCGACCGACATCGTGATCCTGGTGGTTGCAGCGGACGACGGCGTGATGCCGCAGACCATTGAAGCTGTCCAGCACGCGGTAGCGGCTGGCGTGCCACTGGTTGTTGCAGTGAACAAGATCGACAAGCCAGGTGCTGACCTCGATCGCATCCGTAGCGAACTGTCGGTTCACGGCGTGACGTCGGAAGAGTGGGGTGGTGACACTCCGTTCGTACCGGTCTCGGCGAAGATGGGTACTGGCGTCGACGAACTGCTCGAAGCCGTATTGCTGCAAGCCGAAGTCCTGGAACTGACTGCAACTCCGTCGGCTCCTGGTCGTGGCGTCGTGGTTGAATCGCGTCTGGACAAGGGCCGTGGCCCGGTGGCTACCGTTCTGGTTCAAGACGGTACCCTGCGCCAAGGCGACATGGTCCTGGTCGGTTCGAACTATGGCCGTGTACGTGCCATGCTCGACGAGAACGGCAAGCCAATCAAGGAAGCCGGTCCGGCCATCCCTGTCGAGATTCTCGGCCTGGACGGTACCCCGGACGCTGGCGACGAGATGAGCGTGGTTGCCGACGAGAAGAAAGCCCGTGAAGTGGCTTTGTTCCGTCAAGGCAAGTTCCGCGAAGTCAAACTGGCTCGCGCTCACGCCGGCAAGCTGGAAAACATCTTCGAAAACATGGGCCAGGAAGAGAAGAAGACGCTCAACATCGTCCTCAAATCCGACGTCCGTGGTTCGCTGGAAGCGTTGAACGGTGCCTTGAACGGCCTGGGTAACGACGAAGTGCAAGTGCGCGTGGTCGGTGGCGGCGTCGGTGGTATCACCGAATCCGATGCCAACCTGGCACTGGCCTCCAACGCTGTACTGTTCGGCTTCAACGTGCGTGCCGATGCCGGCGCGCGCAAGATCGTCGAGCAGGAAGGTCTGGATATGCGTTACTACAACGTGATCTACGACATCATCGAAGACGTCAAGAAAGCCCTGACCGGTATGCTCGGCAGCGATGTTCGCGAGAACATCCTGGGTATCGCCGAAGTGCGTGACGTGTTCCGTTCGCCGAAGTTTGGCGCGATCGCCGGTTGCATGGTTATCGAAGGTGTTGTTCACCGTAACCGTCCAATCCGTGTACTGCGTGAAGACATCGTTATCTTCGAAGGCGAGCTGGAATCCCTGCGCCGCTTCAAGGATGACGCTTCCGAAGTACGTGCCGGCATGGAATGCGGTATCGGCGTGAAGAGCTACAACGACGTTAAAGTCGGTGACAAGATCGAAGTCTTCGAGAAGGTGCAGGTTGCTCGCAGCCTCTAACTCGCGCACTTCAGGAGCCGTGACGGGTCGTCGCATGCAAATGCGCAATTCGTCACCAGGACTCTAAACGCAACGCCCGGTCTGGCTTTTGTCAGGCCGGGCGTTTGCCGCTTTCAGACCTCACGGGTTTCACCGTGGGGCAGCAACAGGTAACAAGACATGGCAAAAGAATATAGCCGTACCCAACGCATCGGCGATCAGATGCAGCGTGAGCTGGCACAACTGATCCGTCGTGAAGTCAAAGACCCGCGCGTCGGCCTGGTCACCATTACCGCAGTGGAAGTCAGCCGTGACGTCGGTCACGCCAAGATCTTCATCACCGTGATGGGGCAGGACAGCGCCGAAGAAATTGCACAAAGCATCAAGGTGCTCAACTCCGCCGCCGGTTTCCTGCGCATGCAGTTGGCTCGCGAGATGAAACTGCGCAGCGTTCCACAGCTGCACTTCCACTACGACGAAAGCGTCGTGCGTGGTGCGCATCTGTCGGCATTGATCGAGCGCGCAGTGGCTGAAGACAATCAGCATCCGGTTGCGGCAGAAGCCGAAGACACCAAGGAGTAATCGGTGGCTCAGGTCAAACGTATCCGTCGTAACGTCAGCGGCATTATCCTTCTCGACAAACCGCTGGGGTTCACCTCCAACGCGGCCTTGCAGAAGGTTCGCTGGTTGCTGAACGCCGAAAAGGCAGGTCATACCGGCAGTCTCGATCCCTTGGCCACCGGTGTGTTGCCGCTGTGCTTCGGCGAGGCGACCAAGTTCTCGCAATACCTGCTCGATTCCGACAAGGGTTATGAAACCCTGGCGCAACTGGGCAAGACCACCACCACGGCGGATGCCGAAGGTGAAGTTTTGCAGGAGCGCCCGGTGACCGTTGGTCGCCCCGATATCGAGGCTGTACTGCCCAAATTTCGTGGGCAAATCAGTCAGATACCGCCGATGTACTCGGCACTCAAGCGTGATGGCCAGCCGCTGTACAAGCTGGCTCGTGCAGGTGAAGTAGTGGAGCGCGAACCGCGTTCTGTTACTATTGCGCGCTTGGAATTGCTGGCCTTCGAAGGAGATACTGCGCGGCTGGCGGTGGATTGCAGCAAAGGCACCTATATCCGTACCCTGGTGGAGGATATCGGTGAGCAACTCGGTTGTGGCGCTTACGTTGCAGAACTGCGACGTACCCAGGCCGGGCCATTCACCCTGGCGCAGACGGTTACCCTCGAAGAGCTGGAAGCGGTACATGCCGAAGGCGGCAACGAAGCGGTCGATCGTTTCCTGATGCCATCGGACAGCGGCCTGCTGGATTGGCCACTGTTGCAGTTCTCGGAAGCGAGTGCGTTCTACTGGCTCAACGGCCAGCCGGTACGTGCCCCGGATGCTCCGAAGTTCGGCATGGTGCGGGTACAGGATCACAATGGTCGCTTCATCGGTATCGGTGAAGTGAGCGAAGACGGGCGCATCGCGCCGCGTCGACTGATTCGGTCAGAATGACCGGACGAGGGTGGCTGTCAACAGGCACGGTCACTACTCATTTTTAGATACAGGGATTTGTCCCTGGCCTGTTGAAACTGTTTTTCTGAAACAGTTTCCTGATAAAAGGATTGCCTCATGGCTCTCGACGTTCAAGAAAAAGCTCAAATCGTAGCTGACTACCAGCAAGCTGTTGGTGACACCGGTTCGCCAGAAGTGCAAGTTGCACTGCTGACCGCCAACATCAACAAACTGCAAGGTCACTTCAAGGCCAACGGTAAAGACCACCACTCCCGTCGTGGTCTGATCCGCATGGTTAACCAGCGTCGTAAGCTGCTGGACTACCTGAAAGGCAAGGATCTGGGTCGTTATCAGACTCTGATCGGTCGCCTGGGTCTGCGTCGCTAATAAGCGATTGCGCTAGAGGTTGGTTGTCTGTCGTGCACCAGCGGGTTTCCCGCCGGCGCATGGCAGGCTCCCAGCCTCAAGTTTTATCTGGATACCTGCTTTGCCTGAGTAACACCTGGACAAACCAGTCGGGCCGATTCCCGGCGTTGCCCAAGAATTTCGCAAGAAACCAGTTCCCCCAAGAGCCACAAAGAAGGTAGGACACCGTGAACCCGGTAATCAAAAAATTCCAGTTCGGTCAGTCGACCGTTACCCTCGAGACTGGCCGTATCGCCCGTCAGGCCTCCGGCGCAGTATTGGTCACCGTTGACGACGACGTCAGCGTATTGGTGACCGTAGTCGGTGCAAAACAAGCCGATCCAGGCAAGGGCTTCTTCCCTCTGTCTGTTCACTACCAGGAAAAGACTTACGCTGCCGGTAAGATCCCTGGCGGTTTCTTCAAGCGCGAAGGCCGTCCTTCCGAGAAAGAAACCCTGACTTCCCGACTGATCGACCGTCCGATCCGTCCGCTGTTCCCGGAAGGCTTCATGAACGAAGTGCAGGTTGTCTGCACCGTCGTTTCCACCAGCAAGAAGACCGATCCGGACATCGCTGCGATGATCGGTACCTCGGCTGCGCTGGCGATCTCCGGCATTCCTTTCGATGGCCCGATCGGCGCTGCCCGCGTTGCGTTCCACGAAAGCACCGGTTACCTGCTGAACCCGACTTATGAGCAACAGGCTGCCTCGAGCCTGGACATGGTCGTTGCCGGTACTTCGGACGCTGTGCTGATGGTTGAATCGGAAGCCAAAGAGCTGACCGAAGACCAGATGCTGGGCGCGGTACTGTTTGCTCACGACGAGTTCCAGGTTGTGATCAACGCCGTCAAAGAACTGGCCGCTGAAGCTGCCAAGCCAACCTGGACCTGGGCGCCTGCGCCAGAAGCCACCGAACTGCTGGGCGCTATCCGTGCCGAGTTCGGCGAAGCGATCTCCCAGGCCTACACCATCACCGTCAAGGCCGACCGTTACGCTCGCCTGGGCGAGTTGAAGGACCAGGTCGTTGCCAAGCTGTCCGGTGAAGAAGGCCAGCCTTCTTCCAGCGAAGTCAAAGCAGCTTTCGGCGAAATCGAATACCGCACCGTTCGCGAAAACATCGTTAACGGCAAGCCACGTATCGACGGTCGCGACACCAAGACCGTACGTCCGTTGAACATCGAAGTCGGCGTTCTGCCAAAAACCCACGGTTCGGCTCTGTTCACCCGTGGCGAAACCCAGGCTCTGGTCGTTGCAACTCTGGGTACTGCCCGTGATGCACAGCTGCTGGACACCCTGGAAGGCGAGAAGAAAGACCCGTTCATGCTGCACTACAACTTCCCTCCGTTCTCGGTAGGCGAGTGTGGTCGCATGGGTGGCGCTGGTCGTCGCGAAATCGGTCACGGCCGTCTGGCTCGTCGTTCGGTTTCGGCCATGCTGCCTGCCGCCGACGTGTTCCCGTACACCATCCGTGTTGTGTCGGAAATCACTGAATCCAACGGTTCGAGCTCGATGGCTTCCGTTTGCGGCGCTTCCCTGGCCCTGATGGACGCTGGTGTGCCGATGAAGGCGCCGGTTGCCGGTATCGCTATGGGTCTGGTTAAGGAAGGCGAGAAATTCGCCGTCCTGACCGACATCCTGGGTGACGAAGACCACCTGGGCGACATGGACTTCAAGGTAGCCGGTACCGCCAAAGGCGTCACCGCGCTGCAGATGGACATCAAGATCAAGGGCATCACCGAAGAGATCATGGAAATCGCTCTGGGCCAAGCCCTGGAAGCGCGCCTGAACATCCTCGGCCAGATGAACCAGATCATTGGCCAGTCGCGTACCGAACTGTCGGCCAACGCTCCGACCATGATCGCGATGAAGATCGACACCGACAAAATCCGTGATGTCATCGGTAAAGGCGGCGCGACCATTCGTGCGATCTGTGAAGAAACCAAGGCTTCGATCGACATCGAAGACGACGGTTCGATCAAGATCTTCGGCGAAACCAAGGAAGCGGCTGAAGCAGCACGTCAGCGCGTTCTGGGCATCACCGCTGAAGCCGAGATCGGCAAGATCTACGTCGGTAAGGTTGAGCGCATCGTCGACTTCGGCGCATTCGTCAACATCCTGCCGGGCAAGGACGGTCTGGTTCACATCTCCATGCTGAGCGATGCTCGCGTTGAGAAAGTGACCGACATCCTGAAAGAAGGCCAGGAAGTGGAAGTGCTGGTACTGGACGTGGACAACCGCGGCCGTATCAAACTGTCCATCAAGGACGTGGCGGCAGCCAAGGCTTCGGGCGTTTAATCACGCCTCACGCCTGACTGTTTCAACGTTGTAAAAAATGCCCCGCCGTGAAAACGGTGGGGCATTTTTTTTGTCTGTAGATCACAGAGTTGATTGACGACGTTGCCGTTGCTGAAACTCGGTGCTAGGTTTAGCCCACCGCCCGTGTAGCTCAGCCGGTAGAGCAGCGCACTCGTAACGCGAAGGTCGCAGGTTCGATTCCTGTCTCGGGCACCATATCTCCCTCGCTTGTTTCACCTTTCCGCTCAGGTTCTCGAGTTCGCGGTCCTGATCGCTGTTTGAATTTATCTTCCCGCCGTCATCAAAACATCGTGTGCACAACTTTTTGTGGGGAGATGTAAAGAGACGTGTAAATCCTCAGCCAAACGTCCTATATTCGGAGTCTGCCTGAGCAACGCCCAGCAGTTTTCAGATGATCCAGAATGGTTCTGAAGGCCAGATAAACCGGGCTTGATCCGGTTTTTTGTGTCAGAGAGATCCTTGAAGATCCAGATCCATCTTCCATTCCCAGATCAGCGAGAACGCCATGACTGTTAAAGAGATGACCCAGGAAGCCCGACACGAAGAAGCGCTGAAGAAGTATGTGCTGGATGCCCCCGAGCTGATGGACGAGATCAAGGACTTGTCCGCCGACGATCAGAAAGACCAGATCCAGTGGGCGTTCGAGGATGAAGCCGAAGCCCAGGGCTTGCAACCGTGGGAGCTGACGCTCAAGTACACATCAAGCCCGGAAGAATACGAGACCGAACGCCTGAAACTGCACAAGGAAGCTGCCGAGGTGTTGGGCGTCGAGTGGGAAGAGTACTGCGAGATGAACAATCTGGTGGTCTGACACTCATGCAGGAGCGAGCTTGCTGGCGATGGTCGTTAACGATAACGCGTGTTTACTGGTTAAACATGGCGCTCTCAGGTACATCGCGAGCAAGCTCGCTCCTACAGTTTTGGCAACTCACATACGTGTGATCAGAGACTCAGGCGCATCGACAGATCGACCGCCTTCACATCCTTGGTCATCGCACCGATCGAAATGTAATCCACCCCGGTCTGTGCAATTGGCAGCAACGTACTTTCGTTGATCCCGCCGCTGGCCTCCAGCTTGGCCTTGCCGGCATTCAGGCGCACGGCTTCACGCATGTCGTCCAGGCTCAGTTCGTCGAGCATGATGATGTCGGCACCGGCCGCCAGCGCTTCCTTGAGTTCATCCAGGCTTTCCACTTCAATCTCGACCGGTTTGCCCGGAGCGATCTTGTGCGCGGCGGCAATGGCCTGCGCGATGCCGCCGCTGGCGGCGATGTGGTTTTCCTTGATCAGGAAGGCGTCATACAGGCCGATGCGGTGGTTATGGCAACCGCCGCAGGTCACGGCGTACTTTTGCGCCAGGCGCAGCCCCGGCAGTGTTTTGCGGGTGTCGAGCAGCTTGACCTGAGTCTCGGCCACGAAGTCCGCCAGGTATTGCGCGCGGGTCGCCACGCCGGAGAGCAGTTGCAGGAAGTTCAGGGCGCTGCGTTCGCCGGTCAGCAGTGAGCGCGCAGGGCCTTCGAGGTGGAACAGCACCTGATTGGGCGTCACCCGTTCACCGTCGGCAACCTGCCAGTGCACCGCCACCCGCGGGTCCAGTTGCCGAAACACGTTATCCACCCAGGCGGTGCCGCTGATGACGGCCGCGTCGCGGGTAATGATGGTGGCTTTGGCCAGGCGTTCGGCCGGGATCAACTGCGCGGTGATATCGCCGCTGCCGATGTCTTCATGCAGCGCACGGCGCACGTTGGCTTCGATTTCGGCGGTCAGATCGGCGAGACGTAGATTCGGCATAACGGACTCCACAAACAAAGTGGCTCGATTATAGGGCCATGGCACCGACCAACCCAAGGCATCAGAGCGTTACGTTTGCGCTGGCACCTGTATTTGGTCGAATCCCTGACGTTACCGGCGTTGGCTGTCGATTCCGAACATACGCCTGTTTGAGATCGGCAACCTCAAACGCGGCAAGTGATCGCGTCCTGGGGGATTATCGCGGCATACTGTGCCAATACAGTCGACGTTGAAGGAATCGGTATGCAGTTGGACCCCGCGAGCGGTTGGATTCAGGGTGTGCATGTCTGCCCCTCTCCCAACTTCAATGCGCGCCCCACAGACGAAATTTCCCTGCTGGTGATCCACAACATCAGCCTGCCGCCGGCGCAGTTCGCCACCGGCAAGGTGCAGGAGTTTTTCCAGAATCGTCTGGATGTCACCGAACATCCCTATTTTGAAGGGATCGTGGACTTGCGGGTGTCGGCGCACTTTCTGATCGAACGTGACGGTACCGTTACCCAGTTTGTTTCGTGCCTTGAGCGTGCGTGGCATGCGGGCGTCTCGAGCTTCGAGGGGCGGGAAACCTGTAACGATTTTTCCGTGGGCATCGAGCTCGAAGGCACGGATGATCTGCCATTCACCGACGCGCAATACCACGCGTTGACAGCCCTGACGCGCCAGTTGCAACAGGCGTTCACGGCAATCACCACAGAGCGCATCTGCGGGCACAGTGACATTGCACCGGGGCGCAAAACCGATCCAGGGCCGGCGTTCGACTGGGCACGCTATCGTGCCGCCCTGGCACAAGAGGAAGGACGATGAGTTTTCTGGTGTTGCTGTTGGCGGTGTGGATCGAGAAGTTCTCGGCCCTGCGCCATCGGGTTCAGCGTGACAATGGCTGGACACATGAGCTGAACAAGCTTGAGGCCAGCCCGCGATTTTCAAACCGACCATGGCTGGTGCTGTCGATACTGGTCTTGTTGCCGGTGGCGTTGCTGGGGTTGCTGCTGGTCGTCATCGAGCCGGTGGCCTACGGCTTGCTGGCGTTGCCGATCCATATGCTGGTAGTCATCTACAGCCTGGGGCGCGGTGATCTACTGGGCGATCTCGGGCCGTTCCGCGATGCCTGGCGTCGGGAGGACCTGCAAGCGGCGGCCCATGTCGCCCAGCGCGATCTGGATATCTGTGCAGACAATGGCGAGCAGCTGCTGGAGCAGGTCGAAGGGCATTTGCTGTGGGAGGCCTACCAGAGCTTTTTCGCGGTGATTTTCTGGTACTTCCTGTTGGGTCCGGTTGCGGCGCTGAGTTATCGGTTGCTGGCGCTGGCCGAAGAGCACGGGAAAAACCCTGCAGTGGTCGAGCGCGCCGGGCAACTGCGTCACGCCTTCGACTGGTTGCCGGTGCGTCTGCTGGCCGCGAGCCTGGCGTTGGTCGGCAATTTTGTCGCGGTCAGTCGGGTGATGCTGCATGAGCTGCTGAACTGGAACATCAGCGCCGCGCAATTGATCGTGAAAGTCGGGCTGGTGGCCGGTGAAATTCCGGCGCCGGTGACCGGCGCGGAAGGTATCAACAATCTGGACCGCATCTGGGCGCTGCTGCTGCGTGCGGCGGTGCTCTGGTATGCCGGGTTTGCGTTGTGGACGGTCCTGCATTAACCCGGCTGTCTGAGCCATTGTGGCGAGGGGGCTTGCCCCCGTTGGGTGGCGAAGCCGCCCTATGCGATTTGACAGTTGAAACGTGGATCTACGACCTACGACTGCTGCGCAGCCGAACGGGCGGCCCGACAAGCCCCTCGCCACATCGAGTTCGCTTCGTATCGCTCGCGGACTTCTGTCGTTAACCTTAAGTTACAAAACCTCCTGCCGATTTAAGTTATACAGAGATAGCGTCGAATAGTGGCTATCTGCTTTCTGTCTGCGCCTGCCAATAAAAAAAATAAGAAACTGAAGGGAGACATCCAGTGAAGAGCTTGCTCTATCCCGCTGTCGCACTGATGAACCGTCTGAGCTTCGGTATGAAGTTCAGCCTGATCAGCGTACTGTTCCTGGTGCCGATGCTGGTGACCAACTTCTATCTGGTGCGTGACTCCTACCGCGAATTCCAGGGCACGCGCATCGAACTGCAAAGTCTCGACCTGTTGGGCAGCAGCCTGACGTTGCGGCGCGATCTGGAAACCCTGAACAACCTGGTGCAGATCAATGTCAGCCTCGGCCAATCCGGCAAGGCCGGCAACGTCGAGTCGAAAATCAGCGCCCTTGAGCAGAATATTCTGACTCGCCTGCAAGGGCTGACGGCGATGACCAGCGACCCGGAGCAGGTTGCGGTGTTTGATGGCAAACGCGATGAAATGATCGCCGCGTTCAAGGCCCAGCAAACGGAAAATTCCCTGCAAAGCAAAAGTGCCTTGATCGGCAAGCTGGTGGGCAGCGCGCAGATTTTCAGCCAGCTCATCACCAGCCAGTCCGGTCTCAGTCGCGACAACCAGAGCGACATGCGCCAGTTGAGCGAGCTCGTCACCCTCGTCACGCCACGGGTCACCCAGATCCTGGGCGAAGGTCGGGCAATGGGGTCTTACTCGTTGGGACAGGGATTCATCAACTCGGCTTCGAGTACCCGTTTCGATGAATTGCTGGCGCAGATTGAAAAGCTCCAGGCCGAGTATGGCCTGAAGTTGCAGGATGCCCTGGGTTCCAGCAAGGCTGCGCGTGAGACCCTGGCCACTCAGGCCGATAGCAGCCGGGCATCCTTGAAGAAAGCCAGCGAGCTGTTCGAAGAACAAGTGGTCATGGCTGATACCCTCGATGCGCCATGGCAGGGCTTTTACGATCAGGTCAGCGTCCTGATGGACCAGACCTACCAACTCAACGAAGCGGTCCTGAAGTATCTCGGCCCGCAATTGCAGCAGCGACTTGAGCAGAATCGCACGCACATGGTCTTGCAGGCCGTGGCGCTGTCAGTCGTCTTTGTGTTGATCTTTTATCTCTACGGCGCTTTCTATGCCTCGACCCGCACCACGCTCAAGCGCCTGGGCGCGGTGATGGACAAGGTGGCGGCCGGCGACATGACCGTGACCTTCAGCGCCCACAGCCGCGATGAGCTGGGGGAGCTGGGCGAAGTGTTCAACGGCACGGTGAAAAAGATCCATGACCTGATCGAGCGGGTGGGGCAGACCGTCAGCGAAGTCGAGCGTCAGGCCGGCCAGGTGGAAAGCGTTTCCGCGCAAAGCAACCAGGCCGTCGCCGGGCAGCGCACGCAGATCGAACAAGTGGCCACGGCGATGAACCAGATGTCGGCCACTTCCCAGGAAGTGGCGCGCAGTGCCGCCGCGGCGGTGAGCAGTGCCCACAGTGTCAACGATGAGACCATCAGTGGTCGTGGCCTGGTGGAGTCGCAGCAAGGCAGCATTGCCGCGCTGGCCAGCGAGATCGATCAATCGGTACTGGTGATCAACCAACTGGCCAGCGACAGCCAGTCCATCAGCCGTGTGCTCGAAGTGATCAAGAGCATCGCCGAGCAGACCAACCTGCTGGCGCTCAATGCCGCCATCGAGGCGGCACGGGCCGGTGAGCAGGGCCGTGGTTTCGCCGTGGTAGCCGACGAAGTCCGGACCCTGGCCAAACGAACCCAGCAGTCGACCGAAGAAATCGAGCAGATGATCGCCAAGCTCCATGGCGGTGTCGGCGCGGCGGTCAAGGCCATGGGCACCAGCCATGAAATGGCCAATGGCACGGTCGGGCAGTCGGAAAAGGTCCAGCGGGCGCTGGAAAACATCTTGGGAGCGGTCGGCATGATCGTCGACCAGAACCAGCAGATTGCCGCCGCAGTGGAACAACAAACCGCCGTGGCCCACGACATCGACCAGAACATCGTCGAGATCAATCGCGCCGGCGAGCGCACCGCTGAAGGTGCGCATCAGACCGAAGATGCCAGCCGGGCGTTGTCGGCCCAGGTCGTGGAGTTGAAACAGTTGATCAGCGCGTTTCGGGTGTAGCGGTCGCCTGATACCACAGGATTTGATTCACCAGTTGAACAACTCGCAAGCATTGGCCGTACTGGTCGCAGCCAATTGCTCGGGGCTGATCGCCATGATGTCGGCCAGTGCCGCGCAGATCGCGGGCAGATGCGCGGGGCTGTTGCGTTGGCCGGGGAACATGGCGGGCGCCATGTCCGGGGAGTCGGTTTCCAGCACCACAGAATCCAGCGGTAGCTTGGCCAGCACTCGGTGCATGCGCAGTGCTTGAGGCCAGGTCGCGGCGCCGCCCAGGCCGAGTTTGAAACCCAGCTTGATGTATTCCCGGGCTTCTTCCTGGCTGCCAGCAAAGGCGTGGATGATGCCGGCCCGTTTCAGGCGAAACCGTTTGAGCGTGGCAATCACCGCCGCATGGCTACGCCGCACATGGATCAGTGCTGGAAGATTGAAGTCCGCCGCCAGTTGCAATTGCGCCTCGAACAACGCCTGCTGGCGGTCGCGGTCCAGGTTTTCGATGAAGTAGTCCAGGCCGATCTCGCCGACGGCACACAGTTGCCGATGGCCAGCCAGGCGGGTCAGCCAATCGCCGAGTTCGCTCAAGTCTTCAGGGCGATGATCGTCCAGATACACCGGGTGCAATCCGAACGCCGCATGCTGGTCGGGATCGTTTTGCACCAGCTCCCAGACCCGCTGCCAATTGGCCTGATAAACCCCCAGCACCACGATCCGCCGCACCCCGAGGGCGCGGCTTTCGGCCAGCAGCGCCTGACGGTCGGCGTCGAAGTCCGGAAAATCCAGATGGGTGTGGGTGTCGATCAGCTCCACGGTTCAGTCCTGGCGAATACGCTGCTTGAACGTGCGCGCAATGGCTTGCACACCGGGCCGGTAATCCGACTGCTCGATGGCTGCCAGGGCCAGCGCGAGGGCTTTGTCGGCGATCAACTGGTGCTGCTGGGCCATGGCGTTGACCGGCAGCGGCAGGAAGTCCAGCAACTGAGTGTCGCCGAACGTGCCGAGGCGCAGCGGGCGGTTTTTCAGCGGGAAGTCGTGCAGCGCATCGAACACGCCTTGAAGCAGCACGTAGGATGTGGTCACCAGGGCATCGGGCAAATGACCCAGGCGCTGCAGCAATTCTTCCATCAATTGTTTGCCGCACTCGCGGCTGAAGGATTCGCCTTCTTCAATCAGCACCTCACCGTTGAACCCGACGAGCGCCTCTTTGAAGCCGGCGCAACGTTCCTGGCTGATGCTCAGCTCCGGGCGGGCGCCGATCAGCGCGATCTGTTTGGGCAAGGGATCGAGCAGGCTGCGGGTCAGTTGCAGGCTGGCCTCGCGGTCGTCACTGATCACCGAGCAGAAATGCTCGGGTTCCATGACCCGGTCGATGGCGATGATCGGAATGCCCTTGGCCTGCAATTGGCGATAGCTGTCGTCGCCGGGCGGCAGGCAGCTGGCAACGATCAGTGCGTCGCAGCGCCGGGCGCGGAACAACTGCAGCAATTGCCGTTCGCTGTCCGGCGCATCGTCGGAACTGGCGATCAGCAACTGATAACCCCGGGCCCGCGCACCTTGTTCCAGCAATTTGGCGATTCGCGCGTAACTGGGGTTTTCCAGATCCGGCAGAATGAACCCCAATGTGCGGGTGTGTCGGCTGCGCAATCCGGCGGCCTGTGGGTTAGGCGTGAAGCCATGTTGTTCGACGACCGCGCGCACGCGTTCGACGGTAGCGCTGCTGATGCGCTGTTGTTCGGCCTTGCCATTGATGACATAGCTGGCGGTGGTGACGGACACACCGGCCAACTGGGCGATATCACTGAGTTTCAACCCGCTGTTTCCTTGTTTTTTCGAGATTGCCTCGACATTTTCGTCAATCCTAACCGATTAAGGCAGGCGACCATTGTCGCAACGCATCCGACAAGTTGGACTTCAAGGATGGGCCAATTTCGAGTAACGTGCCAATCGATATAGATTAAACGTTTCAGCAAGCGTATTTTCTACGTTTTAGGCGCCTTTGGCCGGTTCTGCCGTGAAACCGCCAAAAGCGATGACCAAGCGCCTAAGCTGACTCATTCAAAACAATACCTGGTGCCCCAAGGCGCCAAAAAGGAGAAAGCATGCTCGAGCTCACTGTAGAGCAGATTTCGATGGGCCAATCGGCTGTGGATAAGTCCGCAGCGCTGCAATTGCTGGCCGGGCATCTGGTCGCCGACGGCCTGGTTGCCGAGGGTTATCTCGCCGGCTTGCAGACGCGGGAGGCTCAGGGCTCGACCTTTCTCGGTCAAGGTATTGCCATCCCCCACGGTACGCCCGAAACCCGCGACCTGGTGTTCACCACCGGTGTGCGCCTGATGCAGTTCCCCGATGGCGTGGACTGGGGCGATGGTCATATCGTTTACCTGGCGATCGGCATCGCCGCCAAATCCGATGAACATCTGCGCCTGTTGCAATTGCTCACCCGCGCCCTCGGCGAGACTGACCTGGGCCAGGCCCTGCGTCGCGCCGGCTCCGCCGAAGCCTTGCTGAAGTTGCTGCAAGGCGCGCCGCAGGAGTTGGCGCTGGATGCACAGATGATCGGTCTCGGTGTGGCGGCCGAAGATTTCGAAGAGCTGGTCTGGCGTGGTGCACGTTTGCTGCGGCAGGCCGACTGCGTGAGCAACGGTTTCTCCGCCGTGCTGCAGCAGGTTGAAGCGCTGCCCTTGGGCGATGGCCTGTGGTGGCTGCACAGCGAACAGACGGTGAAGCGTCCGGGCCTGGCCTTCGTTACCCCGGACAGACCGCTGCGTTATCTCGGCCAGCCACTCACTGGACTGTTCTGCCTGGCCAGCCTCGGTGAGGCCCATCAAGCCCTGCTCGAACGCCTGTGCGCGTTGTTGATCGAAGGGCGTGGCCATGAGTTGGGGCGCGCCACCAGCAGCCGCAAGGTCCTCGAAGTGCTCGGTGGTGAAGTGCCCGCCGACTGGCCCAGCGCGCGAATTGCATTGGCCAACGCCCACGGTTTGCATGCGCGCCCGGCGAAAATCCTCGCGCAACTGGCAAAGAGTTTTGAAGGTGACATCCGCGTACGCATCGTCGATGGCCATGACAGTGCGGTGTCGGTAAAGAGCTTGAGCAAGTTGCTCAGCCTCGGCGCCCGTCGGGGACAGGTCCTGGAAATCATCGCCGAACCGGGCATTGCGGCGGATGCGTTGCCGGCCTTGTTGGCCGCCATCGAAGAAGGCCTCGGTGAGGAAGTCGAACCGCTGCCGCCGGTAAGTCAGGCGCGTGAAGTCGTTGCCGATATGGCCGAAGTGGTCCTCGCTCCGTTATCTGGCAGCGTGGTTCAGGCGATTGCCGCCGCTCCGGGGATCGCTATCGGCCCGGCGCATATTCAGGTGCTGCAAACCATCGATTACCCGTTGCGCGGCGAGTCCGCCGGCATCGAGCGCGAGCGCCTCCAGCACGCCCTGGCGCAGGTACGCCGTGACATCCAGGGCCTGATCGAGCGCAGCAAGAGCAAAGCCATTCGCGAAATCTTCATTACCCACCAAGAGATGCTCGACGACCCGGAACTGACCGATGAGGTCGATACGCGCCTCAAGCAGGGCGAAAGCGCCGAGGCGGCGTGGATGGCCGTGATTGAAGCGGCGGCTCGGCAGCAGGAAGCGTTGCAGGATGCCTTGCTCGCCGAGCGTGCGGCCGACTTGCGCGACATCGGGCGTCGGGTGTTGATGCAGCTCAGCGGCATCGAAACCCCGAGCGAACCGGATCAACCGTACATTCTGGTGATGGACGAGGTCGGCCCGTCCGACGTTGCGCGTCTCGACCCGGCTCGCGTGGCGGGGATTCTCACCGCTCGGGGTGGAGCTACAGCGCACAGTGCGATTGTTGCCCGGGCGCTGGGTATTCCGGCCTTGGTCGGCGCCGGTCCCGGCGTGTTGCTGCTGGCACCGGGTACGGCTTTGCTGCTCGATGGCCAGCGTGGTCGCCTGCATGTGGACGCTGACGCGGCGACCTTGCAGCGCGCCACGGCCGAACGCGATACCCGCGAGCAACGCTTGAAGGCGGCTGCTGAACTGCGTCATCAACCGGCATTGACCATCGATGGCCACGCCGTCGAAGTGTTCGCCAACATTGGTGAAAGCGCCGGCGTCACCAGTGCGGTGGAGCAGGGCGCCGAAGGCATTGGCCTGTTGCGCACCGAACTGATTTTCATGGCCCACCCGCAAGCGCCCGACGAGGCGACCCAGGAAATCGAGTACCGCCGCGTTCTCGACGGTCTGGCCGGGCGGCCGCTGGTGGTGCGCACCCTCGATGTCGGTGGCGACAAACCGCTGCCGTACTGGCCGATTGCGAAGGAAGAGAACCCGTTCCTCGGCGTGCGCGGCATTCGCCTGACCTTGCAGCGTCCGCAGATCATGGAAGCGCAACTGCGCGCCTTGCTGCGGGCTGCCGACAACCGGCCGCTGCGGATCATGTTCCCGATGGTGGGCAGCGTCGACGAGTGGCGCCAGGCCCGTGACATGACCGAACGCCTGCGCCAGGAAATCCCGGTCGCCGACCTGCAACTGGGGATCATGATCGAAGTGCCGTCGGCGGCATTGCTGGCACCGGTCCTGGCCAAGGAAGTCGATTTCTTCAGCGTCGGCACCAACGACCTGACCCAATACACCCTGGCCATCGACCGTGGCCATCCGACGCTGTCGGCCCAGGCCGATGGCTTGCATCCGGCGGTGCTGCAACTGATCGACATCACCGTGCGTGCGGCCCATGCTCACGGTAAATGGGTCGGTGTGTGCGGCGAGCTGGCGGCCGACCCGCTGGCGGTGCCGGTGCTGGTCGGCCTCGGAGTGGATGAGCTCAGCGTCGGGGCGCGCAGCATTGCCGAGGTCAAGGCGCGGATTCGCGAACTGGGCTTCACTCAGACTCAAACCCTTGCCCGACAGGCGCTGGCCGTGGGCAGTGCCAATGAAGTGCGCGCATTAGTGGAGGACTTGTAATGTCCCGGATTCTTACCTTGACCCTCAACCCGGCGCTGGACCTGACCGTCCAGTTGCGGCGCCTTGAAGCCGGCCAGGTCAACCGCAGCGATGTGATGCACACCCACGCCGCCGGCAAAGGCGTGAACGTGGCGCAAGTGCTGGCGGACCTCGGGCATCAGCTGACCGTCAGTGGCTTTCTTGGCGAAGACAACCTGCAAGCGTTCGAAACATTGTTCGCCAAACGCGGTTTTGTCGATGCCTTCATCCGTGTTCCGGGCGAAACCCGCAGCAATATCAAACTGGCGGAAAGCGACGGCCGCATCACCGACATCAACGGGCCGGGGCCGCAGGTCAGCGAGGTGGCACAGCAGGCCTTGATGGATCGGCTGGAGCAGATTGCTCCGGGGCACGATGCGGTGGTTGTCGCCGGAAGCTTGCCGTTGGGCGTCAGTGCGCAATGGTTGCAGGCGTTGATATTGCGCTTGAAGAACCTGGGGCTGAATGTCGCCCTCGACACCAGCGGCGAGGCATTGCGCGCAGCGCTGAAAGCGGGGCCGTGGCTGATCAAACCCAACACTGAAGAGCTGGCCGAGGTGCTGGGCTGCGAGGTCGTGTCGGTCAGTGCCCAGGCCTTGGCGGCGGAGCGTTTGCATGCCCAGGGTATCGAGCATGTGGTGATTTCCCATGGCGTCGATGGCGTGAACTGGTTCAGCGTCGGCTCTGCGCTGCATGCCACGCCACCCAGGGTCAACGTCGCCAGCACGGTGGGCGCGGGTGATTCGTTGCTGGCGGGGATGCTCCACGGTTTGCTCAGTGCCGATACGCCGGAGCAGACCTTGCGCACCGCCACGGCGATTGCCGCGATGGCAGTGACCCAGATCGGATTCGGCATTGGCGATGCAGCGCAACTGGCGCAGCTCGAACAGGGTGTGCGCGTGCGTCCCCTGACAGAACAATAAGAGGGATTGTCATGAAGTTAGCCATCGTTACGGCCTGCCCGAACGGCATGGTCACCAGTGTGCTGTGTGCCCGGCTGCTCGATGCCGCGGCCCAGCGCCAGGGCTGGAGCACCAGTGTCGAAGTCACCGATGCCGCGCATCCCGAAAAGCAACTGTCGGCGGCCACCCTCGACGCGGCGGAGTGGGTGTTGCTGGTGACCAGCGCGCCGGTGGAAATGTCGCGTTTTGTCGGCAAGCGAGTGTTCCTGAGCACCCCGGCCCAGGCCCTGCAAGACGTGGAAGCCGTGCTGCGCCGTGGAGCGCAGGACGCTCAGGTTTACGCCGCCGAAGAGGCCGCCGTCGAACCTGTGGCGGTTGTCCAGAACGCGCCGCGACTGGTGGCCGTTACCGCGTGCCCGACGGGTGTCGCTCACACGTTCATGGCCGCCGAAGCCTTGCAGCAAGCGGCCAAGCGCCTGGGCTATGAGCTGCAGGTGGAAACCCAGGGCTCGGTCGGCGCGCGCAATCCATTGAGCGCGCAAGCGATTGCCGAGGCCGATGTGGTGCTGCTGGCGGCCGATATCGAAGTCGCCACCGAGCGTTTCGCCGGCAAGAAAATCTATCGCTGCGGCACCGGCATTGCCCTTAAGCAAGCCGAAGCGACGTTGAAAAAGGCCTTGGCCGAAGGCCAACAGGAAAGCGCATCGAGCGCTGCCAAAACAACGGCCAAACAGGAGAAGACGGGCGTCTATAAACACCTGCTGACCGGCGTGTCCTTCATGTTGCCGATGGTGGTGGCCGGCGGCTTGATGATCGCCTTGTCGTTCGTGTTCGGCATCACCGCGTTCAAGGAGGAGGGCACGCTGGCGGCGGCGTTGATGCAGATCGGTGGCGACAGCGCGTTCAAGCTGATGGTGCCGCTGCTGGCAGGCTATATCGCCTATTCCATCGCCGACCGTCCGGGCCTCGCGCCGGGGATGATCGGCGGACTGCTGGCGAGCACCTTGGGCGCCGGTTTCATCGGCGGGATCATTGCCGGCTTTCTTGCCGGTTATGCGGCCAGGGCGATCAACCGTTATGCGCGATTGCCGCAAAGTCTTGAGGCGCTCAAGCCGATCCTGATCATCCCGCTGCTGGCGAGTCTGTTCACCGGTCTGGTGATGATCTACGTGGTCGGCAAACCGGTCGCCGGGATGCTTGCCGGGCTCACGAACTTTCTCGACAGCATGGGCACCACCAACGCGATTCTGCTCGGTGTGTTGCTGGGCGGCATGATGTGCGTCGACCTCGGCGGGCCGATCAACAAGGCGGCCTATGCGTTTTCGGTGGGGTTGCTGGCGTCGCAGAGCTACGCGCCGATGGCGGCGACCATGGCGGCCGGCATGGTGCCGCCGATCGGCCTGGGCATCGCCACGTTCATTGCCCGACGCAAGTTCGCCCAGACCGAGCGCGAGGCCGGCAAAGCAGCGCTGGTGCTGGGGCTGTGCTTTATCTCTGAAGGGGCGATTCCTTTTGCGGCGAAAGATCCGCTACGGGTGATTCCGGCGAGCATCGCCGGCGGTGCGCTGACGGGTGCGTTGTCGATGTATTTCGGCTGCAAATTGATGGCGCCCCATGGTGGGTTGTTCGTCCTGGCGATCCCGAATGCGATCAACCATGCGCTGCTCTACCTGTTGGCGATTGTGGCGGGGAGTCTGTTGACGGCGGTGGCGTATGCGCTGGTGAAACGGCCGGAGGTGGTGGAGTTGGCGGTAGAACCCGTCACCGCCTGACACCTGACCCTGTGGGAGCGGGCTTGCTCGCGAAAGCGGAGTGTCAGCAATGAGTATTTCGGCTGACACGACGCCTTCGCGAGCAAGCCCGCTCCCACAAGGGATCTGTGGTGTCGGGAAGATTTGTGTCATGCCAGGGTCATAGGGTCATGCTTTAGTTTTCCTTTTCCAGGGAGAACACCATGAGCGATTTCAACCTCGGGCGCCGTCGTGTCATGCAAGCGGTCGGCGCCGGGCTGTTGTTGCCGGGGCTGGCGCCGGCGGTGATCGCTTCGGTCAAGGATCGGCCGCAACTCACCGACGGCGTGCAGTCCGGCGACCTGCTGGGCGACCGGGCGATCATCTGGAGCCGCTGCGACCGCCCCGCGCGGATGGTGGTGGAGTGGGACACCCGCAGCCTGTTTCCCAACCCCCGGCGATTCGTCTCGTCCCTGGCCGATGCGCGCACCGATTTCACTGCCCGGGTCGAACTCACCGGGCTGCCCGCCGGTCAGGCGATTTTCTATCGCGTGCAGTTTGAAGACGCCCAGAGCGGTATCGCCAGCGAGCCCTGGTTCGGTCACTTGCGCAGCGTGCCGCAGACCCGCCGTGACATCCGTTTTGTCTGGAGCGGCGACACCGTCGGCCAGGGCTTCGGCATCAACCCGGACATTGGCGGCATGCGCATCTACGAAGCAATGCGCCTGCGTTTGCCAGACTTTTTTATCCACAGCGGCGACACCATTTACGCCGACGGCCCGATCCCGGCTCAGCTCACCACGGAAGGCGGCCGGGTGTGGCGCAACATCACCACCGAAGCCAAGAGCAAAGTCGCCGAGACCCTTGATGAGTACCGCGGCAATTACCGCTATAACCTGATGGACGAAAACATCCGTCGTTTCAATGCCGAGGTCCCGCAGGTCTGGCAGTGGGACGACCACGAAGTGGTGAACAACTGGTCGCCGGGCAAGCAGCTGGATGCGCGTTACCAGGACAAAGATATCCACAGCCTGGTGGGCCGCGCACGCCAGGCCTGGCTTGAATATGCGCCGATGCGTTTGCAGAGTGCCGATGGCGGAGGGCGGATCTACCGCAAGCTTGGTTACGGGCCGCTGCTCGATGTTTTTGTACTGGACATGCGCAGTTATCGCGGGCCCAACGATGACAATCAGGGCGCTGAAAAACCTTTCCTCGGGCGTGAGCAACTGGACTGGCTCAAGCGCGAAATGCAGGCCTCGAACGCGCAATGGAAAGTGATCGCCGCCGACATGCCCATTGGCCTCGGCGTGCCCGACGGCGAGGTCAGCCCTGGTGTCGCGCGCTGGGAGGCCGTGGCCAACGGTGACCCCGGCCCGGCACAGGGGCGTGAACTGGAGATCGCAGAACTGCTCGGCTTTCTGCGGGCGCAAGAGGTGCGCAACTTCCTGTTCCTGACCGCGGATGTGCATTACTGCGCGGCCCATCATTACCATCCGGACCGGGCGGCGTTTCAGGATTTCGAACCGTTCTGGGAGTTCGTCGCCGGACCGCTGAATGCCGGTAGCTTTGGACCGAACTCGCTGGATAAAACCTTTGGTCCTGAAGTGGTGTTCGAGAAGGCGCCACCCGCGCAGAACGTCTCGCCGTTTGCCGGGTTTCAGTTTTTTGGCGAGGTGAACATCGATGGGCAGAGCGGGGAGTTGAGCGTGGTGTTGCGGGATCTGGACGGGGTGTCTGTATTCGAGCGCAAGTTGCAGCCGGTTTGACTCACACCCGAGCCACTGTGGGAGCGGGCTTGCTCGCGAAGGCGTCGTGTCAGTCGAAATCATCTTTGCTGACACTCCACTTTCGCGAGCAAGCCCGCTCCCACATTGGTTCAGGGTGAATCAGTACACGTCGCGGCGGTAGCGGCCCTGTTCGATCAGACGCTCCACTTCGGCGCTACCCAACACTTCGTTGAGCACCTGATCCACGCCCGAAGCCATGCCTTGAAGGCTGCCGCAGATGTAGATCACCGCATCGTCCGCCAGCCACTTCTTGAGCTCGGCCGCCGATTCACGCAGGCGATCCTGTACGTAAATCTTTTCGGCCTGGTCGCGGGAAAATGCCAGGTCGAGGCGCGCCAGATCACCATTGATCAGCCACTCCTCCAGCTCCTTTCGGCACAGGTAATCGTGCTCGCGGTGGCGCTCGCCAAACAGCAGCCACTGGCGTTGCTGACCATCGGCAATCCGGGCCTTGAGCAGGCTGCGCAACCCGGCCAGGCCCGTGCCATTGCCCAGCAGGATCATCGGCACCGGTTGGGCCGGCAGATGGAAACCACTGTTGCGCCGCACGCGCAGGCTGATGGAACTGCCCACCGGCGCGTGTTCGGTCAGCCAGCCGGAACCGACACCGAGGTTGCCGTCGGCATGCACTTCCTGACGCACGATCAATTCCAGCACGCCATCGGCCGGGATCGACGCAATGGAATACTCGCGCATGGCCAGCGGCACGAGGGCCTCTGCCAACGCTTGGGCGTGCAGGCCGACCAGGTGGGCGCGGTTCTCCGGCAACTGGCGGCTGGCCAGGGCCTGTTCGAGGGTTTCTTCCAGGCCGTTGAGTTGCACCTTGGTTTCACCGTGAATCCCCATGCCATCGAGGAAGTGCTCGATGGCCCACGTGCAGTTGCGCGGCATCACTTCCACCAGGTCGCCCGCCAGCCAGCTGCTGGTGGAAGGAGGCTTGAGGCCCAACAAGTACACCGGCGAGCCACTGCTGTCCGGATTGAGCAGTTCACGATGCAGCAGGGTCCAGTTGTCGTAGCTGGGTGCTTGCCAGGTATCCACGGGGGCCTGGCCGGTCAACAGGCCCAGTTGCTGTTGCCAGTGGCGCAAGGCGTAAGGGTCACCGCTGTCGACCTCCACCGGGGCGAACAGGGTCTTTGCGCCCTGTTCGCCCAACCAGGCGTGCAGGCGTTTGGCGAAACCGCAGAAGTGTTGATACTGCCGGTCGCCCAACCCCAGGACGGCGTAATTCAGGCGTCCCAGGCTCGGTGTCCGGCCCAGTACCTTGCGCTCGAAACTGCGGGCGCTGTCCGGTGCTTCGCCGTCGCCGAAGGTGCTGACGACGAACAAGGCATTGTTCGATTCATGCAAGTCCTGCTCGCTGACGTCTGCCAATGGCTGCACTTTGACCGGCAAGCCTGCGGCCTGTAATTGCCCGGCGGTTTGCCATGCCAGCTGTTCGGCAAAACCACTTTGGCTGGCGAAGCCGATCAGCCACGCCGGCGCGTCGCTGGCGGTTTGCACGAGATCTTTGCGTGCATCCTTGATCTGGCGCTTTTTGCGCCGACGATCCAGGTACAGCATCCAGCCGGTGATGAAGAACAGCGGCATGGTCAGCGAGGCGATGGTCAGGATAATGCGCCCGACGATGCCGAAGTAACTACCGACGTGCAGCGCATAGATGCTGGTCAGCAGTTGCGCCTTGAGGCTCTTGTCGCTGTAGCGATCAACCCGTTTGACCACGCCGGTGGCCGGGTCGAGGGTGATCTGGTTCAGGGCGCGGTCGTGAGGCGAAGTTTTCAGCAGGAAGTAAACGGTCGCTGGTTGGCCGGCCACGGGCGGCATGCGCACGTTATAGGAGCTCAGTTGCGGACCGGCCGCACTGTAGATGCTGCTCCACATCGCCGAGTAATCGGCCGTCGGTGCCGGACCGCTTGGCGCAGGGCCGCGTCCGCCGCGCACGCGTTCGCTCTGTGGTGAGTCGGAGAGCAACCGGGTCAGGCCTTTGTTGTACCACTCGTAGGACCAGGACAACCCGGTCAGCGCCGCCAGAAGGTAAAACACCAGGCACCAGGTGCCGGCCACCGAGTGCAGGTCCCAGTTGAAGCTGCGGCCCTTTTTCTTCCAGTCCAGGGTCAGCCAGGTCCGCCAGCTTTTCCACTGGCGAGGCCAGCGCAGGTACAGGCCGGACAGGCAGAAGAACACCAGGATCAGCGTGCACGCGCCGGTGATCTGCCGACCCGTGTCGCCCATGGCGAGGAAACGGTGCAGTTGCAGCATCAGGCCGAAAAAGCCCTGGCCGGTGGCGTCGCCGAGGAACTCGGCGGTGTACGGGTCGAAGTAGCGCATCTCGCCACGGCGTTCACCCGGCGGCGGGGTGAACCACACTTTGGCGGCGCTGCCGCTGTCCGTTTCCACCGTGAGCATCGAGACTTTTTTGCCCGATGCGGCTTCGATTCGCTCCACCAGTTCGACGGGCGGCAGCACACCGGCGACCTGTTTCTCGACCTGCAACACAGAAGGATTGAGTGTGCTCAGGATTTCATCCTGAAACGACACCGCCGCCCCGGTGATGCCCATCAGGGCCAGGACCAGCCCGGCGCTGATGCCGAAAAACCAGTGCAACTGGAACAGGGTTTTCTTCAACACGTCGCTCGCCTTGTTCGTTCAAGTTGATTCATCACGGCGCGCATTATGCCGTGGGGTTGTCGAGAAGCATTCTTTTTTACGCACAAAGGCCCCGTTCATGTGGATGAACGGGGCCGGGTCTGATTTCACCCTCTCCTGTGGGAGCGAGCTTGTTCGCGATAGCGGTGTGTCGGCCAACATAAATGTTGAATGTGGCGACGTCATCGCGAGCAAGCTCGCTCCCACAGGGATTGCAGTGTGAGTGGCAATCAGAAGTGGAAGTTGGTGCTCAGCAAAGCGGTACGACCGGCCGCCTGGTTGGCGAAGTGAGTCGAGAACGCCTTGTCGTAGTAGGTTTCGTCGGTCAGGTTCTGTACGTTCAGTTGCAGGTCGACGTTCTTGGTCAGCTTGTAGGCCGCCATTGCGTCGTAACGAACGTAGGAATCGACCATGGTGGTGTTGGCGGCACTGCCGAACACATCATCGACATAGAACGCACCGCCACCGATGGTCAGCCTTGGCGTGACCTGATAGGTCGTCCACAGGCTGGCGCTGTTTTTCGGCGTGTTAGGCAGTTCGTTGCCGTTGTTGGCTTTGTTTGCCGGCAGGTCGCCGCCATCGACTTGCTCGCTGTCCATGTAGGCGTAACCGGCGAAGACCTGCCATTTGTCGGTGAGCTTGCCGGTGGCCGACAGTTCGATACCTTGAACGCGGGTTTTGCCGACGTTTTCAAACGTAGTGGTGTTGGTTTGCACACGAGCGTTTTCTTTCTCGGTGCGGAAGATGTCGGCAGTCAGGGACAAACGATCGTTCAGCAGATCCCACTTGGTACCGATTTCGTAGTTCTTGGTGGTTTCCGGCTCCATGTCGCTTTTGAGCAGGTTGCCGTTGCGATCCGGCGTGCCACCCAACGGGTTGCCTTCCGCGCCATCGCCAAGGGTGTTGCCTGGTGGAGTGGCAGACGTCGCATAGGAGGCATAGATGCTGCCGTTTTCCGCTGGTTTGTACACCACACCGAACTGACCGGTAACGAACTCGCTGGTGTCATCGCCCTTGGACGTGGTCACGCTGGAACCGTTGAAGGTTTTGTAGTCGGTGTCGAAATGGTCGTAGCGCAGGCCCATGTTCACCAGCCACTGCTCGGACAACGTCAGGGTGTCGAATACATACAGTGCGTAGGTGTTGGCCTTGGTATCGGTGCCTGCGTAGTTGCGGGAGATGGCACCGCTCCACGGATCATTCGGCGTCGGGTTGGACAGCGAGGTGCAGTTGTAACCGCTTGGCGCGCCGATCAGTGCCGGCGAGCAGTTGTTGGTTACCGCTGCCGTTCCCGGGGTGGTGTCCGTGTTGACGTTGTACGAGGACTTTTCACTTTCCTCGTGGGTGTATTCGACACCGGTGGAGAAGCTGTTCTTGAACCCGGCGATGTAGATATCACCAAACAGGTCGGTCTGGTTGGTGGTGGTCTCGGTGTTGCTCACGCGGGTGTTCGCCCGGCGCCAGACGCTGCCGTTGTTGACGTTGCCTTTACTGTCGTCCGGCTGGGTCAGGATGTAATCCTGCATGCTGGTGCCGTGACGCAGGGTGTTCTTGATGGTCAGCGAGTCGCTCAGGTCGTGCTCGATGGCGAAGGTCGCGGTGTCGGTGCGGGTCTTGCGGAAGTCGCGGTCGGTCAGACCATAGAAATTGCTGCTGTCGCCGCCGTCATTCGGCTTGTCCGGGTTGGACTTGGTGCGTCCAGCCGCGAGAGTGGTCGGGATCGAGTACGGAATGCCCGAATCCGGCGTGTCGTTGCTTTCGAGGTGGTAGTAGTCGAGGTTGACGCGAGTGTCTGTACCCAGGCCGAAAGCCAGGGACGGTGCGACACCCCAGCGGTCGTAGTCGACGCTGTCACGTCCGGCGACGTTGCTCTCATGGCTCATCAGGTTCAGACGGCCAGCGGCAGTGTCGGTGAACTGATAGTTGCCGTCCATGGTGTAGCGCTGGGTCTGGTCGGAGCCCCAGGTGAAACCACCATCGAACGAATTGCCCAGGTGAGCTTTCTTGCTGACCAGGTTGATGCTGCCGCCTGCAGCGCCGCGACCGCCGATGGCAGAGTTCGGGCCTTTGCTGACTTCGATCGATTCCACGGCGAAGATCTCGCGGCTCTGGGAACCGGTATCGCGAACGCCGTCCAGGTAGGTATCGCCCTGGGCGTCAAAGCCGCGAATGAACGGACGGTCGCCCTGTGGGTTGCCGCCTTCACCGGCACCGAAGGTGATGCCTGGAATGGTGCGCAGGGCGTCCTGCATGTTCATGGCGCCCGTGTCTTTCAACACTTGTTGCGGAATGACGGTGATCGAGCGCGGTGTGTCCACCAGCGGCGCGGTGTACTTGGGCGAGGAGGCTTTCTCTACGTTGTAGGTCGTCTCGTCCTGGGCTTCGCCGGTGATGGCGGTGGCGCCCAGCGAAATCACATTGCCCGGTGCTTTTTCGTCGGCTTTTTCCGCCGCGAAAACCATGTGGCCCGCAGAGCCGGCAGTAATCGCCATGCCGATGGCCGATGCGAGCAGACGTGGTGAACTGACCGGTACTTGTGGTTGTTGACGCGACATTTGAGTTCCCCTCCCCAAGGATTTGAGGCCGCGGAATATAGGGTAAACACGTATTCGTATCAATTGCGAAACATTACTATTCGCACTGAATTTACATTCTTTACAATTTACCCTTACGGTTTCTGCTGACTCATTCGTCAGATGTGTTTTACACAGGCAATAAGAATCAATACCATTGGCATCCCTTTGGTTTCAGGTGCTTTTGTCATGCTGCTGCACATTCCCGGCCTGTTTGAAAAAGACGAGGTGCAGCGCATTCGCGAGGCTCTGGAGCAAGCCGATTGGGCCGATGGCAAGATCACCGCCGGCTACCAGTCGGCGAAGGCCAAACACAATTTGCAGTTGCCGGAAGGTCACCCGCTGGCCAAGGAGATCGGCGCGGCGATGCTGGAGCGGCTGTGGAAAAATCCGCTGTTCATGTCAGCAGCGTTACCGCACAAAGTCTTCCCTCCGTTAGTGAACTGTTACACAGCCGGTGGCAGTTTCGACTTCCATATCGACAACGCGGTACGTCAGCCAAAAGGCAGCATCGAGCGGGTGCGAACGGATTTGTCCGCCACGCTGTTCTTCAGCGAGCCGGAGGATTACGACGGCGGCGAGCTGGAGATCCAGGACACCTTCGGCACCCAACGGGTGAAGCTGCCTGCCGGCGACATGGTGCTGTATCCCGGCACCAGTCTGCACAAGGTCAATGCGGTGACACGCGGAGCGCGACTCGCTTCGTTTTTCTGGACGCAAAGCCTGGTGCGTGAAGACAGCCAGCGCGCCCTGTTGTTCGAGATGGACGGGGCAATCCAGCAACTGACCCGCGATGTGCCCGATCATCCATCGCTGATCCGCCTGACCGGGACGTATCACAACCTGTTGCGTCGCTGGGTCGAGGTCTAAGTGGCGGATTTTCGTTTACGCCGCGAGGAAATGCTCGACGGTGAGCGCCTGCGCGCGATGCTCGACGAAAGTCCGGCCCGTGCGGCCCAGGCCATCCTGATTGCCGCACGAGAAGGAGAGGTCGAAGCCCAGGCCTTGCTCGGGCAGATTCTGCTCGACGGCCAGGGGATCGCGCAGGACCAACCGCTGGCGCTGAGCTGGTTCGGCATCGCAGCGCGCCAGGGGCACCTCATGGCGCGCAACATGCTCGGTCGTTGCCATGAGCATGGTTGGGGCTGCGCTGCCGATGCATCGCTAGCGGCCAGGCATTACCGACTTGCCGCCACTGCAGGGCTGGATTGGGCGATGTACAACTACGCCAATCTGCTGGCGACCGGTCGCGGGGTGGTTGAGGATCAGCTTCAGGCACTGAGTCTCTATCGCCGTGCGGCTGAGTTGGGCCATGCAAAATCGATGAATCTGTTGGGGCGGTATCTGGAAGAAGGGCGGGTCTGTCCGGTGAATCCGGCAGCGGCGCGTGACTGGTATCGACGTTCGGCCGAGGGCGGGGATTTTCGCGGGCAGTTCAGCTTTGCTGCAGTCTTGACCGACGAAGGGAATATCGAGGATGCGTTGGCCTGGCTGCGCAAGGCGTTGGCCGGTGGCAACCTGAATTTTCTGCGAGTGGCGAGTCAGGCGCTGATGGGCGCGGTCGATCCGAGGATCCAGGCACTGGCCCACGAATTCCATCATCGTGCCGAAGAATTAACCCCAGTCTCTTGAGCCTTTGTGGGAGCGAGCTTGCTCGCGATGACGTCATGACATTCAGCATCAATGTTGATTGAGCTATCGCCATCGCGAGCAAGCTCGCTCCCACAGAGGGTGGCGTAAATGAAAAAGCCCATGACAGGTCATGGGCTTTTTGTTTTCTACGCAGTATTTACACGTAGAACGACTTCAGCGGCGGGAAGCCATTGAACTCGACGGCGCTGTAACTGGTGGTGTACGCACCGGTCGACAGCCAGTACAGGCGATCACCGATGGCCAGGTTCAGCGGCAGGCCGTACTTGTAGTTTTCGTACATGATGTCGGCGCTGTCGCAGGTTGGACCGGCGATGACCACTTCTTCCATTTCGCCTTTCTTCTCGGTCCAGATCGGGAACTTGATGGCTTCGTCCATGGTTTCGATCAGGCCGGAGAACTTGCCCACATCCGTGTACACCCAACGCTCTACCGCGGTACGGGATTTACGTGCAACCAGTACCACTTCGCTAACCAGGATGCCGGCGTTGGCGATCAGCGAGCGGCCTGGCTCCAGGATGATTTCCGGCAAGTCATCACCGAAGTCTTCCTTCAGGAAGCGGATGATTTCCTCGGCGTAGGTTTCCAGGCTGTTGGTGCGGGTGATGTAGTTGGCCGGGAAGCCGCCACCCATGTTGATCAGCTTCAGGTGGATACCGTCTTCTTCCTTCAGGCGCTCGAAGATCACTTTGACCTTGGCGATCGCCGCGTCCCAGACGCTGATGTCGCGCTGCTGCGAGCCGACGTGGAACGAGATGCCGTAAGGCACCAGGCCCAGGTCGCGGGCGAGGATCAGCAGGTCCATGGCCATGTCGGTCTGGCAGCCGAATTTGCGCGACAACGGCCAGTCGGCGGTGGTCGAGCCTTCGGTCAGGATACGCACGTAGACTTTCGAGCCCGGTGCGGCCTTGGCGATGTTGCGCAGGTCGGCTTCGGAGTCGGTGGCGAACAGGCGCACGCCCTTCTCGTAGAAGTAGCGGATATCCTTGGATTTCTTGATGGTGTTGCCGTAGCTGATCTGGTCGGCGCTGACGCCGCGACCAAGCACTTTGTCCAGCTCGTAGATCGAGGCGATGTCGAAGCTCGAGCCTTTCTCTTTGAGCAAGTCGATGATCTCGACGGCCGGGTTGGCCTTGACCGCGTAGTAGACCTTGGCGAATTCGAAACCGGCGCGCAGGTCGTCATAGGCCTGGCTGATCATCGCGGTGTCGATCACCACGAACGGGGTTTCCTGTTTGTCGGCGAACGCCTTCATTTTCTGAAAGGTTTCACGCGCGAAATAGTCTTCGACCTGGATCGACATACCTGGGAGCTCCTAAAGGCAAACGTTGTTAATCAATGGGTGCAAATGAACGTCCTCCGTATCCCCACTTTGGTTCGCCTACTTCCCAAGGCATGTCGCCGAAAGCAAAAAGGCCATGGGAAGTGCAGCTTTCCCTTGGCCTTGCTGTCTCGTCGTCAGTACTTGAGCCGGATGGATCGTTTCCAGCATGGACGTTCGGCGCGAACTTTAGGGCGTGAGGGGCTTGAGATCAACAAAAAATGTCGCGTTTTTGCACTCTTCCGTCGTGCGGTCCCTGACAGCTACTGATGTAACCGACCTGTGTGACGGTGTGATGTTCCCCCAAAAGGGGGCGTGGCGGGAGAAAAAGCTATTGCGGTGAAAGAGCAAACTTTCACCGCAGGTCCAGAAGGACAAATGGGTGGTGGTTGATCAAAAGGCAATCAGATCAATGCTGAGACTTGCGGAAATACTGGAATACGTGACCGAAGACACGGTCACTCGAATGATGGTGCTGGCTTGCACATTTCTTAGGATAAACCTGCCGTTCATATCGCCCGCCAGGGGGCTGATAGAGGCACCCGGTGTAGACGTCGTCCACATGCCGCCACCGCTAGGAACCTGGCTGCCATTGCTATCGACAAGCTGGGCGGCGATGTCCAATTGAAAGTCATTCCCTTTTCTAACACGTTGCGGGTTGGCGATACCCCCGAAGATGATGTGTGTGGGAGGACCCGCCATGATGCCTGATGCGTTGTTTTCTGAAGCTGATTGAGCAGGCGATGTCGCGTTATCGGTTTTCATGGGTCACCTCGATAGGGGAAAAGTGTTGGATCAAGAGAAATGATCCGGGCTCAGTAGATCTTTTCCCTATCGATGGCGGAACTGTCATTTTTGCTAGTTTTTTATATTGTTTTCGAATATCTGGGCGCTCATGAGGCGTCGGGAGGCTTAGACTTCGCCCCCCAATTGCGTGTTGAGTTTTTGAAAGGCCTTAAACCAGTACTGCCTTAGCTGGCGAAACAATGCTGGTCTTGCCACCCCGGGACTTGCCGGAGCTCAAATACTCGGCGATCGACTCCTGAGTCACTTCCCCCAAGAACACCCGCTCCGCATCCATCACCGGCAACCACGAGCGATTGAACTCGTACATGCGCGACAACAGGATGCGCAAATGCTCGTCATACGCCGCCGTGGCGTTGAACTCGCGCAGGTATTGACCGCAAGTACCCGTCTGACGGTGCAGGTCGCGACGTCGTACATAACCCAGCGCCTTGTTCTCACCGTCGGTGACCACTACATAACGCCGGTCATGTTCGTCCATCAATTCCAGCGCGTCGGCCACCGGGGTTTGCGGGCTAACCGATGGTGCGTTGTCCGCCGCATCTTCGGCCTTCACCAGTAGCAGGCGCTTGAGGGTGCTGTCCTGACCGACGAAGTTGCTGACAAAGTCGTCCGCCGGATGCGCGAGCAAGGTGTCCGGATGATCAATTTGCAGCAGCTTGCCGGCGCGGAAAATCGCGATCTTGTCGCCGAGCTTGATCGCCTCGTCGATGTCGTGGCTGACCATGATCACGGTCTTGTTCAGCGCCCGCTGCATTTCGAAGAACTCGTTCTGGATCATCTCGCGGTTGATCGGGTCGACTGCCCCGAACGGCTCGTCCATTAATAGCAGTGGTGCATCCGCCGCCAGTGCGCGAATCACGCCGATCCGCTGTTGCTGGCCACCGGACAGTTCTCGTGGATAACGATGCAGATACTGCTTGGGTTCAAGCTTGATCATGCTCATCAACTCGCGGGCGCGGTCGTGGCATTTCTGCTTGTCCCAGCCGAGCAGTTTCGGCACCACGACGATGTTCTCCTCGATGGTCATGTTCGGGAACAAACCGATCTGCTGGATCACATAACCGATGTTGCGACGCAGCGTCACTTCGTCGAGGCCGGTGGTGTCTTCGCCGTTGATCAGGATCTTGCCCGAGGTCGGTTTGATCAGGCGGTTGATCATTTTCAGCGTGGTGCTTTTGCCGCAACCCGATGGCCCGAGGAACACGCAGATTTCGCCTTCATTGACGGTCAGGCTCACCGAGTCCACGGCTTTCACATCTTTGCCGTTGCTTTGGAAGGTCTTGCTGAGGTTTTGAAGTTCGATCATTTGAGCAGTCCTTTTGGAGTCAGCGAACGTTGCAGCACTTGCAGGATCAGGTCGGCGATGATCGCCAGCACACTGACCAGTACAGCGCCGACAATCAGCATCGACATGTCGCTGCGGCTGATGGCAGCGAGGATGAGTACGCCCAGGCCACCGGCGCCGATGGTCGCGGCGATGGTCATGACGCCGATGTTCATGACCACGGCAGTGCGCACACCAGCGAGGATCACCGGCACGGCGATGGGTAATTCGACCATGCGCAGGCGCTGACCGAAGGTCATGCCGATGCCGCGCGCGGCTTCACGGATGCCCGGTTCGACGTTGGTCAGGGCCAGGTAGGTGTTACGCATGATCGGCAGCAGCGAATACAGAAACACCGCGGTGATGGCCGGCATCGGACCCAGGCCCTGGCCGAACTTGGAGTAGAACGGCAGCAGCAGGCCAAACAGGGCAATCGACGGCACGGTCAGGAGCACCGTGGCGCTGGCTTGCAAAGGCCCGGCGAGGCTCGGGAAGCGTGTCATCAGGATGCCCAGCGGCACGCCAACCACAATCGCCAGGGTCACGGCGATGCCGACCAGGGTGATGTGTTGGCCGGTTAGCTGTATCACCTGCTGCCAGTCGAGGTGGGAAAAGGCGTTGAGAAATTCCATGGCTTTTCCTCCTTATTTGATTGGATGCTGGCGCAGGAAATCTGCGGCAACGGACGAAGGGCTTTGGTGATCGACATCGACCCGCGCATTGAGCTCGCGCATGGTGTCGTCGTCGAACAGCTCAGCCAGAGGCTTGAGTTGTTCGGCCAGTTGCGGATGCGCATCGAGGTAGGCCTGACGCACCACCGGTGCGGCGGTGTAGTCGGGGAAGTAATGCTTGTCGTCTTCCAGCAGTTTCAGCTTGAAGGCGTTGAGGCGACCGTCGGTGGTGTAGACCAGACCGGCAAACACCTGGCCGTTACGCAGCGCGGTGTAGACCAGACCGGCGTCCATCTGGCGGATGTTCTTGCGGGTCAGGTTCATGTCGTAGAGCTTGACCATGCCATCAAGACCGTCCGAGCGGTTGGCGAACTCGGTATCCAGCGCCACCAGATTGTTGGTCTCGGCTTCCTTGCGCAGCACCGAGTTCAGCTCGCTGATGGTGTTGATCTGCGGGTATTGGTCAGCAACGTTTTTCGGCAGTGCCAAGGCATAGGTGTTGCTGAATTTCGACGGTGTCAGCCAGACCAGGCCTTTTTTCGCGTCGAGTTCTTTTACTCGTGCGTAGGACTGTTCGCTGTCGAGTTTTTCAGTGACATGGTTGTAGGCCACCAGCGAAACGCCGGTGTATTCCCAGAGCATGTCCAGTTGGCCACTTTCATGGGCGCTGCGGGCCAGATTGCTGCCCAGGCCGCCGGTCACCTGCACCTCGTAACCTTTGGTGCGCAGGTACTGCGAGGTGATTTCCGCCAGCAGGGTCTGTTCGGTGAACACCCGGGCGCCGATGCGGATCAACGGTTTTTCCGTGGCTTGGGCAAATCCTGCGAACAGCAGGACGCAGCCTAGTAAAAAGCTTGAAGTTTTCATGACGATTCCTTTGCCGAGGCTTAAGACGGGCGCAAGCCGCGTTCGAGCCAGAGGCGGCTGGCGAGTGTCACCAGGCCGTCGAGCAACAAGGCCAGCAGGGCGGTGCAGGCCGCGCCGAGCAGCAATTGCGGCTGATTGTTCAGGGCGATGCCGGGGAAGATCAGGCTGCCGAGACTGTTGGCGCCGATCAGGAACGCCAGCGGCGCCGTCCCGACATTGATCGCCAATGCCACACGCACACCACCGATGATGATCGGCACCGCGTTTGGCAATTCGACTTTCCACAGCACCTGGCGCGGGGTCATGCCGATGCCGACGGCGGCTTCCTTGAGCGAACCCTGAACGTTTTTCAGGCCTTCGTAGGTGTTGCGCACGATGGGCAGCAAAGAGGCGAGGAACAGGGCGAAGATGGCAGGACCGCTGCCGATGCCGAGGATGCCCAAGGCGATGGCCAGGACGGCCAGGGGCGGAATGGTGTTGCCAATGTTGAAGAACTGCATGAAGCGTTCGGCACGGCCGATCATGGACGGGCGGCTGAGGAGGATGCCGGCAGGAATGCCCACGACAAGGGCGGCCAGCATGGAAGCGAGGACGAGAACCAGATGAGCTTGCAGGTAAAACAACAAATCGTCGCGGTAGTGTTCGATCGTGTTGATGCCGATCCATTGGATCAGCAGGGCCAGAAGGGCGAATACCAGCGCGCCTCCTATCAGCCCTTTGCCATAGTGGATAGCCACAGGCGGACTCCTTTTTTCAGTCGGCGAACACTTTCTCGTGTGGCAACGCCATTCCTGGCTGCCGAAAAAATGATCGCGATAAGCAGCTCATGCCGAGCGCGTTTCACTGTAGGAGCGAGCTTGCTCGCGAAAAACTTCAAGACAATGCGTACCTTCAGGTACCCAGCATTATCGTTGACGTCCATCGCGAGCAGGCTCGCTCCTACAGGGGGAAACGCACGGCAATCGAGCCATGAGCACAGCCTCGTCAGGCCGAATTGCAGGTGTTTCAGGCCCCCGACGAGTGGTCGTTACGGGGGAGTGGACGTCTCCGTGCTTTAAAAGGTTCCCATCTGAAGCAGCATTTGGCCACCCCTAATGTGCTCAACGGTTCGGTTCTTCGATCAACTTGGGCTATAATCTGCGCCCTTTTTTGAATCACCTGCCAGGCGATTTCCCATGACCAAACAGGCCGCCGAAGTCGCGAAACGCCGCACTTTCGCCATTATTTCCCACCCCGATGCCGGTAAGACCACCATCACCGAGAAGCTCCTGCTGATGGGCAAGGCGATTGCGGTAGCCGGTACGGTGAAATCTCGTAAATCCGATCGCCATGCCACCTCCGACTGGATGGAAATGGAAAAGCAGCGGGGTATCTCCATTACCACGTCGGTCATGCAGTTCCCGTATCGCGAACACATGATCAACCTGCTCGACACTCCGGGCCACGAAGACTTCTCCGAAGATACCTATCGCACCCTGACGGCGGTGGACTCGGCGTTGATGGTTCTCGACGGCGGTAAAGGTGTAGAGCCTCGGACCATCGCCCTGATGGACGTCTGCCGTCTGCGTGACACGCCGATCGTCAGCTTCATCAACAAACTCGACCGTGACATCCGCGACCCGATCGAACTGCTCGACGAAATCGAAGCCGTCCTCAAGATCAAGGCTGCGCCGATCACCTGGCCGATTGGTTGCTACCGTGACTTCAAAGGCGTGTATCACCTCGCCGATGACTACATCATCGTGTACACCGCCGGTCACGGCCACGAACGCACCGAAACCAGGATCATCGAGAAGCTCGACTCCGATGAAGCCCGCGCCCACCTGGGTGACGAGTACGAACGTTTCATCGAGCAGCTGGAACTGGTGCAGGGCGCCTGCCACGAGTTCAACCAGCAGGAGTTCCTCGACGGTCAACTGACTCCGGTGTTCTTCGGTACGGCACTGGGCAACTTCGGTGTCGACCACGTCCTCGACGCCGTCGTTGATTGGGCGCCGCGCCCACTGGCACGCGTGGCCAACGAGCGCACCGTGGAGCCGGTGGAAGAGAAGTTCTCGGGTTTCATCTTCAAGATCCAGGCGAACATGGACCCGAAACACCGCGACCGCATCGCCTTCATGCGTATCTGCTCCGGCAAGTACGAAAAAGGCATGAAGATGCGCCACGTGCGCACCGGCAAGGACGTGCGGATCGGCGACGCGCTGACCTTCTTCTCCTCCGAGCGTGAGCAACTGGAAGAGGCGTTTGCCGGCGACATCATCGGCTTGCACAACCACGGCACCATCCAGATCGGCGACACCTTCAGCGAAGGCGAAGTCCTGGGTTTCACCGGCATTCCACACTTCGCCCCGGAACTGTTCCGTCGCGTACGCCTGAAAGATCCGCTGAAATCCAAGCAACTGCGCCAGGGCCTGCAACAACTGGCCGAAGAAGGCGCGACCCAGGTGTTCTTCCCGGAACGCAGCAACGACATCATCCTCGGCGCCGTCGGTGTGCTGCAGTTCGATGTGGTCGCCAGCCGTTTGAAAGAGGAATACAAGGTCGAGTGCTCCTACGAGCCGATCACCGTTTACTCTGCGCGCTGGATCGAATGCAGCGACAAGAAGAAGCTTGAGGAGTTCTCCAACAAGGCTGTGGAAAACCTGGCGCTGGACGGCGGTGGTCACCTGACCTACCTCGCACCGACGCGGGTCAACCTGGCATTGATGGAAGAGCGCTGGCCGGACGTGAAATTCCGTGCGACCCGTGAGCATCACTAAGCGCTGAGTTGCAAAATCCAAAAGCCCCGTTGCGAAAGCTGCGGGGCTTTTTATTGTCTGGCGCAATTGCCTGTAGGGGCGAGCCTGCTCGCGATGATTCCAGCCGCGCTGCATTTATCCAGACAGAGCGCGTCATCGTTAGCCTCCATCGCGAGCAGGCTCGCTCCAACAGGGGGCTTCGGTGTTAGTTGAGTTGTGAATAACCCCTATTCCAAACCAGTCTCCAAACCCGCTGCATTTTCCCCCGCCAGATAGCGTCCAATCTGGAGAACCCGGCTGATCGGAACTAGATTTGACTCAGCACCAGACAGGCACTCAACGAAAGGAAGGAATCGGCTATGAACAGGTTGTTTCGCGTTTTACTGCTGTTGAAGGTGATGGTGATGCTCTCGCTCGGAGCTTCGACGGCGTGGGCCGAGTGTATCGATCACGGGGAGCAGGCTTCGAGCGGGCAGGCGGGTTATGCGGGGTTGATGATCGCCAAGTCCGAATCGGAACCGGGAGATCAGGGGCAGGGCGGTGCGGACAACGACGATGACTCGACCACCGACGAACCGGACTCCGATGAGGAAGAGGGCGACAGCCAGACGTAGTCGCTCTATTGCAGGCAAAAGAAAACCCCTTCTACCTGAGTGATGCGCATTCGAGGCAGAAGGGGTTTGGTTAACGCGTAATTACTTGAGCTACTCAATCCCTGTGGGAGCGGGCTTGCTCGCGAAAGCGATCTGTCAGTCGACATTGAGGTTGACTGGAATGACGCCTTCGCGAGCAAGCCCGCTCCCACATTTTTATGCCGCGCCGTCGAGAAATTGCTCGGCGTAGTGGCAAGCCACCTGGCGGCCGGCGATCAGGCGCAGGGCCGGCTCTTCAGTGCTGCAACGCTCGGTGGCGTACGGGCAGCGCTTGTGGAAGGCGCAGCCGGACGGCGGGTTCAGCGGGTTGGGCAATTCGCCGACGATCTTGATTTTCGGCTTGTCCGGATCCGGGTGGATGGCCGGCGTCGCCGACAACAGCGCCTGGGTGTAAGGGTGCAGAGGTCGGGAGTAAATGTCCTCTTTCGTGCCCATTTCCACCGGACGACCGAGGTACATCACCATCACATGGTCGGCAACGTGGCGTACCACTGCCAGGTTGTGGGAGATGAACACATAGGCGGTGTTGAACTCTTGCTGCAAATCCATGAACAGGTTGAGCACCTGTGCCTGAATCGACACGTCCAGTGCCGAGGTCGGTTCGTCCGCCACCAGCACTTTCGGTTGCAGCATCATCGCGCGGGCCAGGGCGATCCGCTGGCGCTGACCACCGGAGAACATGTGCGGATAACGCTGGTAGTGCTCGGGACGCAAACCCACCTGCTTCATCATCGCCTGGACTTTCTCGCGACGTTCCGCGGCGCTCAGGTTGGTGTTGATCAATAACGGCTCTGCAAGCTGATCACCGACTTTCTGCCGAGGGTTCAACGAGGCGTACGGGCTCTGGAACACCATCTGCACGTCTTTGCGCAGTTGCTTGCGCTGGGCCTTGTCGGCACCGGCGACTTCCTGCCCGGCAATTTTCAAGGAGCCGGAGGACGGCTCTTCGATCAGGGTCAGGGCACGGGCCAGGGTGGATTTGCCGCAGCCCGACTCGCCTACGACAGCGAGGGTCTTGCCGGCTTCCAGTTCGAACGACACGCCGTTGAGGGCGCGCACGGTGGCGTGACCCTTGAACAGGCCTCGGGACACCTCGTAGTGACGGGTCAGGTCGCGGGCGGTAAGAACGACGGCCATTACGCCACCTCCTGGTTCAGCGGGTAGAAGCAGCGAGCGAGGCTGTTGCTTTTCTGGTCAAGGGCCGGACGTTGTTGACGGCAGTTGTCTTTCACGTACGGGCAGCGTGGCGACAGCAGGCAACCTTGCGGGCGGTCGTAGCGACCGGGAACGATGCCCGGCAGGGTCGACAGGCGCGAGGCACCCAGGCTGTGTTCCGGAATTGCCTTGAGCAACGCTTCGCTGTACGGGTGTGCCGGAATGTCGAACAGTTGCGGCACCTGGCCGACTTCGACCGCCTGGCCGGCGTACATCACGCACACGCGCTGGGCGGTTTCGGCCACGACGGCGAGGTCGTGGGTGATCAGCACCAGGCCCATGTTCTGCTCTTTCTGCAACGCCAGCAGCAGGTCCATGATTTGCGCCTGGATGGTTACGTCCAGCGCCGTGGTCGGTTCGTCGGCGATCAGCAGTTTCGGTTCGCCGGCAATCGCCATGGCAATCGCGACACGTTGGCTCATGCCACCGGACAGTTGATGCGGGTAGGCGTCCATACGGCTGGCGGCACCCGGGATTTCAACTTTTTCCAGCAGTTCGATGGCGCGCTTGCGCGCAGCCTTGCCGGACATTTTCAGGTGCAGGCGCAGCACTTCTTCAATCTGGAAACCGACGGTGTAGCTCGGGTTCAGGGCAGTCATCGGATCCTGGAAGACCATGGACAGGTCTTTACCCACGATCTGGCGACGCTGGCGATTGTTGAGCTTGAGCATGTTCTTGCCGTCGAAATTCAGGGCGTCAGCGGTGACGATCCCCGGATGCTCGATCAGGCCCATCAGCGCCATCATGGTCACGGACTTGCCGGAACCGGACTCGCCAACGATGGCCAGCACTTCGCCCTTGTCCACTTGCAGGTCGAGACCATCGACGACTGGCGTGGCGTTTTTGTCGCCGAAGCGAACGTTGAGATTCTTGATTTCTAGCAGTGACATGGGAATCTCCTCAGGCGGCGTTCTTGAGTTTCGGGTCCAGCGCATCGCGCAGGCCGTCGCCCATCAGGTTGATTGCCAGCACGCTGAGCAAAATGGTCAGACCAGGCAGGCTCACTACCCACCAGGCGCGTTCGATGTAGTCGCGGGCCGAAGCCAGCATGGTGCCCCACTCAGGGGTTGGCGGTTGTACGCCAAGGCCGAGGAAGCCCAGTGCGGCGGCATCGAGGATCGCCGAGGAGAAGCTCAGGGTGGCCTGAACGATCAGCGGCGCCATGCAATTAGGCAGCACGGTGACGAACATCAGGCGCGGCAGACCGGCACCGGCCAGGCGCGCGGCAGTCACGTAGTCGCGGTTCAGTTCGCCCATCACCGCAGCGCGGGTCAGACGAACGTAGGACGGCAGGGACACCACGGCGATGGCGATCACGGTATTGATCAGGCCAGGGCCGAGGATGGCGACGATCGCCACGGCCAGCAGCAGGGACGGCAGGGCCAGCATGATGTCCATCAGACGCATGATGCTCGGGCCAAGTATGCGCGGGAAGAACCCGGCGAACAGACCCAGCAGGATCCCCGGGATCAGCGACATCACCACCGACGACAAACCGATCAGCAAGGACAGGCGCGAGCCCTGGATCAGGCGCGACAGCAGGTCGCGACCCAGTTCGTCGGTGCCGAGCAGGAACTGCATCTGTCCACCCTCCAGCCAGGCCGGCGGGGTCAGCAGGAAATCACGGTATTGCTCGCTCGGGTCGTGAGGGGCAACCCACGGGGCGAAGATGGCGCAGAAAATCACCAGCAGCATGAACATCAGGCCGGCGACGGCACCTTTGTTCTTGGAAAACGCTTGCCAGAATTCTTTGTACGGAGACGGGTACAGCAGGCTTTGATCGACTGCTACCGATGGAATTGGAGTGGTCATGGTCATGATCTCAGCGCTGATGACGGATGCGTGGGTTGGCAAAGCCGTAGAGGATGTCCACTACGAAGTTGACCACAATCACCAGGCAGGCGATTAACAGGATGCCGTTTTGCACAACGGGATAATCTCGGGCGCCAATGGCTTCGATCAGCCATTTGCCGATGCCGGGCCACGAGAAGATGGTTTCGGTCAGGACCGCACCGGCCAGCAGGGTGCCGACTTGCAGGCCGACCACGGTGAGTACCGGGATCAGCGCGTTGCGCAGGCCGTGTACGAACACCACGCGTGCCGGCGACAGGCCTTTGGCCTTGGCGGTGCGGATGTAGTCTTCACGCAGCACTTCGAGCATCGACGAACGGGTCATCCGCGCGATCACTGCCAGCGGAATGGTGCCGAGCACAATGGCCGGCAGGATCAGGTGGTGCAGGGCGTCGAAGAAGGCGTCCGGCTCGTCGGCCAGCAGCGTATCGATCAGCATGAAGCCGGTGCGTGGCTCGATGTCATACAGCAGGTCGATCCGCCCGGATACCGGGGTCCAGCCCAGACTTACCGAGAAGAACATGATCAGGATCAGGCCCCACCAGAAGATCGGCATCGAATATCCCGCCAGGGAGACACCCATCACTCCATGGTCGAACAGGGATCCTCGCTTGAGTGCTGCGATCACCCCGGCCAGAAGGCCCAGGATGCCTGCGAACAACAGGGCGGCCATGGACAGTTCCAGGGTCGCGGGGAACAGGGAGGTGAATTCGCTCCACACGCTTTCACGGGTACGCAGGGATTCCCCGAGATCGCCGTGGGCCAGCTTGCCGATGTAATCCAGGTACTGGGCATACAGGGGTTTGTTCAGACCTAGGCGTTCCATTGCCTGAGCGTGCATTTCGGGGTCGACCCTACGTTCTCCCATCATGACTTCTACGGGGTCGCCCGGGATCATGCGAATCAACGCGAAAGTCAGCAAGGTGATGCCGAAGAACGTGGGGATCAGTAACCCCAGTCGGCGGGCAATAAAACTAAACATCGTGTGTTGTACCTCATCAGCCGGTTAGGCGTGCCCGGCATGCCTGGGTCAGGAATGCCGGGAGTTTTCTTATTACTTCACCTGGGTGGTGGCGAAGTTATTCGTGGTGAGGGGGCTAATGTGATAGCCCTCTACGTTGTTGCGCGTTGCGGTGAACATTCTAGTGTGTGCGAGGCTGATCCATGGTTGATCCTGGTTGAAAATCACCTGAGCCTGTTCGTAAAGCGCTGCACGCTCAGCCGGGTCGACTTTTGCGCGGGCCTGGTCGATGAGTGCCTGGAACCTGTCATTGCACCAGCGTGCATAGTTTTCGCCGTTCTGCGCAGCTTCACAACTGAGCATAGGCGTCAGGAAGTTATCCGGGTCGCCGTTATCGCCCGCCCATCCGGCGGAAACCATGTCGTGCTCGCCGTTTTTCGCGCGCTTGAGCATCTCTCCCCATTCCATCACGCGGATGTCGATCTTGATCCCGACCTTGGCCAGGTCGGCCTGCATCATCTGCGCACCGAGCATCGGGTTCGGGTTGGTCGCGCCGCCTCCGTTGCGGGTGAACAGGGTGAAGGTGGTGCCTTCCGGTACGCCGGCTTCCTTGAGCAGGGCGCGCGCCTTGTCCAGGTCGCGGGCAGGATTCTTCAGCGTGTGGTTGTAGCCCAGCAGGGTATCCGGGAACGGGTTGACCGCCACGGTGGCATTGCCCTTGCCGAACAGCGCGTTGACCGCGGCTTCCTTGTCGAAAGCGATGTCGATGGCTTTGCGCACGCGCACATCGCTCAAGTACTTGTGGGTGGTATTGATGGCGATGTAGGCGACGGTCATCGCATTCATTTCATCGACCTTCAGGTTCGAGTCTTTCTTGATGCTCGGGATGTCATCCGGTTTTGGATACAGCGCGACCTGGCACTCGTTGGCCTTGAGCTTCTGCAGGCGCACGTTGTTGTCGGTGGCGATGGCCAGGATCAGCGCATCAGCCGGTGGCTTGCCACGGAAATAATCCGGGTTGGCCTTGAAACGAACCTGGGCGTCCTTGTTGTAGCGCTGGAAGACGAACGGGCCGGTGCCGACTGGCTTGTTGTTCAGGTCGCCGGTCTTGTTGGTCTTGAGCAGCTGGTCGGCGTACTCGGCGGAGTAGATTGACGAGAAGGCCATGGCGATGTCGGCCAGGAACGGCGCTTCACGGCGGGTCAGGGTGAACTTGACCGTGTTGTCGTCGACTTTCTCGACGCTCTTGAGCAGTTCCTTGAAGCCCATGCTTTCAAAGTACGGGAAGCCCACGCTCGACAGTTTGTGCCACGGATGATTCGGGTCCAGCTGGCGCTGGAAGCTCCAGACCACGTCGTCGGCATTCATGTCGCGGGTCGGCTTGAAGTATTCGGTGGTGTGGAACTTGACGCCTTTGCGCAGATGGAACGTGTAGCTCAGGCCGTCTTCGCTGATGTCCCAGGACTCGGCCAGTGCCGGAATCACGTCGGTGGTGCCGGGCTTGAAGTCCGCCAGGCGATTGAAGATGGTTTCGGCCACCGCATCGGCTGTGACTGCAGTCGTGTACTGGACCATGTCGAAGCCTTCGGGGCTGTTTTCGGTGCAGACCACAAGCGGCTTGGCCGATACACCCACCGCGACACTCAGCAAGGCAGCCGCGATGGCCGCACGTAGGGGAAGCATTTTCATCAAGAACCCTCTGCAATCAGTTGAAGGACAAAAGCCGAACGGCCGATTCGTCACTGAATCAGCCGTTCGGCACGGGCATTACAGGATGTTGAACGGAACCGTGGTCACGAGGCGGAACTCGTTGATGCTGCCGTCAGCCTGGTTTTCGCTGGCACGGTGAGCGGTATAGGTGCCGCGAATCGTGGTGGCCTTGAGCGGGCCGCTCTGCACGGCGTAGGTCGCGCCGATGCCGTATTCATAATGGTGTTCGCCATCCTGGGACTGGATGCCGTCGTAACCCTTGCCTGCCACGCCGCCGTTGCCGGTGTAGTGAGTACCGTCGATACCCCAGCCGCGAGCCTGGTAGATGTTGAACTTCAGGCCCGGCACGCCGTATTCGGCCATGTTCAGACCGTAGGCAACCTGGAACGATTTTTCGTTCGGGCCGTTGAAGTCCGACAACAGGGAGTTGGCCAGGTAGATGCCGTTGGTTTCGTGCAGGTAGTCGAAGTACTCGTTACCGTTCACTTCCTGGTACGAGAAGGTCAGGGTGTGGGCCTGGTGGGTCAGGCCGAACGACAGCGAGTAGGTGTCGTTGTCGATGTCGCCGATCAGGGCTTTACCGGTTTCCTTGGTTTTGTAGTAGTTCAGGCCGGTGGTCAGGCTCAGTACCTGGCTGTCGCCCAGTACGTGAGAGGCGCCGAAGTAGTACTGGTTCCAAATATCTTCAGCCTGGGTCGCCCAGAGACTGGTGGTCAGGCTGGCGAACGGGTTGTAGGTGATACCGCCGGTGTAGACGTGGTCGGTTTCGACGATGCCGTTTGCGTATTCGGTGCGGAATTTGCGCTGGCTTTCTTCGGTACGCGGTGAGTTGCGGTCGAAGGTGGCCAGGTCGAAGGCCAGGTTGTTCAGCTCTTCGCTGTGGAGGGCCACGCCCTGGAAGCTCGAAGGCAGTGCACGGTTACCGATCACGTCGACCATCGGGCTGCTGAAGTTCATGCGGCCGGCGGTCAGGGTGCTGTTGGATACACGAGCCTTGACGTTGGCCAGGCCCAGTTTGCTCCACTGGCCTTGAGCGTCGCCGCCCTCTTTGGTCAGGGTACGGTTGTTGCCTGCGCCTGGACGAGTGCCCGGTGCGCCGCCGTTGTTGGACGCCAGGTCTTTGCGGTCCTGGTCCAGTGCGATGGCGTTGTACGCCGCCACCTCAGTGCTGAAGCCTACGGTGCCTTCGGTGAAGCCGGAGTTGTACTTGAGGATGGTGCCCTGGACCCAGTTGATCCGGCGATCGGTCGGGGTCGAAACGCCGTCTTTCTTGTAGGCGAACTTGGCGCCGCGTTGCAGTTGTTCGTTGGCGTACCAGTTGCGCGTGGTGCCTGTGATCGACTGGCCTTCGATAAAACCGGTGGCTTCGCTTTGAGCGCTTTTCTCGTTCACGGTAACCGGGGTGAAAGCCTGGCTTTGGGTTTCTGCGTAAGCCGTGGCGGTTACGCTGCTGATGGCCATGGCCAATAACGCGGTGCTGCTCAGTTTCATGGGTAAAGCTCCTTACTTTCTTTTTTTTATGCCGGTCTTTTTTTGTGATCCGGCTATTGGTTTAGAACTCATTCACGGCATCGCAAACGTTTGCCGCCAGCCAAATTGGCAAAAGACGGCAAAGCGTCTGCGTGAGGGCGGAACATCCGCCCCCCGGCATTTCTGGCTAATCGGTTATTTTTCTATGCTGACACCCGAGAAAACATTGCGACCGAACGGGCTCACCTTGAACCCTTCGATTTTGGCGCTCAGCGGCTGGTTGACCGTCGAGTGGGCGACTGGCGTCATCGGCACTTGCTGCTTGAGCAATTGCTGCGCCTGTTTGTAGAGCAGGGTGCGCTGGTCGCGGTCGGTGACGACCTTGGCCTGCTTGATCAGCTTGTCGTAAGCCGGGTCACACCACATCGAGTAGTTGTTGCCGCCAATGGCGTCACAGCTGTAGAGCGTGCCCAGCCAGTTGTCCGGGTCACCGTTGTCGCCGGTCCAGCCGATCAGGCTGATGTCGTGTTCGCCATTCTTGGTGCGCTTGATGTACTCGCCCCACTCATAACTGACAATCTTGACCTTGAGGCCGATCTTCGCCCAGTCAGCCTGGAGCATCTCGGCCATCAACTTGGCGTTGGGGTTGTACGGACGCTGGACCGGCATGGCCCAGAGGGTGATTTCGGTGCCTTCCTTGACGCCGGCAGCCTTGAGCAGCTCCTTGGCTTTTTCCGGGTTGTAGGCGGCGTCCTTGATAGTCTCGTCGTAGGACCATTGGGTCGGCGGCATGGCGTTGACCGCCAGTTGCCCCGCGCCCTGGTAGACGGCATTGAGAATGCCTTGCTTGTTCACCGCCATGTCCAGCGCCTGGCGTACTTCAAGCTGGTCGAACGGTTTGTGGCGCACGTTGTAGGCGATGTAGCCGAGGTTGAAACCGGGCTTCTCGATCAGTTGCAGGGCCGTGTCGTTCTTCAGCGCGGGCACATCGGCAGGGCGCGGGTGCAGGGTGATCTGGCACTCGCCGGCCTTGAGTTTCTGCACGCGCACCGAGGCGTCGGTGTTGATGGCGAAAATCAGGTTATCGAGCTTGACCCGGTCAGGGGCCCAGTAATGCTTGTTGCCGGTGTAACGGATGTTCGAGTCTTTCTGGTAGCTCTTGAACACGAACGGCCCGGTGCCGATCGGCTTCTGGTTGATGTCGCTCGGCTTGCCTTCGGCCAGCAGCTTGTCGGCGTATTCGGCCGAAAGGATGGCGGCGAAGCTCATGGCGATGTTCTGGATGAACGCGGCGTCCACGCTGTTGAGCGTAAAGACCACGGTCAGTGGCCCGGTCTTTTCGACCTTGGCGATGTTCTTGTTCAGGCTCATGCCGTTGAAGTACGGAAACTCTGTCGGATAAGCCTTACGGAAAGGTTGCTGCGGGTCGAGCATGCGATTGAACGTGAACAGCACGTCATCGGCATTGAAGTCTCGGGTCGGCGTGAAGTATTTGGTGGTATGAAACTTCACCCCTTCGCGCAGGTGAAACGTGTATTTGAGGCCGTCCTCGGAAATATCCCAGCTCGTGGCCAGGCCCGGTACGACGTTGGTCGCGCCTTTTTCGAACTCAGCCAACCTGTTGTACAGCGGCTCGGCGGCGTCGTTGTCGGTCGCAGTGGTGTACTGCGCCGTGTCGAAACCGGCGGGGCTGCCTTCGGAGCAGAACACCAGGCTGTTGTTGGCGGCCTGGCTGATGGAAGTGGCGGCCAACAGGCCGGTGCCCAGCAATGCGGATAAAACCAAGGTATGGCGCATAACGCTCCCTTTACTCTCAAAATGTTTTCAATGAGTCGCCGTCCCGTCCGCGGACGTAGAGGCATCACTGATTTCAAGCCATGCGCGCAGCATTAACCGATGACCCACGCGTGCACTGGTCAGATCCCGACGGTATGAGCCATGGGTCCGGCAGTAAATGCGTAGAGTCCTAAAGACTCGTAGGAAATGGCAACGCGTCCTCGCCCGATGCTGTAGTCAGCTGCGGATTAGGATGTAGGCGAATTCCTGCTTTCTCGGAAGATAAAGCAACGGCGACGTCAGGAACGTCGCCGTTGCAAAACCTTATTTGCTGACGCTGACGCCGTAGAAGGAGTTCAAGCCAAATGGGCTGATCTTGAAGTCCTGCACGTTGGCGCGCATGGGTTGGAACACCGTCGAGTGAGCGATAGGTGTCATAGGCACAGCATCCTTGAGGACGTGTTGCGCCTGTTTGTACAGTTCGGTGCGTTTGCCTTGGTCCGAAGTGCGCTTGGCTTGCTTGACGATGTCGTCAAACTTCTTGTCGCACCATTTGGAGAAGTTATTGCCTTCCAGCGAGTCGCAGCCGAACAGCACGTTCAGCCAGTTGTCCGGGTCACCGTTATCGCCGCTCCAGCCAATCAGCATCGCGCCGTTCTCACCGCCCTTGGAGCGCTTGATGTACTCGCCCCACTCGTAGCTCTGGATCTTGACCTTGAGGCCGATCTTGGCCCAGTCGGACTGCAGCATTTCTGCCATCAGCTTGGCGTTCGGGTTGTACGGACGCTGAACCGGCATCGCCCACAGGACGATCTCGGTACCTTCCTTGACGCCGGCTTCCTTGAGCAGCTCCTTGGCTTTCTCGGGATCGTACTTGGCGTCCTTGATGGTGGTGTCATAGGACCACTGGGTCGGCGGCATGGCGTTGACCGCCAGTTGGCCGGCGCCCTGGTACACGGAGTCGATGATCTGCTGCTTGTTGACGGCCATGTCCATGGCCTGGCGCACTTTCAACTGCGACATCGGGTTTGGCTTGTCGTCGCCCTTGATCTTGTCCATCACGTTGTAGGCGATGTAGCCCAGGTTGAACCCGGCCTGCTCAGGCATCTTCAAGGACTTGTCTTCCTTGAGCGCCTTCAGGTCGGCCGGACGAGGGAACAGGGTGACCTGGCACTCGTTCTTCTTCAGCTTCTGGATGCGTACCGACGGGTCGGTGGTGATGGCGAAGATCAGGTTGTCGATCTTGACGTCGTCAGGCTTCCAGTAGTCCTTGTTCCCTGTGTAGCGGATGTTGGAGTCTTTCTGGTAGCTCTTGAACACGAACGGGCCGGTGCCGACCGGCTTCTGGTTGATGTCGGCTGCCTTGCCTTCCTTGAGCAGCTGGGCAGCGTACTCGGCGGACTGGATCGAGGCGAAGCTCATGGCCATGTTCTGGATGAACGCGGCATCAACGTCCTTGAGGGTGAACTTGACCGTGTGGTCGTCGACTTTATCGATCTTGGTGATGTTGGTATCCATCCCCATGTCGGTGAAGTACGGGAATTCGGTCGGGTACGCTTTGCGGAACGGATCATCCTTGTTAATCATGCGATTAAAGGTGAACAGCACGTCGTCGGCGTTGAACTCACGAGTCGGTTTGAAATACGGGGTAGTGTGGAACTTGACGCCTTCACGCAGGTGGAAGGTGTAGGTCAGGCCGTCATCGGAAACGTCCCACTTGGTCGCCAGCCCAGGAACCACGGCGGTGCCGCCACGTTCGAACTGGGTGAGGCGGTTGAACATGGTTTCTGCAGAGGCGTCGAAGTCGGTTCCGGTGGTGTATTGACCTGGATCGAAACCGGCCGGGCTCCCTTCGGAGCAGAACACCAGGTTAGTCGCTGCTTGGGCGAACGGTGCGCTGGCTAACAAGCTTGCGCCAACTAAGAACGGAATGACCGCGTGTTTAAGCATGGTGGCCTCATGATTTGTTGTCATTTTTGGAATTAGAGGACGACCTCGTGAGTCGTGCCTGCGGATACTTATGCAGGGGCCATACCCAATGCAAGATCCAGAGTGACTACAAGCCTTAAACAGTGGCACGAACGTACCTTAATGTCGCATTTGTATAATTCCTGACGCATTTGACCGTTTGCGCGGCGTTTTTACGGTGCAAATGACGCACTTTTACAGTGCGCTCCTGACTCGGGTTGCTCCCGCGTGGGGCGGGGTGTTACTTATTCATACCCCGGATTGTGGGGTGGGTATGGCGTGAATAAGAGTGGTTATTGTTGTACCGATAGTAGCCAATCGACGGCTTTTCTCGGGGGGACCTATCCAGTTATAGCTCATGCCTGAAAACTGCCAAAAAAAACGGCGATCATTTTCATGATCGCCGTTTTTGTTTACGGGCTACCGATTCAAGGCATCAGCACTTCAATCGAGCCATCGGCGGTCATGCTGACCTGGCTGGTGCCGGCCTCGACATCCGGCGTCACCGGTGCGCTGTCCATGGCGGCGGCTTTCATCATCATCGGCGCGCGCATGTAAGGCTGTGGATAACCGTTGCTGTTGAGGTTCAGGTTGACGATTTTGTAGCTCTTGCCGCCAAGGGCGTCGGTGGCCAGTTGGGCGCGGGCCTTGAAGGCGGTCACGGCGTCCTTGAGCAAGGCGTCTTCGCTGGCCTTGCGGGTCGGGGTGGCGATAGCGAAGTCCATGCCGCCCATTTTCAGGTCGGTGAGCAGTTCGCCGGTCAGCTTCGACAGCGCAGCGAAGTCCGGGCTTTCCAGGCGCAATTCGGCGCGCTCGCGCCAGCCGGTGATTTTCTGGCCCTTGGTGTCATAGATCGGGTAGCTGTTGCGGCTGCCCTGGCGCAGAGTGATGTCCTTGACTTGCTTGGCCTTGGCCAGCGCCTTGTTCATGGTGGTGCTGACATCGGCGGCGAGTTTGGCCGGGTCGGTGTTCTGTTCTTCGGTGTAGAGGGTCACGATCATCAGGTCGCGGGCCACTTCCTGACTGACTTCGGCGCGCAGGGAAATCTGGTTGTAATGAAGCTCGTCGGCGGCCAGGGCCGGGAGGCTGGCGACGGTGCCAACGCTCAGGGCGAGGAGGGCGGCGCTGCGGCGGAATGTGTGCATGAAGGCTCCTTGAAAGGTGCGCAGGGGTATGGTCCGGACCTGCGTGAAACCATCAGACTCTAGCTTTTAAGTTCCGGTTCGCACAGTTACAACTTCTATACAGATGGAACTCAGGTGGCCCTGTGGCGAGGGGGCTTGCCCCCGTTGGACTGCGCAGCAGTCCCAAAACCTGCACCGCGTAATGACAGTTAGACCGCATCGACCTATTTGCGACTGCTTCGCAGCCGAACGGGGGCAAGCCCCCTCGCCACAGTTGTCATCGCCCGCGAAATTATGGGTAGCACTGTGGCCGTTTGCCGCACTTTTGCCTGTCAGCCCCCGCGCTTGGTTATACTCCCTGCGATCCGCCTGGAGCGCTCATCAGGAGAGCTCATGCTCGCCCCCGTTCAAATCACTTCCGCCACTCGCCAGAACCTCTGGCGGCTGACGTTCATCCGCACGTTGGTGCTGGCCGCCCAGGCCGGTTCCGTTGGCCTGGCCTACTGGCTCGAGTTGCTGCCACTGCCCTGGTTTCAATTGGCGGCGACGCTCGCATGTTCAATGCTGCTGTGCGTGTTCACAGCCATTCGCCTGCGTACCTCGTGGCCGGTGACCGAGCTCGAATACGCCGTGCAACTGGCCTGCGATCTGTTTATCCACAGCGCATTGCTGTATTTCTCCGGTGGCTCGACCAACCCCTTCGTCTCCTATTACCTGGTGCCGCTGACCATTGCCGCCGTGACCTTGCCGTGGCGTTACTCGGTGATCCTGTCGGGTATCGCGTTGACGATGTACACGCTGTTGCTGGCGCAGTTCTATCCGCTGCAAACCTTCCCGATCGCCCGGGAAAACCTGCAGGTGTACGGAATGTGGCTGAGCTTCGCCCTGGCTGCAGCGGTGATCACGTTTTTCGCCGCGCGCATGGCCGAAGAGCTGCGTCGTCAGGAAGAGCTGCGCGCCATTCGCCGCGAAGAAGGCCTGCGCGATCAGCAACTGCTGGCCGTCGCCACCCAGGCCGCCGGTGCGGCCCATGAACTGGGCACGCCGTTGGCGACCATGAGTGTGCTACTCAAGGAAATGCGCCAGGATCATCATGATCCGATGTTGCAGGACGACCTGAGCGTGCTGCAGGATCAGGTCAAGTTGTGTAAAGAGACCTTGCAGCATCTGGTACGCGCCGCCGAGGCCAATCGCCGGTTGGCGGTGGAGATGCAGGACGTCACCGATTGGCTTGATGAAGCCCTCAATCGCTGGCACCTGATGCGTCCGGAAGCCAGTTATCGCTTCCAGCGCCTCGGTCAGGGCCCGGTCCCCCGGATGGCGCCGCCGCCGGACCTGACCCAGGCTTTGCTGAATCTGTTGAACAACGCTGCCGATGCCTGCCCCGAAGGGCTGCAAGTGACGCTGGACTGGGATTGGGAAAACCTCACCATCAGCATTCGTGACCATGGCGCCGGTGTGCCGCTGGCCATTGCCGAGCAAATCGGCAAGCCGTTTTTTACCACCAAGGGCAAAGGCTTCGGCCTGGGCCTGTTTTTGAGCAAGGCCAGCGTGACACGCGCCGGCGGCTCAGTGAAACTCTACAGTCATGAGGAAGGTGGCACGCTCACCGAGCTGCGCCTGCCCCGTGTCGCCCGAGGAGACGAACATGAGTGAAGAGATCCAAGTCGAAGGCGAAGAACTGCCGCATTTGTTGCTGGTCGATGACGACGCCACATTCACCCGCGTCATGGCCCGCGCCATGGCTCGCCGCGGTTTTCGCGTCAGCACTGCCGGTTCCGCCGAGGAAGGCCTGGAGCTGGCCAAGGCCGATCTGCCGGATTACGCCGCCCTTGACCTGAAGATGGACGGCGATTCCGGCTTGGTGCTGCTGCCCAAGTTGCTGGAAATGGACCCGGAAATGCGCGTGGTGATCCTCACCGGTTACTCGAGCATTGCCACTGCCGTCGAGGCGATCAAGCGCGGTGCCTGCAACTACCTGTGCAAGCCGGCGGACGCCGACGACGTGCTGGCGGCGCTGCTGTCCGAGCACGCCGACCTCGACAGCCTGGTGCCGGAAAACCCGATGTCCGTGGACCGCCTGCAGTGGGAGCACATCCAGCGCGTGCTGACCGAACACGAAGGCAACATCTCCGCCACCGCCCGTGCCCTGGGCATGCACCGCCGCACCCTGCAGCGCAAACTGCAGAAGCGTCCCGTTCGCCGCTGAACCTGCGCTGAACGAATGCGGGCCGTATCTCGCGAAAAACCGGACCGATCATCTATGATCGGTTCGTGTGTGTACTTTTTTCTATCGAGCCTTATCCATGAATCAGAACGCTGAGTATTCCGCGGTCAACGACGCTGTGCGCGGGCAGTTTTTTCGCAAAGTGTGGGCGATGATCACGCCTTACTGGCGCAGTGAAGAGAAGGTCAAAGCCTGGACTCTGCTGATCGCCGTGATTGCGCTGTCGCTGATCAGCGTAGGGATCTCGGTGTGGTTCAACACCTGGTACAAGGATTTCTACAACGCGCTGCAACAAAAGGACGAGGAGGCATTCTGGCGGCTGATCCTGTATTTCTGCGGGATTGCTGCGGTGGCGATCGTCGGCGCGGTGTATCGGCTGTACCTGACGCAGATGCTGACGATCCGCTGGCGGGCATGGCTCACCGAAAAGCATTTCACCCGCTGGCTGGGTGACAAAAACTACTACCAGCTGGAGCAGGGCGGTTACACCGATAACCCGGACCAGCGGATTTCCGAAGACCTCAACAACTTCACCTCCAACACCCTTGAGCTGGGTATCGGGCTGCTGCGCAATATCGTCAGCCTGGTGTCGTTCTCGATCATCCTGTGGGGTGTGTCGGGCAGTATTGAAGTATTCGGCATCACCATTCCCGGCTACATGTTCTGGTGCGTGCTGGTTTACGCGGTGGTCGGCAGCTGGTTGACGCATTTGATCGGTCGTCGCCTGATCGGCCTGAACAATCAGCAACAACGCTTCGAAGCTGACCTGCGTTTCTCCATGGTGCGAATTCGCGAGAACGCCGAAAGCATCGCGTTGTACAACGGAGAGCCGAACGAAAACCGCCGGTTGAGCAGCCGCTTCGGGATGGTCTGGCATAACTTCTGGGACATCATGAAGGTGTCCAAGCGCCTGACGTTCTTCACCGCTGGTTACAGCCAGGCCGCGATCATCTTCCCCTTCATGGTTGCCGCCCCGCGTTACCTTTCCGGCAAGATCGAACTGGGCGAACTGATGCAAATCAGCTCGGCGTTCGGCAATGTGCAGGAAAGTTTCAGCTGGTTTATCAGTGCCTACCAGAGCCTCGCTTCCTGGCGCGCCACCTGCGATCGTCTGTTGAGCTTCCACCAGGCCATGCGTGACAACGAAGAACGTGCGCCGGCCATCGACGTCCAGAATTCGGGATCGGTGCTGAAGGTGCACAACCTCGGCCTCGACCTGGCTGAAGGTCGTCACCTGCTGACCAACGCCGACATGACCGTGAAGGAGGGCGAGCGTGTGATGCTCAGCGGTCGTTCCGGCAGCGGCAAGTCGACCCTGCTGCGGGCGATGGGGCATCTGTGGCCGACCGGCCACGGCAGTATTCGCCTGCCATCGGCGCGCTACCTGTTCCTGCCGCAAAAACCGTATTTGCCGATTGGCACCCTGCGTGATGTCCTCAGTTATCCACAGCCCGGCGATACCTATCCGAACGAGCGCTACGCGCAGGTGCTGGAAACCTGCCGCTTGCCGCACCTGATTGCCCGTCTCGACGAAGCCAACCACTGGCAGCGCATGTTGTCGCCGGGTGAGCAGCAGCGCTTGGCCTTCGCCCGTGCGCTGCTTTATGCACCGCAATGGCTGTACATGGATGAGGCCACCTCGGCGATGGACGAAGAAGACGAGGCCACGCTTTATCAGGCGCTGATCGACGAGTTGCCGGGGCTGAGCATCGTCAGTGTCGGTCATCGCAGCAGTCTGAAGCGCTTCCACCCTCGGCACATTCGTATCGAGAATGGCCATCTGGTGGATCAGACCGTGACTGCCTGAACACCCTGATTCCTTGTAGGAGCGAACTCGCTCGCGATGGACTTGAAAACGCCGCGTTGATCCAGGAAGCACGCGTTATCGTTAACCTCCATCGCGAGCAGGCTCGCTCCTACAGGGTAAGGTGATCGTACAACCGCGTTGCGCTATGATGCGCTTTCAGCCGCCGATTTTTTCGAGACAGATGTTCACCATGGAAAACCCGAACGACGTACCACGCCTCCCACGCAAGCGCCGCAGCCTCGCTCAGGAACTGGTGACGGTGCTGTCGGAGCAGATCCGCGACGGTCATCTCAAGCGTGGCGACAAGTTGCCCACCGAGTCGGCCATCATGGATGCCCATGGTGTCAGCCGCACGGTGGTGCGCGAGGCGATTTCCCGTTTGCAGGCGGCAGGGCAAGTGGAAACCCGCCACGGTATCGGCACCTTCGTGCTCGACACGCCGAGCCCGAGCGGTTTCCGTATCGACCCGGCGACTGTGGTAACCCTGCGAGATGTGCTGGCGATCCTGGAACTGCGCATCAGTCTGGAAGTGGAGTCTGCCGGGCTGGCGGCGCAACGTCGCAGTCCGGAACAACTGGCCAACATGCGCGCCGCCCTCGATGCGTTGAATGAAAGTGCCGCTCACGCCAGTGACGCCGTGGCTTCGGACTTCGCCTTCCACCTCGAAATCGCGCTGTCCACCGGCAACCGCTACTTCACCGACATCATGACCCACCTGGGTACCAGCATCATTCCGCGCACACGGCTGAACTCCGCGCGCCTGGCCCATGACGACCAGCAGCACTACATGAGTCGCCTGAGCCGTGAGCACGAAGAAATCTACGACGCCATTGCCCGTCAGGATTCCGATGCGGCGCGGGCCGCCATGCGTTTGCACCTGACCAACAGCCGTGAGCGGTTGCGTCATGCCCATGAAGAGGCTGAGGCGCAGCGGGGCTGAGTGTTCTGATTCCAGTCCTGTATTGGCTGACAGATTGCCTTCGCGAGCAAGCCCGCTCCCACAATTGATCTGCGTCGTTCACAAATAGTGAGTTCGCAGAAATTCGAATGTGGGAGCGGGCTTGCTCGCGAAGGGGCCGCAAGCCGTTCCACAAAACCTTCAGTTAGCCTCTCTTTTACTTATCCCCCCCCACCCGCTTATATCTTCCGACAACGTATCTCCTGAGCACCTGTTTTTCGAGGTGTGATCCTCCCTGTTCTCCTCCACGGAAACTCAATCAAACAAGGTCTAAACACATTCTTGTCCAACAATTTTCACCCCCAGCGATGAAATGCAGTTGACGGTTGTATTTTAAGTTGTACGATGACCTACAACTTCAGCGCAGGCTGAACGGTTTTCTCACACAACGTCGCAATCCAGGGTGTTCGAATAATGAATCCACAAGAACTGAAGTCCATCCTCTCTTCCGGTCTGCTGTCTTTCCCGGTTACCGATTTCAATGCTCAGGGCGACTTCAATCGCGCGGGTTACATCAAGCGCCTGGAATGGCTGGCCCCATACGGCGCCTCGGCTCTGTTCGCCGCAGGCGGCACCGGTGAGTTCTTCTCTCTGGCGGCCAGCGAATATTCGCAAATCATCAAGACTGCGGTCGACACTTGCGCCACCAGCGTGCCAATCCTGGCCGGTGTCGGCGGTTCGACCCGCCAGGCTATCGAATACGCACAGGAAGCCGAGCGTCTGGGCGCCAAAGGTCTGCTGCTGCTGCCGCACTACCTGACCGAAGCCAGCCAAGACGGCGTTGCCGCCCACGTTGAAGCCGTGTGCAAGTCGGTCAACATCGGCGTGGTGGTCTACAACCGTAACGTCTGCCGCCTGACCGCGCCGCTGCTGGAACGTCTGGCCGAGCGCTGCCCGAACCTGATCGGCTACAAGGATGGCCTGGGTGATATCGAGTTGATGGTGTCGATCCGTCGCCGCCTCGGTGATCGCTTCAGCTACCTGGGTGGCTTGCCGACCGCCGAAGTCTACGCCGCGGCCTACAAGGCACTGGGCGTGCCGGTCTACTCCTCGGCGGTGTTCAACTTCATTCCGAAAACCGCGATGGACTTCTACCACGCGATCGCTCGCGAAGATCACGCCACCGTCGGCAAGATCATCGACGACTTCTTCCTGCCGTACCTGGACATCCGTAACCGCAAAGCCGGTTATGCCGTAAGCATCGTCAAGGCCGGGGCAAAAATTGCCGGCTACGACGCAGGTCCTGTGCGTGCACCGCTGACCGATCTGACCGGCGAAGAGTACGAAATGCTCGCCGCGCTGATCGACAAGCAGGGTGCGCAGTAACACATCCGTTCAAGTAAGGCCGCTGAGCAATCAGCGGCCTTTTGCGTGAGGAGATCTCAAAGTGGCAGATGCAAAGCGTTTCGATAACTACATCAACGGCGAATGGGTTGCCGGTGGCGATTATTCGACCAACATCAACCCGTCCGAACTGACCGACGCCATTGGCGACTACGCCAAGGCTGATCTGGCTCAGGTCCACGCTGCCATCGACGCCGCCCGTGCCGCGTTCCCGGCCTGGTCCACGTCCGGCATTCAGGCGCGTCACGATTCCCTGGATAAAGTCGGCACTGAGATCCTCGCCCGTCGCGAAGAACTCGGCACCCTGCTGGCCCGGGAAGAGGGCAAGACCCTGCCTGAAGCCATCGGCGAAGTGACCCGCGCCGGCAATATCTTCAAGTTCTTCGCCGGCGAGTGCCTGCGCCTGTCCGGCGACTACCTGCCGTCGGTGCGTCCGGGCGTCAACGTTGAAGTCACTCGCGAAGCTTTGGGCGTGGTCGGTCTGATCACCCCGTGGAACTTCCCGATCGCCATCCCGGCATGGAAAATCGCCCCGGCCCTGGCCTACGGCAACTGCGTCGTGCTGAAACCCGCAGACCTGGTTCCAGGTTGCGCCTGGGCCCTGGCCGAAATCATCTCCCGCGCAGGCTTCCCGGCCGGTGTATTCAACCTGGTGATGGGCAGCGGTCGCGTGGTGGGCGATGCGCTGGTTCACAGTCCGAAAGTCGACGGCATCAGCTTCACAGGTTCCGTGGGCGTGGGTCGTCAGATCGCTGTCAGCTGTGTATCGCGCCAGGCCAAAGTCCAGTTGGAAATGGGCGGCAAGAACCCGCAGATCATTCTCGACGACGCCGACCTCAAGCAAGCGGTCGAGTTGTCAGTGCAGAGCGCGTTCTACTCCACCGGCCAGCGTTGCACGGCTTCCAGCCGCTTTATCGTCACCGCCGGGATTCACGACCAGTTCGTCGAAGCCATGGCCGAGCGCATGAAGTCGATCAAGGTCGGCCATGCATTGAAGGCGGGTACCGATATCGGTCCGGTGGTCTCGCAAGCGCAACTCGAGCAGGACATGAAGTACATCGACATCGGCCAGTCCGAAGGTGCGCGTCTGGTCAGCGGCGGTGGTCTGGTGACGTGCGACACCGAGGGTTACTTCCTTGCGCCAACCCTGTTTGCCGACAGCGAAGCTTCGATGCGCATCAGCCAGGAAGAGATCTTCGGCCCAGTGGCCAACATCGTCCGCGTCGCCGATTACGAAGCCGCGCTGGCCATGGCCAACGACACCGAGTTCGGGCTGTCGGCGGGCATTGCCACCACCTCGCTGAAGTACGCCAACCACTTCAAACGCCACTCCCAGGCCGGGATGGTGATGGTCAACCTGCCGACCGCCGGTGTGGATTACCACGTTCCGTTCGGTGGGCGTAAAGGTTCATCCTATGGATCACGTGAGCAAGGTCGCTATGCGCAAGAGTTCTACACGGTCGTGAAGACCAGCTACATCGGTTCGTAACAAGAAACACCGCGGCATTGGCAACGATACCGCGCCCCCTGTAGGAGCGAGCTCTGCTCGCGATGGTCTCGAGATCGCGAAGTTCAGCCTGATGCCCAGCGTCATCGTTGACGACCATCGCGAGCAGGCTCGCTCCTACAGAACACCGTTATTACCCGCATAAAAATAATCAGTGGGAGTACATCTACATGCAACCGACCCAGAAGCCGACTCACGTCCGCTATTTGATCCTGCTCATGCTGTTTCTGGTGACCACAATCAACTACGCCGACCGGGCTACCATCGCAATCGCTGGCTCCAGCCTGCAAAAAGACCTCGGCATCGACGCCGTGACCCTCGGCTACATCTTCTCCGCATTCGGTTGGGCCTATGTGGCCGGGCAAATCCCCGGCGGCTGGCTACTGGACCGTTTCGGCTCGAAAAAAATCTACGCATTGAGCATCTTCACCTGGTCGCTGTTCACCGTGCTGCAAGGCTTCGTCGGTGAGTTCGGCATGTCCACGGCGGTGGTTGCGCTGTTCATGCTGCGCTTCCTGGTGGGCCTGGCTGAAGCGCCGTCCTTCCCTGGTAACGCCCGAATCGTTGCGGCGTGGTTCCCGACTGCTGAACGCGGTACGGCCTCGGCGATCTTCAACTCGGCGCAATACTTCGCCACCGTGCTGTTCGCTCCGCTGATGGGCTGGATCGTCTATTCCTTCGGCTGGGAGCACGTGTTCATCGTCATGGGTATCCTGGGCATCATCTTCTCGCTGGTCTGGCTGAAAGTGATCTACAGCCCGCGCGAACACCCACGGATCAACGATGCTGAGTTCAAGCACATCTCCGAAAACGGCGGCATGGTCGACATGGACCAGAAGGGCAAGAAGTCCGACGGTCCGAAGTGGGATTACATCCGCCAGTTACTGACCAACCGCATGATGCTCGGCGTGTACCTGGGCCAGTACTGCATCAACGGCATCACTTACTTCTTCCTGACCTGGTTCCCGGTGTACTTGGTGCAGGAGCGCGGCATGACCATCCTCAAGGCCGGTTTCATCGCGTCCTTGCCGGCAATCTGCGGCTTCATCGGTGGTGTGCTCGGCGGGGTGATTTCCGATTACCTGTTGCGCAAGGGCCATTCCCTGACCTTCGCCCGCAAGGCACCGATCATCGCTGGCCTGCTGGTTTCCAGCAGCATCGTGGCGTGCAACTACGTGGACGTAGAATGGATGGTCGTCGGCTTCATGGCCCTGGCGTTCTTCGGCAAAGGCGTCGGCGCACTGGGCTGGGCCGTGGTGTCCGACACGTCGCCGAAGCAGATCGCCGGTCTGAGCGGTGGCCTGTTCAACACCTTCGGTAACATTGCTTCGATCACCACTCCAATCGTGATCGGTTACATCATCAGCTCCACCGGTTCATTCAAGTGGGCGTTGGTGTTCGTCGGTTGCAACGCACTGGTTGCGGTGTTCAGCTACCTGGTGATCGTGGGCCCGATCAAGCGCGTGGTGCTCAAAGAGCCACCAGCGAACGGTACTGAAGCCCCAGGCAAATTGTCTCAAGCGCATTCCTGAGGAGCGGCGTCATGCAGTTGATTGAACATTCCGACTCGCCGCGCTACATCCGCCTGCACGAGCGGGACAACGTAGTGATTGTGGTCAATGATCAGGGCGTACCGGCCGGCACCGAGTTTGCGGACGGTCTGGTTACCGTGGATTTCGTGCCGCAGAGCCACAAGGTCACCCTGGAAGACATTCCCGAAGGTGGCCAGGTGATTCGTTATGGCCAGGTCATTGGTTATGCCTTGCAGCCGATTCCCCGAGGCAGTTGGGTCAAGGAAGATCAACTGCGCATGCCGACCGCGCCACCGCTGGACAGCCTGCCGCTGTCCACCGACGTGCCGGCCGCGCAGGCACCGCTGGAGGGCTTCACTTTCGAGGGTTATCGCAACGCCGACGGCACCGTCGGCACGCGCAACATTCTCGGCATCACTACCACCGTGCAGTGCGTGACCGGAGTACTGGATCATGCGGTCAAGCGCATCAAGGACGAGTTGCTGCCCAAGTACCCGCACGTCGATGATGTGGTGGCGCTGACCCACAGCTACGGCTGTGGCGTGGCCATCACCGCCACCGACGCGTACATCCCGATCCGCACCGTGCGCAACCTGGCACGCAACCCGAACCTGGGTGGCGAAGCCTTGGTGATCAGCCTGGGCTGCGAGAAATTGCAGGCCGGGCAAGTGATGCACGAGAACGACAGCTCGGTGGATTTGAGCGAGCCATGGCTGTACCGCTTGCAGGATTCCAGTCACGGCTTCACCGAGATGATCGAGCAGATCATGGAACTGGCCGAGACGCGCTTGAAGAAGCTCGATCAACGTCGTCGGGAAACCGTGCCGGCATCCGAGTTGATCCTGGGCATGCAATGCGGTGGCAGTGATGCGTTCTCCGGCATCACCGCCAACCCGGCGCTCGGATATGCCTCGGACCTGCTGCTGCGGGCCGGTGCGACGGTGATGTTCTCCGAAGTCACCGAAGTGCGCGATGCGATTTATCTGCTGACCTCCCGCGCGGAAAACCAGGACGTCGCTCAGGAACTGGTGCGGGAAATGGACTGGTACGACCGCTACCTGGCCAAGGGCGAGGCGGATCGCAGCGCCAACACCACGCCGGGCAACAAGAAGGGCGGGTTGTCGAACATTGTCGAGAAATCCCTGGGATCGATCGTCAAGTCCGGCAGCAGCGCGATCAACGGCGTGCTTGGCCCTGGCGAGCGATTCAAGCGCAAAGGCCTGATCTTCTGCGCGACCCCGGCCAGCGACTTTGTCTGCGGGACCTTGCAGTTGGCGGCGGGGATGAACCTGCACGTGTTCACCACCGGTCGTGGCACGCCTTACGGTCTGGCCATGGCGCCGGTGGTGAAGGTCTCTACCCGGACCGAACTGGCGCAACGCTGGCCGGACCTGATCGACATCGACGCAGGGCGCATTGCCACCGGCCGCGCGTCCATCGAAGATCTTGGCTGGGAGTTGTTCCACTACTATCTGGACGTGGCGAGCGGCAAGAAGCAGACGTGGGCCGAGCAGCACAAACTGCATAACGACATCACCCTGTTCAATCCGGCGCCGATCACTTAAGACCGAGTCGCCTGCTTCGCGAGCAAGCCCGCTCCCACACTGGATTTTCGCCGTGCACAGGTTTTGTGTTCGACACTGATCAAATGTGGGAGCGGGCTTGCTCACGAAGGCGATCCAGCAGGCGCCGAAGTCTTCAGTGGCTTATCATTAGCCCCCTAACGACGCCCACCCCAAGGTCCTCCCGGCATGCTGGCAATTTTCCTCGAAACCCTGAACATCACCGCGCCGGTGTTCGTCATGCTGTTTCTGGGGGTGCTGCTCAAGCGCATCGACTGGATCAACGACAATTTCATCCACACCGCGTCAGCATTGGTGTTCAACGTCACCATGCCGGCGTTGCTGTTTTTGGGCATCCTGCATGCCGACTTGCACGCGGCGTTGCAGCCTGCGCTGCTGATCTATTTTTCCCTTGCGACCCTGGTGTGTTTTGCCATCGCCTGGGTTTGGGCGATCTGGAAGTGCCCGCGGGAAGATCGGGGGATCTACACCCAAGGTGCCTTTCGCGGTAACAACGGGGTCATTGGCCTGGCGCTAGCGGCAAGCATGTACGGCGACTACGGGATTTCCCTCGGAGCGATCCTGGCGGCGCTGGTGATCTTGTTCTACAACACCCTTTCGACCATTGTGCTGGCGGTGTACAGCCCGGTGATCAAGTCCGATCCGTGGAGCATCTGCAAAAGCGTGTTCAGCAATCCGCTGATCATCAGCGTGATTGCGGCTGCACCATTCGCCTATTTCAAGATCGGCTTGCCCGGCTGGCTGGAAACCTCCGGCCAGTACCTGGCGCAAACCACGTTGCCGCTGGCGCTGATCTGCATCGGCGGCACGCTGTCGCTGGCGGCGCTGCGCAAAAGCGGTTCGATGGCGTTCAGTTCGAGCCTGGTGAAAATGCTCGGTCTGCCGATCCTGGCGACACTCGGTGCGTGGCTCTGGGGCTTCCGTGGTGCGGAGCTGGGGATTCTGTTTTTGTACTTCGGCAGCCCGACAGCGGCGGCCAGTTTCGTCATGGCCCGGGCGGCGGATGGCAATCATGAACTCGCGGCCGCCATCATCGTGATCACCACGTTGATGGCGGCGGTGACCACCAATATCGGGATCTTTTTGTTGCAGTGGGGTGGGTGGATTTAGCTTCCGGATTGTCGCTGCGCTTTAGGGCCTCATCGCGAGCAAGCTCGCTCCCACAGGTTTCTTTGTTGTTGATCAAATTCTATTCACACCGAAGACCCCCTGTGGGAGCGAGCTTGCTCGCGATGGCGCCAGATCAGGCAGCCTGAATTTCTTTGATTCACTCTGGCTTCTGGTAACTGTCGATCACTTCCTGCGCCGCCCGAAACGCATCGATCGCCGCCGGCACACCGGCATACACCGCGCAATGCAGCAGCGCTTCGCGAATTTCATCCACAGTGCAGCCGTTGTTCAGCGCACCGCGTACGTGACCTTTCAGCTCCTGCGGGCACTTGAGTGCGGTCAGGGCGGCAAGGGTGATCAGGCTGCGGGTTTTCAGCGGCAGACCTTCGCGATTCCACACGCCGCCCCAGGCGTGTTCATTGACGAAGTCCTGCAGCGGCTGGGTGAACTCGGTGGCGTTGCCCAGTGCGCGGTCGACGAAGGCGTCGCCCATCACTTGGCGGCGGACTTCAACGCCGGGTTTTTTATTCTCGGTCATGGGGCTTCCTTCTTATGGTGTTGGCGACGCCAGGCGCGTAGTGACGTGAACAGCAAAAACGCTACCAGCGCCGGCAGGACGAATAACAGCATCAAGTGTTCCAGCTTGCCGGCCAGTGGCATGCCGGTGGTGAACGACACCACGTGCAGCCCATACGCCAGGTACAAACCCAGAAACAGCAGACCTTCGGCGCGGGTCACCCGATAGCCGGAGTAGAACACCGGCAGGCACAGCGCCGCGATGCCGAGCATCACCGGCAGGTCGAAATCCAGGGCGTTGGGCGACACCGACAGCGGTGACGGTGCCACGAGCGCCGTAAAGCCGAGCACGCCCAAGAGGTTGAACAGGTTGCTGCCAATCACGTTGCCCACGGCAATATCGCGTTCGCCGCGTATAGCCGCGATCAACGAAGTGGCGAGCTCAGGCAGTGAGGTGCTGACGGCGACGATGGTCAGGCCGATGATCCGCTCCGACAGCCCAAGGTCGGTAGCGACCGCAACGGCTGCCCCCAGCAGCAAGTGTCCGGCGTACACCAGCATCGCCAGTCCGGCGACGATCATCAGCAGGCTGCTCAGCCATGACGCCTGGCCGTTGTGATCATGGCTCGATACCGGGCGTGCCGAGTGTCGCGACTGACGCAGTAACAAGCCCAGGTAAATCGCCAGCGCCGTCAGCAACATCACGCCGTCGGCCCGGGTCAGTTCTTCATTCCAGGCGAGTACGAACACCAACAGGCTGGCGCCGATCATCAACGGAATATCCAGGCGCACCAATTGTCGGGAAACCCGCAGCGGAATGATCAGCGCAGACAACCCGAGGGTGACGAGGATGTTGAAAATGCTGCTGCCGATCACACTGCCGACGGCGATGTCGGCATTGTGCGCCAGGGTCGCTTGCAGGCTGACCGCCATCTGCGGTGCGCTGCTGCCGAGGGCGACGATGGTCAGGCCGATGATCAGCGGTCGTACGTGCAACCGCGCGGCGATGCGTACGGCGGCGCGCACCATCAATTCGGCGCCGACAATCAGCAGGAGCAATCCGCTGAGCAATTCGATCACGCTGATCAGGGGTAAATCGGCTAATCCGAAAATGGTCGGGGCTCCATCGGTCAGTCGTCGAGGGCTTGCACGCGAACCCGCGCGGTGCCGCTGCGCAGCATGCCCAGGCGCTCGGCGGCTTCCTTGGACAGGTCGATCAGGCGGCCCCGGGTGTGCGGCCCGCGATCATTGATGCGCACCACGCAGGATTTGTCGTTATTCAGATTGGTGACCTTCACCCGTGTACCGAAGGGTAGCTGGCGATGGGCGGCGGTCATGGAATTCATGTTGAAACGCTCGCCGTTGGCGGTGCGTTTGCCTTGGTGTTTGGCGCCGTAGTACGAAGCCACGCCGGTTTTGTCGTAGCCATGCGGATCGACGGTGTCGGTGCTGGCGCAACCGGCCAGGAACGAGAGGAGGGCGCAGGCGCCGAGCAGACGTTTCATTTGGGTGTTCCAAAAAACAAATGTGGGAGCGGGCTTGCTCGCGAATGCATTCTGACAGTCAACATTGAATTGAGTGCCGAACCGCATTCGCGAGCAAGCCCGCTCCCACAGGGGAATGGAGCCAGTGAGTCGGGCTGGCTCCATTCTCATCAGCCTTCGAGCTTGCTTTTGAGCAGTTCGTTGACCTGTTGCGGGTTGGCCTTGCCTTTGGAGGCTTTCATGGCCTGACCGACGAAGAAGCCGAACATCTTGCCGCGCTTGGCTTCGTCTGCCGCGCGGTATTGTTCGACCTGCTCGGCGTTGGCCGCGAGCATTTCGTCCAGCACCGCCGAGATGGCGCCGGTGTCGGTCACTTGCTTGAGGCCGCGCTTGTCGATGATCTCGTCTGCGCTGCCTTCGCCGTTGGCCATCGCTTCAAACACCACTTTGGCGATCTTGCCGGAGATAGTGTTGTCCTTGATGCGCAGCAGCATGCCGCCCAGAAGCTCGGCGGAAACCGGCGACTCTTCGATGTCCAGGCCTTGCTTGTTGAGCAGGCTGCCCAACTCGACCATCACCCAGTTCGCCGCCAGTTTGGCGTCGCCGCCGATGCTCGCGACTTTCTCGAAGTAATCGGCTTGCTCGCGGCTGGTGGCCAGTACGCTGGCGTCGTAGACCGACAGACCGAACTGCTCCTGGAAGCGCTCGCGCTTTTGCGGTGGCAATTCCGGCAGGGTGGCGCGCACGTCGTCGAGGAACGAGTTTTCGATGACCACCGGCAACAGGTCCGGATCGGGGAAGTAACGGTAGTCGTTGGCTTCCTCTTTGCTGCGCATTGGACGGGTCTCGTCCTTGTTCGGGTCGTACAGGCGGGTCTGCTGGATCACCTTGCCGCCGTCTTCGATCAATTCGATCTGACGCTGGATTTCGCTGTTGATCGCCTTCTCGATGAAGCGGAACGAGTTGACGTTCTTGATCTCGCAGCGGGTGCCGAACTCGGCCTGGCCTTTCGGACGGATCGAGACGTTGCAGTCGCAACGCAGCGAACCTTCGGCCATGTTGCCGTCGCAAATCCCTAAGTAACGCACCAGGGCGTGGATCGCCTTGACGTAGGCCACGGCTTCCTTGGCGCTGCGCATGTCCGGCTCGGAGACGATTTCCAGCAGCGGTGTGCCGGCACGGTTCAGGTCGATGCCGGTGGCGCCGCTGAATTCTTCGTGCAGGCTCTTGCCGGCGTCTTCTTCCAGGTGCGCGCGGGTGATGCCGACACGTTTGACCGTGCCGTCCTCGAGGGCGATGTCCAGGTGGCCCTTGCCGACGATCGGCAGCTCCATCTGGCTGATCTGGTAGCCCTTGGGCAAATCCGGGTAGAAGTAGTTTTTACGGGCGAACACGTTGTGCTGGCCGATCTCGGCGTCAATCGCCAGACCGAACATCACCGCCATGCGTACCGCTTCCTGGTTCAGCACCGGCAATACGCCCGGCATGCCCAGGTCTACCAGGCTGGCCTGGGTGTTCGGCTCGGAACCGAAGGTGGTGGAACTACCGGAAAAGATTTTCGACCGGGTGGTGAGCTGGGTATGAATCTCCAGCCCGATCACGACTTCCCATTGCATGTGTGTCTCCTCAGAAGCCGGTTGGGGTGCGGGTGTGCCAGTCAGTGTTCAACTGATACTGGTGGGCAACGTTCAACAGGCGACCTTCCTGGAAATACGGAGCGAGCAATTGCACGCCGACCGGCAGGCCGTCGACAAAACCGGCCGGCATCGACAGGCCGGGCAGGCCTGCGAGGTTGGCGGTGATGGTGTAGACGTCTTCCAGGTACGCAGCGACCGGGTCGCTGTTCTTGGCGCCAAGCTTCCAGGCCGGGTTCGGCGTGGTTGGGCCGAGGATGATGTCGACCTCATTGAAGGCGGCCATGAAGTCGTTCTTGATCAGGCGACGAATCTTCTGCGCCTTCAGGTAGTAGGCGTCGTAGTAACCGGCGGACAGGGCGTAGGCACCGACCATGATCCGGCGTTGCACTTCTGTCCCGAAACCTTCGCCACGGGAGCGCTTGTACAGGTCTTCCAGGTTTTTCGGGTCTGCGCAACGGTAGCCGAAACGTACGCCGTCGAAACGCGACAGGTTGGAGGACGCTTCCGCCGGGGCGATCACGTAGTACGCAGGAATCGCGTGCTGCATGTTCGGCAGACTGATTTCCTTGACCACGGCGCCGAGCTTTTTCAGCTCTTCGACGCTGGCCATGACCAGGTCGGCAATGCGCGGGTCGAGACCGGCGCTGAAGTACTCTTTCGGCACACCGATACGCAGGCCTTGCAGCGAGCCGTTGAGGCTGGCGCTGTAGTCCGGCACGGGCTCATCGATGCTGGTGGAGTCGTTCGGATCGAAGCCGGCCATACCTTGCAACAAAATCGCGCAGTCTTCGGCAGTGCGCGCCAACGGGCCACCCTGATCGAGGCTGGAGGCGTAGGCAATCATGCCCCAGCGCGATACGCGACCGTACGTCGGTTTCAGGCCAGTGAGGTTGGTCAATGCGGCCGGCTGACGAATGGAGCCGCCAGTGTCGGTGCCGGTGGCCGCAGGCAACAGACGAGCGGCAACCGCCGCCGCCGAACCGCCGGACGAACCGCCCGGTACGTGTTCCAGGTTCCACGGGTTCTTCACCGCGCCGTAGTAGCTCGACTCGTTGGCCGAACCCATGGCGAATTCGTCCATGTTGGTCTTGCCCAGGGTCACGGCGCCGGCAGCGGCCAGCTTGGCGACGACAGTGGCGTCGTACGGCGCCTTGAAGTTGTCGAGCATCTTCGAGCCGCAGCTGGTGCGAATGCCCTGGGTGCAGAACAGGTCCTTGTGGGCGATCGGCGCGCCGAGCAGGGCGCCGCTCTCACCATTGGCGCGGCGTGCATCAGCGGCTTTCGCCTGCGTGAGCGCCAGGTCCTCGGTGAGGCTGATGAAACTGTTGAGCTGCGGATCAAGCTGGGCGATGCGCGCCAGCAGGACCTTGGTCAGCTCTTCGGAGGAAAACTTTTTATCGGCGAGTCCGCGGGCGATCTCGGCCAGAGTCAATTGATGCATTGCAGGCTCTTTCCCTATTAGTCGATGACTTTCGGAACCAGGTACAGGCCGTTTTCGACCGCTGGTGCGATGGACTGGTAGGCCTCGCGGTGATTGGTCTCGGTCACGACGTCTGCGCGCAGGCGCTGGCTGGCTTCCAGTGGGTGGGCCAGCGGTTCGATACCATCGGTATTGACCGCCTGCATTTCGTCGACCAGCCCGAGAATGCTGTTAAGGGCCGAAGTGATGTGTGGAAGATCGGCATCATTGAGGCCAAGGCAGGCCAGATGAGCGATTTTTTCCACGTCGGAGCGTTCAAGCGCCATTGGGATTCTCCAGTGGAAAACAAAACGGACGGCGTCCGTGTGTTAGATTGTCGGAACACTACCGCACTTCTACGGTCATAAGGCCGCGATTGTGGGGCTTGGTGCACAGAAAAGCGGCCAATTTAACATATTGGCGCCTTGCCCAAAATCCCTGTCGTTGTTAGAGTTTGCCGCACTTTTTTACCCACGCGTTGCCTAGGGTCCCTTTCCCATGTTCAAGAAACTGCGTGGCATGTTTTCCAGCGATCTTTCCATTGACCTGGGCACTGCCAACACCCTTATTTACGTGCGCGAGCGCGGTATCGTCCTGAATGAGCCCTCCGTTGTGGCCATTCGGACACACGGTAACCAGAAAAGTGTCGTTGCTGTCGGCACCGAAGCCAAGCGCATGCTGGGTCGTACGCCGGGCAACATTGCTGCCATTCGTCCGATGAAAGACGGTGTGATCGCCGACTTCAGCGTGTGCGAAAAAATGCTGCAGTACTTCATCAACAAGGTTCACGAAAACAGCTTCCTGCAGCCTAGCCCACGCGTGTTGATCTGCGTTCCATGCAAATCCACCCAGGTTGAGCGTCGTGCCATCCGTGAGTCGGCCCTTGGCGCCGGTGCCCGTGAAGTGTTCCTGATCGAAGAGCCAATGGCCGCTGCGATCGGTGCCGGCCTGCCGGTTGAAGAAGCTCGCGGTTCGATGGTCGTGGATATCGGTGGCGGTACCACTGAAATCGCGCTGATCTCCCTGAACGGTGTGGTTTACGCCGAATCCGTACGTGTGGGCGGCGACCGCTTCGACGAAGCGATCATCACCTACGTACGTCGCAACTACGGCAGCCTGATCGGTGAATCCACCGCCGAGCGCATCAAGCAGGAAATCGGTACCGCGTATCCGGGCGGCGAAGTTCGCGAAGTCGACGTTCGCGGCCGTAACCTGGCCGAAGGCGTTCCACGCGCATTCACCCTGAACTCCAACGAAGTGCTGGAAGCTCTGCAAGAGTCCCTGGCAACCATCGTTCAGGCCGTGAAAAGCGCCCTGGAGCAATCGCCTCCGGAGCTGGCTTCCGATATCGCCGAACGTGGCCTGGTACTGACCGGTGGTGGCGCCTTGCTGCGTGACCTGGACAAATTGCTGGCCCAGGAAACCGGTCTGCCGGTGATCGTTGCCGAAGACCCGCTGACCTGCGTTGCTCGCGGCGGTGGCCGTGCATTGGAAATGATGGATAAACACACCATGGACCTGCTTTCCAGCGAATAAGTCGCCGGGTTGCCTCTATGCTGTTGAGCGCGCAGGCGGCACTTTGCAGTGCTGCCTGTTCGCGTTTATCTTCTGTCAGTCTGCATCCAGGCCGGATTGCTGCCGTATGAATAAACAGAACATTTGCCTGGGAGGAGCGGCTTATTAAACCGCTTTTCACCAAGGGCCCTTCACTTGGCGTGCGCCTGTTGGTGCTGGTCGTGCTATCGGTCGCGCTGATGGTGGTCGATGCCCGTTTCAGTCTGCTCAAGCCTGCACGCAGCCAGATGTCGCTGGTGCTGATGGACGCCTACTGGATCACCGACCTGCCCGGACGGCTGTGGGAAGGCGTTGCCAGTCAGTTTGGCAGCCGGACCGAGCTCGTCGCCGAAAACGAAAAACTCAAGACCGAGAACCTGCTGTTGCAGGGGCGCATGCAGAAGCTTGCCGCCCTGACCGAGCAGAACGTCCGGCTGCGCGAGTTGCTCAACTCTTCGGCCCTGGTCAACGAGAAGGTCGAAGTGGCCGAGTTGATCGGCATGGACCCCAACCCCTTCACCCATCGCATCATCATCAATAAAGGTGAGCGCGATGGCGTGGTCCTCGGTCAGCCGGTACTCGATGCCCGTGGCCTGATGGGGCAGGTGGTCGAGTTGATGCCCTACACCTCCCGCGTCTTGCTGCTGACCGATACCACCCACAGCATTCCAGTGCAGGTGAACCGTAACGGTTTGCGGGCGATTGCCAGCGGCACCGGTAACCCGGAACGTCTCGAGTTGCGGCATGTGGCCGATACCGCCGACATCAAGGAGGGCGACCTGCTGGTCAGCTCCGGCCTCGGTCAGCGTTTCCCGGCGGGTTATCCGGTGGCGACGGTCAAGGAAGTGATTCACGATTCCGGCCAACCGTTTGCCATTGTCCGCGCCGTTCCGACCGCCGCCTTGAACCGTAGCCGTTACCTGTTGCTGGTGTTCAGCGACAACCGGACTGCCGAAGAGCGCGTCAACGCTGCCGCCCAGGCCCAGGAAAGTCTGGATGCGCAGGGCGGTGGGCCGATCATTCCGTCGACGGTTCCGAAACCGGTCAGCCCCGCGGTCCCCGCTGCACCGGCCGCCGCACCGGCGATTCCTGCGACGGCGGCGCCTGCGGCCACCGCGCCAGCCAAGCCAACCACCACGCCAGCCAAGCCTGCGGTGGCTAAACCGGCGACGGCGCAACCCGCTGCCGCGAAGCCTGCCGCCAAACCGCCAGTGTCCGCGCCGGCCACTCCAGTGGGGAGAGAATAATGGGTGGTGTGAAAGCATCCCGAAACGGCTGGATAGTCTGGCTGACGTTCGCCGTCGGTCTGCTGTTGAGCGTTTCGCCTCTGCCGCAATTCATGGAAATCCTGCGCCCGCTGTGGCTGGCCTTGTTGCTGGCATTCTGGGCGTTGAACCTGCCGCAGACCGTCGGGATGGTGACGGCGTTTTGCCTGGGGCTGGCTGAAGACGTGCTCTACGGTACCTTGCTGGGTCAGAATGCCTTGATCCTGACGCTCATCACCTATCTGGTGCTGGCGCTGCAGCAACGCCTGCGGATGTTCCCGATGTGGCAGCAGAGCCTGGTGATCCTGGTGATCTTCGGACTCGCCCAGCTAGTACAGCTATGGCTCAGTGCCTTGACCGGCAATCGTCAGCCGACGTTGGCGCTGGTGCTGCCGGCACTGGTCAGTGCGCTGCTCTGGCCCTGGATCAGTTTCGGTTTGCGCGGACTGCGTCGACGCTACAAAATCAATTAATTCGTTCAGGCATTGGACAGGGAGAGGTCTTGATGAAACGGTTGTACCTCGCCTCTGGTTCGCCGCGTCGACGTGAATTGCTCACGCAGATCGGCGTTGCGTTCCGCGCCGTCAATGCGGACATCGATGAAACCCCTTTAGCTCAAGAATCCCCATCGGCCTACGTCGAGCGCCTGGCACGCGGCAAGGCCGAGGCCGGGCGCGGCGGCGTCGTGTCTGATGAACCATTTTGTGTGCTCGGTGCCGATACCGCCGTGGTGCTCGATGGGAAAATTCTCGGCAAACCGGTTGATCAAGCGGATGCGTGCGCCATGCTGACGATGCTGTCTGGGTGTGAACATGAAGTCCTGACCGCGATTGCCGTGCTCGATGGCGAACGTTGCGAATCCCGGGTTGTCACCAGCCGGGTGCGTTTTCGAGATATCAGTCGTGAGGAAGCCGCAGCCTACTGGGCCAGCGGCGAACCACGGGACAAGGCGGGCGGTTATGGCATTCAAGGACTGGGTGCGGTGTTTGTCGCCGGGCTCGATGGAAGTTATTCAGCGGTGGTCGGACTACCGCTTTGCGAAACCGCGGAACTGCTCGGCCATTTCGGCATACCCTGTTGGCAACCCCGGAACGCACACCAAGCAACGTTCTGAACAGATGCGGCCATTATCGTGAACATGCCTGAACGAGACCCTGCCATGAGTGAAGAGATTCTGATCAACATCACGCCGATGGAGTCGCGCGTGGCGGTGGTCGAAAACGGTGTCCTGCAAGAGGTCCACGTCGAGCGTACGCAAAAGCGCGGGATCGTCGGCAACATCTATAAAGGCAAAGTCGTGCGGGTATTGCCTGGAATGCAGGCGGCATTCGTCGATATCGGCCTGGACCGTGCCGCGTTCATTCATGCGTCGGAAATTTCCGTGCGAGAAGGCCCGGCGGTCGAGAGCATCAGTGCACTGGTGCACGAGGGCCAGAGCCTGGTGGTGCAGGTGACCAAGGATCCGATCGGTTCCAAAGGCGCACGCCTGACTACCCAGCTTTCGATTCCTTCACGTTATCTGGTGTACATGCCGCGCACGGCCCATGTCGGTATTTCTCTGAAGATCGAAGACGAAGCCGAGCGCGAACGCCTCAAACAGGTGGTCACTGATTGCGTGGCCAAGGAAGGTATCAAGGAGGCTGGCGGTTTCATCCTGCGCACGGCAGCCGAAGGTGCCGGCGCGGATGAAATCCTTATGGACATCCGTTATCTGCGCCGTCTTTGGGATCAGATCAACGCCCAGATCAAAACCATCAGTGCGCCTAGCGTAATCTACGAAGACCTCGGTCTGGCGCTGCGCACCCTGCGTGACCTGGTGAGCCCGAAAATCGAGAAGATCCGCATCGACTCCCGGGAAACCTTTCAGAAAACCACGCAATTCGTCGCCGAACTGATGCCCGAGATCGCTGACCGCCTGGAGCACTACCCGGGCGAGCGGCCGATTTTCGACCTGTATGGCGTCGAAGACGAAATCCAGAAGGCACTCGAACGCAAGGTCCCGCTCAAGTCCGGCGGTTATCTGGTGGTCGATCCGGCGGAAGCCATGAGCACCATCGACGTCAATACCGGGGCGTTTGTCGGCCACCGCAATCTCGAAGAGACCATCTTCAAGACCAACCTCGAAGCCGCGACGGCCATCGCCCGTCAATTGCGCCTGCGTAATCTGGGCGGAATCATCATCATCGACTTCATCGACATGGAAGATGAAGAGCACCAGCGCCAGGTGTTGCGCACGCTCGAAAAGCAACTGGAGCGCGATCACGCCAAGACCAACATCATCGGTATCACCGAGCTGGGCCTGGTGCAGATGACCCGCAAGCGCACCCGCGAAAGCCTTGAACAGGTGTTGTGCGAGCCGTGCAATGCCTGTCAGGGACGGGGCAAGCTCAAGACCCCGGAAACCGTTTGCTACGAAATCTTCCGTGAAATCCTGCGCGAGGCTCGCGCCTATCAGGCGGAAGGCTATCGTGTATTGGCAAACCAGAAAGTGGTGGACCGCCTGCTCGACGAAGAGTCGGGCAACGTTGCCGAACTGGAAGGGTTTATCGGGCGCACCATCCGCTTTCAGGTCGAAACCATGTATTCCCAGGAACAATACGACGTGGTGCTGCTCTGAAGCGTTTTGTTTTGATTGTTCGAGAATGGCTGGCCTCAGCTTTTTGCAAAACTTTTGCCATGGGAGCCACCTGACATGGACCGTCTGACACGCATATTGGCCGCACTGACCCGCTGGGGTCTGGGCCTGTGCGCGTTGGTTTTGGTGTTGATGGCGCTCTACGTCAGCCTTGGCCGGGAGCTGACGCCGTTAGTCGCCGAGTACCGCCCCGACATCGAAACCAAAGCCAGCGATGCCTTGGGCATGCCGTTGCAGATCGGCGAGCTCGAAGGCAACTGGAGTGGATTCGCCCCTATATTGATGGCCCGCGACGTGACGGTCGGCGACGGCGCCAATGCCTTGCACCTGGATCAGGTGCGCGCGGTGCCGGACCTTTGGGCCAGCTTGATGGCCCGCCAGGTACGCATCGCTCATCTGGAGTTCAGCGGCCTCAAGATCAACCTCAGGCAAGGTGAGGACGGTCAGTGGGCTCTGGAAGGTCTGCCGATGCGCCAGGACCAGCCCACCGATCCAGAGCAACTGCTCAATCAGATGCAGATGATCCAGCAACTGTCGGTGCTCGACAGCCAGGTGACCTTGCAGCCGTTTGGCGAATCGCCGCTGACCCTGACTTATGTCGGCCTGAATCTGAAAACCGGGGCGTCACGGCAGCGGCTCGACGCACGGCTGACCCTGCCTGACGGGCAACCAGTGGCCATGAGCCTGCGTACCCGTATTCGAGCCAGCCAATGGAAGGACGGTGAAGCCGAGGTCTACCTGAGCCTGCCGCAAAGCGACTGGTCGAAGTGGTTGCCTGAACGTCTGACCCAACAGTGGAATTTTTCCGAGATCAAGGCCGGCGGCGAGCTGTGGGTGACTTGGGGCAAAGGCACCTTGCAAAGCGCTGCGGTGCGCGTGAACGCGCCACAACTCAAGGGTGCCTACGCCGAGCGCAAGCCGGTCCAGATCAATAACCTGGCGCTCAATGGTTACTTCCAGCGCAGTGCCAAAGGTGCGTCAGTGACTCTGGACTCCCTGGCGATGAACTTCGGCGAGACCCGCTGGGAAACGCATCTGCAGCTCACGCAAAACGCCGCCACCGATAAAACCGAAGAACTCTGGCACCTGCAAGCCGACCGGGTTGATCTCACGCCGCTGACTCCGCTGCTCAACGCCCTGGCGCCGTTACCAGAGGGTTTTGCCACGGTCGTCGAGCGGCTCAAGGTCACGGGCGGCCTGCGCAACGTGCTGGTCGACTTCCGCCCCAATGCCACTGACGACAGCAAGTTCGGGTTTGCCGCCAACCTCGACCAGGTGGGCTTCGACGCCTATCACGGTGCGCCGGCGGCGCGAAATGTCAGCGGCAGCATCAGCGGTGACCTGGGGCGCGGCGAACTGCGCATGGACAGCAAGGATTTCATGCTGCACCTGGACCCGATTTTCGCCAAGCCATGGCAGTACATTCAGGCCAATGCGCGGCTGACCTGGAAACTCGATAAAGAAGGTTTCACCCTGATCGCGCCGTATCTGAAAGTGCTGGGCGAGGAAGGCAAGATCGCCGGCGACTTCCTGATTCGCCTGTATTTCGATCACACCCAGGAAGACTACATGGACCTGCGGGTCGGCCTGGTGGACGGTGACGGTCGCTACACCGCCAAGTACTTGCCGACGGTCCTCAGCCCGGCACTGGACGAATGGCTGCGCACGGCGATTCTCAAGGGCGCGGTGGATCAAGGCTTCTTCCAGTATCAAGGGTCGCTCAGCCACGGTGCCGCGGACGTCGATCGCAGCATCAGCCTGTACTTCAAGGTTCACGATGCCGAACTGGCCTTCCAGCCGGGCTGGCCCCATGTCAGCAAGGTCAGCGGCGATGTGTTTGTCGAAGACAGCGGCGTGCGGATTCTGGCCAGCACGGGCCAATTGCTCGACACCCAGGTCAACGATATCTACGTCGACATTCCCCATGTGCCGGCCGGACAGAACGTTCATTTGTTCCTCGATGGCGGATTTGCCGGCGGTTTGGGTGATGGCCTGAAAATCCTCCAGGAAGCACCGATCGGCACCGGAGCAACCTTTGCCGGCTGGGAAGGCGAGGGCGACCTGCAAGGCAAGTTGAAGCTCGATATTCCCCTGGCAAAAGGCGAGGAGCCGAAAATCCTCGTCGATTTCAAGACCGCCAAGGCGCGCTTGAAACTGGCCGAACCTGCGCTGGAACTGACCCAACTCAAAGGTGATTTCCGTTTTGACAGCGGCAAAGGCCTGACCGGGCAGAACATCAGCGCCCGGGCGTTCGACAAACCGGTCACCGCACAGATATTTGCCGATGGCAGCCCAGGCAAGCACAGTACCCGGGTGGCTGCGTCAGGGCAGGTCGAGGTCAAGAAACTGACTGACTGGCTGAAGGTCACCCAGCCTCTACCGGTGAGCGGTGTGATCCCGTATCAACTGCAACTGACCCTGGACGGCGCCGACAGCCAGTTGATGGTCAATTCCAGCCTCAAGGGCGTGGCCGTCGATTTGCCTGCACCGTTCGGCATAACCTCCGAGGCCGGGCGCGACACCACGTTCCGCATGACCTTGCAGGGCGACGAGCGGCGTTATTGGGTCAACTACGGGGGCTTGGCGAGTTTCACGTTCGCGGCCCCGGCCAGTAGTTTCGCCGACGGTCGCGGGGAGTTGTTCCTCGGTGGCGGCGAGTCCGTCTTGCCTGGCACCAAAGGCTTGCGGATACGGGGCGTGCTGTCGGAGCTGGACGTTGGCCCGTGGAAGGATCTGGTGGACAGATACGCCGGACAAGACCCCGGCGGCAGCGCCAGGCAACTGCTCAGCGGCGCGGATTTCAAGGTGGGCAAACTCAGCGGTATCGGCACCACCCTCGATCAGGCCTCGATCCAGCTGGCGCGCAAGCCTTCCGCCTGGGCGCTACAACTGGACAGCCAGCAGATCAATGGCAGCGCCAGCCTTCCCGATGCGAAAGCCACGCCGATCACGATCAATCTGCAAACTGTGCGCCTGCCCGCACCGGACCCGACCGTGCTGGCCGATGAAAATTCGCCGGATCCGCTGGCGTCGGTGGACCCGACAAAAATCCCCGCGATGGACATCACCATCAATCAGCTATTCCAGGGGCAGGATCTGGTGGGGGGCTGGTCGCTGAAAATTCGTCCGACGCCCAAGGGCATAGAGTTCAACTCCCTGGACCTGGGCCTCAAGGGCATGCTGTTGGTGGGCAGCGGTGGTTGGGAAGGCGTGCCTGGCGCCAGCAACAGCTGGTACAAGGGTCGTATCAGCGGCAAGAACCTCGCCGATGTGCTCAAGGGCTGGGGGTTTGCGCCGAGCGTCACCAGCCAGGACTTCTATATGGATGTCGATGGCCGCTGGCCCGGCTCACCGGCCTGGGTGGCGACCAAGCGTTTCTCCGGCACGCTTGATGCGACCCTCAATCAGGGTCAGTTCGTCGAGGTTGAGGGCAGTGCCCAGGCGCTGCGGGTATTTGGCTTGCTCAACTTCAACTCCATCGGCCGGCGCCTGCGCCTGGATTTCTCCGACCTGTTCGGCAAAGGACTGAGTTATGACCGGGTCAAGGGGCTGCTGGTCGGGACCAATGGTGTGTATGTCACCCGTAAGCCGATCCAGCTGACGGGCCCGTCGAGCACCATTGAACTCGACGGCACCCTGAACATGGTGGCCGATCAGATCGATGCGAAACTGATGGTGACCTTGCCGGTGACCAATAACCTGCCGATTGCCGCATTGATCGTCGGTGCACCCGCGGTCGGCGGGGCGCTGTTCCTGATCGACAAGCTGATCGGAGACCGGGTCGCCCGTTTCGCCAGTGTGAAGTACACCGTCAAAGGGCCTTGGAAAGAACCAAAGATTGCCTTCGACAAGGCTTTTTGAAACGCCATCCTTCGGGCCTATGGAGTAGCATGGCCATTGCGGCTCGCCCCCTGTAGGAGCGAGCCCGCTCGCGATGGACGTGAACGATGACGCAGGCTGTCTGAAAAAACGCGTCGCATTCAAACTCATCGCGAGCAAGCTCGCTCCTACAAGGTCTGTGTTGGTTTCAATAAGGAAAAGGCCATGTCTATAGCGGTGATTCAAATGGTCAGCCAGAGCGATGTGCTGGCCAATCTGGCCCAGGCCCGTCGGCTGCTCGAGCAAGCGGCCGCCGGTGGCGCGAAGCTCGCGGTATTGCCGGAGAACTTCGCCGCCATGGGCCGGCGCGACATTGCCGACATCGGGCGCGCCGAAGCACTGGGCGAAGGCCCGATCCTGCCCTGGTTGAAACAGACCGCACGCGACCTCAAGTTATGGATTGTGGCCGGCACGTTGCCGTTGCCGCCGGTGGATCAACCGGCGGCCAAGGTGCATGCCTGTTCGTTGCTGGTCGATGACCAGGGTGAAACGGTGGCGCGCTACGACAAGCTGCACCTGTTCGACGTCGATGTGGCTGACAATCGCGGCCGTTATCGTGAATCCGATGACTATGCTTATGGCAGTGGGGTCGTGGTGGCGGACACACCGGTTGGGCGGGTTGGCCTGACGGTCTGTTACGACTTGCGCTTCCCGGAGCTGTACAGCGAATTGCGCGCAGCCGGCGCGGAACTGATTACCGCCCCTTCGGCCTTCACGGCGGTGACCGGCGCGGCGCATTGGGATGTGCTGATTCGCGCACGGGCCATCGAGACACAATGTTATGTGCTCGCGGCTGCCCAGGGTGGGACGCATCCGGGGCCGCGGGAAACTTTCGGTCATGCTGCCATCATCGACCCGTGGGGGCGTGTGCTGGCACAACAGGATCAAGGCGAGGCCGTGCTGCTGGCCGAACGCGACAGCAGCGAACAGGCGTCCATCCGGGCGCGCATGCCGGTGTCCAGTCACCGGCGCTTTTTCTCGCAGGGCGCCCAGCGACCTGCATCAGAACGACGAATTTAAGGCGTAAAGCATATGAGCGAGTTGTTGTCCTCAGTCAGTGAACACCTGCTGGCGCCCGGTGGCGTCACGATCGAGAGCCTGCAAGGCGTGCTCGGCGACCTGGCCGGGCCGGGCATCGATGCGGCCGACCTGTATTTCCAGGGGCAGATCTCCGAGTCCTGGGCGCTGGAAGACGGCATCGTCAAGGAAGGCAGCTTCAACCTTGACCAAGGTGTGGGCGTGCGCGCGCAATCGGGTGAAAAAACCGGTTTTGCCTACAGCAATGCCATCACCCTGGAAGCCCTTGGCGCGGCGGCGCGGGCCGCCCGTTCGATTTCCCGCGCTGGCCAGAATGGCACCGTGCAGGCATTCACCAGCCAGGATGTCGCGCAGTTGTATGCGCCGGACAATCCCCTGGAAGTGCTGACCCGTGCCGAGAAAGTCGATTTGCTCAAGCGAGTCGATGCCGCGACCCGCGCCCTCGACCCACGCATCCAGCAAGTCACCGTGAGCATGGCCGGTGTCTGGGAGCGGATTCTGGTGGCTTCCACCGACGGCGGTCTGGCGGCGGATGTACGGCCGCTGGTGCGCTTCAACGTCAGCGTGATCGTCGAGCAGAACGGTCGCCGCGAGCGCGGTGGTCATGGCGGTGGCGGTCGGACCGATTACCGTTATTTCCTCGGCGAAGACCGCGCCATGGGCTATGCCCGTGAAGCGTTGCGCCAGGCGCTGGTCAACCTCGAAGCCATTCCGGCACCGGCCGGTACCTTGCCGGTGGTGCTCGGTTCCGGCTGGTCGGGCGTGTTGCTGCACGAAGCGGTCGGTCATGGTCTGGAAGGCGACTTCAACCGCAAGGGCAGTTCGGCCTACAGCGGTCGCATGGGCGAGATGGTTGCGTCGAAGCTGTGCACCATTGTCGATGACGGCACGCTGGCCGGTCGCCGTGGCTCGTTGAGTGTCGACGACGAAGGCACGCCGACCGAGTGCACCACGCTGATCGAAAACGGCGTACTCAAGGGCTACATGCAGGACAAGCTCAACGCCCGCCTGATGGGCGTGGCACGCACCGGTAACGGCCGTCGCGAATCCTACGCGCACCTGCCGATGCCGCGCATGACCAACACCTACATGCTCGCCGGCGAAAGCGACCCGGCGGAAATCATCGCTTCGGTGAAGCGCGGCATTTACTGCGCCAACCTGGGTGGCGGTCAGGTGGACATCACCAGCGGCAAGTTCGTGTTCTCCACCAGCGAGGCGTACCTGATCGAGGACGGCAAGATTACCGCTCCGGTCAAGGGCGCGACCCTGATCGGCAACGGGCCGGAAGCCATGAGCAAGGTGTCGATGGTCGGTAATGATCTGTCGCTGGACAGCGGCGTGGGTACGTGTGGCAAGGATGGGCAGTCGGTGCCGGTGGGTGTCGGCCAGCCAACGCTGAAGATTGATGCGATCACCGTGGGTGGCACGGGGTCGTAAGAAGTGAGGCTGCGGGTGAGCTGCGAGGCAGCTCACCCGCTTCGAGAATTAACGCAGACCGCGTTGAGTCTCGTCCAGCTCACGGATGTACTTGAAGATTTTACGGCTGGAAGCAGGAGGTTTGTTTTGCGCAACCTCATGCTGGGCCTGACGGATCAGGGAACGCAATTGCTGGCGGTCCGCGTCCGGGTAGTCGACGACGAATTTTTCCAGTACGGCATCGTCGCCGGCAATCAGACGATCGCGCCAGCGTTCCAGGTTATGGAAGCGTTCGTTGTATTGACGGGTGGAGGCATCGAGTTGATCGAGCAGAACCAGAATGGCGGTAGTGTCCTGATCGCGCATCAGTTTGCCGATGAACTGGAGGTGCCGTTTTCGCGCGATGTTCGCGGTGTGCTTGGGCGCATCGGCCAGAGCCCGACGCATTCCGTCGGTCAAGGGCAGTTTTGCCAGCAAGTCAGGCTTGAGTGTTGTAAGGCGCTCGCCAAGGTCAACCAGAGCATGCAGCTCGCGTTTGACCTGGGATTTGCTTTTTTCTCCCGTATCGAGGGAGTCGTCGTAAGAATCAACCATGGTGGCCGTCCGCAAAGAAACGCCGCCATGATAACCAGTCGGGGGCCGCTTGTCCGGCCCGGTCGCTCGATGACCGTTACCGAAAGCAGAATTTGAGTGGAGAACAGCATGAGTGCAGTTGAAAGCGTCGGCCCACAAGCGTTGCCGGCACTGCAGGAACAAGTCGAGCAGATCATCGCTGAAGCCAAGCGCCAGGGGGCCAGCGCCTGTGAAGTGGCGGTGTCGCTGGAGCAGGGGTTGTCGACTTCGGTGCGCCAGCGTGAAGTCGAAACCGTTGAGTTCAACCGCGACCAGGGGTTTGGCATCACCTTGTACGTGGGGCAACGCAAAGGCTCGGCCAGCACTTCGGCCAGCGGTCCTGATGCGATTCGCGAAACCGTCGCCGCTGCACTGGCCATTGCCAAACACACTTCGGAAGACGAAGCCTCGGGCCTTGCGGATGCCGCGCTGATGGCGCGCGATATTCCGGATTTCGACCTGTTCCACCAATGGGACATCACTCCGGAACAAGCCATCGAACAGGCTCTGGCCTGCGAAGCCGCGGCGTTTGCCGCCGACAGCCGGATCAAGAACGCCGACGGCACCACCCTCAGTACCCATCAGGGCTGCCGCGTTTATGGCAATAGCCACGGCTTTATCGGCGGTTACGCATCGACTCGGCACAGCCTGAGCTGCGTGATGATCGCCGAGGCCGATGGCCAGATGCAGCGCGATTACTGGTACGACGTAAACCGCCAGGGCAATCTGCTCGCCGACCCGGTAAGCATCGGTCAGCGCGCTGCACAACGAGCGGCGAGTCGTCTGGGCGCGCGTCCGGTGCCGACTTGCGAGGTGCCGGTGCTGTTTTCCGCAGAGTTGGCTGGGGGGCTGTTCGGCAGCTTCCTGTCGGCGATTTCCGGCGGCAGCCTGTATCGCAAGTCGTCCTTCCTTGAGGGTACCCTCGGGCAGAAGCTGTTTCCGGAGTGGCTGACCATCGACGAACGTCCGCATCTGATGCGTGCCATGGGCAGCGCAGCGTTCGACGGTGATGGTTTGGCAACCTACGCCAAACCGTTCGTCGAAAAGGGCGAGTTGGTGTCTTACATCCTTGGCACCTATTCCGGCCGCAAGCTCGGTATGCCGAGCACGGCCAACGCCGGCGGCGTGCACAACCTGTTCGTCACCCATGGCGACGAAGACCAGGCGGCGTTGCTGCGGCGCATGGGGCGTGGCTTGCTGGTGACTGAATTGATGGGGCAGGGCCTCAACATGGTCACCGGCGATTACTCCCGTGGTGCAGCGGGTTATTGGGTCGAGAACGGTGAAATCCAGTTCGCGGTCCAGGAAGTGACCATCGCCGGCAATATGCGCGACATGTTCAAGCAGATCGTTGCCGTGGGTAATGATCTGGAGCTGCGCAGCAACATTCGCACCGGCTCGGTGTTGATCGAGCGGATGACGGTGGCGGGTAGCTAAGCCTCGGCCGCTTCACCAAAAGGCGCGCCACCCATTGGGTGGCGCGCCTTTTTTTTGACTTGCACGCGCCCCCTGTGGGAGCGGGCTTGCTCGCGAATACGGTGTGTCAGTCGATGCTTAGGGTGGCTGACACTCCGCATTCGCGAGCAAGCCCGCTCCCACATTGAGTGTGTACCAAAGCCTTGAGCTTGTTTTGGTTCTCATTATCATACAATAATAAATCTCATTATCGAATGAGCCCCGGATCATGAGTTCTGCCTTGCACGAGCAGCCTTACCTCGAAAGCTGGCGCTGGATGAGTCGCCAGATCCGTTGCGCGATGAACCCCGACGAGCCTCGCCTGATCGACCACTACCTGGCCGAAGGCCGGTACCTGGCTTGTTGCACGGCCACCTCACCCTGGACCGTCGCCGAAACTTCCTTCCGATTGTTGCTCGATACCGCCGCCGATGTCGCGCTGCCGTGGCACTGGCGCACTTACTGTCTCGACCAGGCCTGGCGCCCGCTGCGCGAACTGGAACGCCTCTCGTTGTGCAAATGCCGCCTCAAGCGCTGGCAGAGCTACACCTGGCAACTCGCTACCTGTGAGTTGCAACCCTCGATTCCTCTCATAGAACTGATGCAAGGATCTCCCGATGAGTAATACCCGTATCGAACGCGACAGTATGGGCGAGCTTCAGGTCCCGGAAGACGCCCTCTACGGCGCACAGACCCAGCGTGCGGTGGATAACTTCCCGATCAGCGGCAAACCGATGCCGGTTCAGTTCATCCGCGCGTTGATCCTGGCCAAGGCCGCGGCCGCCCGCGCCAACGTCGAGCTCAAGCAGATCGGCGAAGCCCAGGGCAAAGCCATCGTCGACGCAGCCCAAGGCTTGCTCGAAGGCGATTTCATGCAGCACTTCCCGGTGGATGTGTTCCAGACCGGTTCCGGTACCAGCTCGAACATGAACGCCAACGAAGTGATCGCCACGCTGGCCAGCCGCTTGCTGGGCGAGGCGGTGAACCCCAACGATCACGTCAACTGCGGGCAGAGCAGCAACGACATCATCCCGACCACCATTCACGTCAGCGCAGCACTGGCGCTCCATGAGCAACTGCTGCCGGCGCTGACGCATCTGGTGCAGGTCATCGAGCACAAGGCCGAGCAGGTTCATCACCACGTCAAAACCGGGCGTACGCATCTGATGGACGCCATGCCGGTGCGCATGAGCCAAGTGCTCAACGGTTGGGCGCAGCAGCTCAAGGCCAACATCGGCCATCTGCAGGACTTGCAGCCAAGCCTGCAATCCCTGGCTCAAGGCGGCACGGCGGTGGGCACGGGTGTCAACGCCCACCCCGAATTCGCGACGCGTTTCAGCCAGCAGCTAAGCAAATTGACCCGGGTCGAGTTCCAGCCAGGCAAGGACCTGTTCGCGCTGATCGGCTCCCAGGACACTGCTGTTGCCGTCTCCGGACAGCTAAAGGCCACCGCCGTATCGCTGATGAAAATCGCCAACGATCTGCGCTGGATGAACTCCGGCCCACTGGCCGGCCTTGGCGAGATCGAACTGCAAGCCTTGCAGCCGGGCTCTTCGATCATGCCGGGCAAGGTCAACCCGGTCATTCCAGAGGCCACCGCGATGGTCGCGGCTCAGGTCATCGGCAACGACAGTGTTATCACCATCGCCGGTCAGTCGGGCAATTTCGAACTGAACGTGATGCTGCCGATCATCGCCCAGAACCTGCTGAGCAGTATCGAGTTGCTGGCCAATTCCAGTCGTCTGCTGGCAGACAAGGCCATCGCCAGCTTCAAGGTCAACGAAGGCCGGATCAAGGAAGCACTGTCACGCAACCCGATTCTGGTCACCGCGCTCAACCCGATCATCGGTTACCAGAAAGCTGCCGAGATTGCCAAGAAGGCCTATCAGCAAGGTCGGCCGGTGATTGACGTCGCGCTGGAACACACCGACCTGTCGCGCAGCCAGCTGGAAGAATTGCTCAACCCGGAAAAACTCACAGCGGGCGGCGTCTAAGCCCCGTTACCGCTTTGGAGGCGCACCATGGAGCACTGGAAACGCACGATCGAAAGAGCCAATCGCTTTTTCATGCTGGGTGAACTGGTCGATGCCCGCGAGGCGTACCTGCAGGCATTGGCTCTGGCCCAGGTGCTGTTCGAGCGCTGGGCGGATGCCGACGAAGCGGTAGCGGCCTGCGTGATTTCCCATCACAACCTGGCGGACCTGCACTTGCGTCTGAATCAGCCGGAGGAGAGCGCCGAATACTTGTGTGCCATCCACCAACGGCTCTTGCAGACCATGCAGGATCCGCGGCTACCTCAAACATTGCGAGAAGCCGCGTTGCGCCAGAGCAGCAAGACCTACGTCGAACTGCTGAATTTCATCAGTGAGCACGGCGAGTATCCGCGTACCCATCGGCTGCTGCACATCGATGTCGCTTCGCCTGCGCCTCATCATCATGGAGTCCATTGAACATGGCTTTTACCTTGCCTGCCTTGCCGTACGCCTACGATGCCCTGGAGCCGCACATCGATGCGCAGACCATGGAGATCCACTACACCAAGCATCACCAGACCTACATCAATAACCTGAACGTGGCTGTTGAAGGCACCGAGTATGCCGAGTGGCCCGTGGAGAAGCTGGTGTCCGCCGTTCAGCAACTGCCGGAAAAACTGCGGACGGCGGTGATCAACCAAGGCGGCGGCCACGCCAATCATTCGTTGTTCTGGGAAGTCATGGCGCCCGACGGTGGTGGCGAGCCCGAAGGCGTGCTGGCCAAGGCCATCGATGAACAACTGGGCGGTCTCGACAGCTTCAAGGAAGCCTTTACCAAGGCCGCGTTGACCCGCTTCGGCAGCGGCTGGGCCTGGCTGAGCGTGACCCCGCAAAAGACCTTGGTGGTGGAAAGCAGCGGTAACCAGGACAGCCCGTTGATGAACGGCAATACCCCGATTCTGGGCCTCGACGTCTGGGAGCACGCCTATTACCTGCGTTATCAGAACCGTCGTCCGGAATACATCAGCGCGTTCTACCGCGTGATCAATTGGCCGCAAGTCTCTGCGCGCTATCAGGCCGCACTGGTTTAAGTCTTCCATAAAAACAATCCAAGGCTGGACTATGGGCACTGAAACACTGGCGATCGGAAATGGACGGATGTTTCGTTACGCGTTCGGATCGCTGTTGCTGCTGGCGGGAATGAGCCTTTTGGTTGCCCATGGGCTGGCATGGCTCGACCTTGAGCCGAAGTTGCTGCGCGCACTGCAGGGCGGTGCGATCTGCGCCTTGGGTACCGCGCTGGGCGCTGTGCCGGTGTTGGTGATTCGGCGGATGCCGCAGAGGCTCAGCGACACTTTGCTTGGCTTTGGCGCTGGCGTGATGCTGGCTGCGACGGCATTTTCGCTGATCGTTCCGGGCATCTCTGCCGCCGAAGGGCTTGGACTGTCACCTTGGGCGTCCAGTGGGTTGATCAGCTTCGGCATTATGCTCGGCGCCTTCCTGTTGTTCCTGGTGGATCGGAAGGTCTCTGGCGCCAGCCCGGACATGCTGGTCGGCACGCTGGAACGACCGGGCATTGCTCCGCGGATCTGGCTGTTCGTATTTGCCATCATCGCCCACAACATTCCGGAAGGCATGGCGGTAGGTGTTTCGGCCGGTGGCGCAATGCCTGACGCCGACAGCCTGGCCATGGGCATTGCCTTGCAGGATGTACCGGAGGGATTGGTCATCGCTTTGGTGCTGGTCGGGGCAGGGATGTCCCGGGGCAAGGCGTTCCTGATCGGTGCGGCGTCAGGTTTGGTAGAACCGGTGTTCGCACTGCTATGCGCGTGGCTGGTGAGCCTGGCCGAACTGCTGCTGCCTTTGGGATTGGCGCTGGCGGCGGGTGCGATGCTGCTGGTGGTGACCCACGAAGTCATTCCCGAGTCGCGCCGCAATGGTCATGACAAGCTTGCCAGCCTCGGGCTGCTGATGGGATTTTGTTTGATGATGGTGATGGATACAGCCCTCGCTTGATTTGTGGTGAGGGGCTTTTGTGGTTGTATTACTCGCCTTCGTCGAAGAAGTTGTTGATCAACGCCACCAGAGCATCCAGCGCTTCCTGTTCCTGCTCGCCTTCTGTGCTCAAGTGGATCGTGGTGCCTTTGCCGGCGGCCAGCATCATCATCGCCATGATGCTTTTGCCATCGACCATGGACTGTGGCGTACGTCCGGCCCTGATCTGGCACGGGAACTGACCTGCTACCCCAACGAATTTTGCAGAAGCGCGAGCGTGCAGACCCAGTTTATTGATGATTTCGATTTCCAGAGCAGGCATCGCGATGTGAATCCTTTAGCTGAGGTCGCGGTGGCGGACCTGGACGTTCTTCAGGGATTGTTGCAGCGTTTGCCCCAGACGCTCGGTCAGGTAGACGGAACGGTGATGTCCGCCAGTGCAGCCAATGGCAATGGTGACGTAGGCGCGGTTGCTGGCGGCAAAACGAGGCAGCCACTTTAGCAGGTATGTGGAAATGTCCTGGAACATCTCTTCGACATCCGGCTGGGCCGCCAGGTATTCGGCAACCGGTTGATCGAGCCCGGACTGTTCGCGCAACTCCGGTTTCCAGTAAGGGTTGGGCAGGCAGCGCACATCGAACACCAGGTCGGCGTCCACCGGCATGCCGCGCTTGAAGCCGAAGGATTCCACCAGGAACGCAGTCCCCGGCTCCGGCTGATTCAACAGACGCAGTTTGATGGCATCGCGCAGTTGATACAGGTTCAGGCTGGTAGTGTTGATCTTGAGATCGGCGAGGTCGGCAATCGGCCCGAGCAGGACGCTCTCGACGCTGATGGCTTCGGCCAGCGAGCGGTTGGCGTTGGTCAGGGGGTGACGTCGGCGGGTTTCCGAGAAACGCTTGAGCAGGGTTTCTTCGTCGGCGTCCAGGTACAGCACATCGCACTGGATGTGGCGGGCACGGACTTCCTCGAGCAGGTCGGGGAAGCGTGACAGGTGGCTGGGCAGATTGCGCGCGTCAATGGAAACGGCGACCAGCGGCTGCAGCATCTCGGTATGAACCAGGGCGCGTTCGGCCAGCTCCGGCAGCAGACCGGCTGGCAGGTTGTCGATGCAGTAGTAGCCGCTGTCCTCAAGAACGTCGAGGGCGGTACTTTTACCTGAGCCGGAACGGCCACTGACGATGATCAAGCGCATGATTACTGACCGTTTTGCTCGTCAAGGACAACCTGATACAGGGCTTCGTTGCTTGCAGCACTACGTAGCTTTTCGCGAACTTCCTTGCGGTCGAGCATGCTGGCGATCTGTCGCAGCAGCTCAAGGTGCGCATCGGTGGCGGCTTCCGGGACCAACAGCACGAACAGCAGGTCAACCGGCGCGCCGTCGATGGCGTCGAAATCGATAGGGGCGTCCAGGTGCATCAATGCACTGATGGGCGAAACACAGCCCTTGAGACGGCAATGTGGAATAGCGATGCCATTGCCAAACCCGGTGGAGCCGAGTTTTTCACGGGCGATCAGCGCCTCGAAGACATCTTGCATCTCCAGGGCCGGCACTTCGCGGGCGATAAGATTGGCAATTTGTTCGAGGGCTTTCTTTTTACTGCCTCCCGGCACGTTCACCAGGGAACGGCCGGGGGTCAGGATACTTTCAAGTCGGATCATGGGTTGGGAGTGTTAACGACCGGTTGCGCCCTGGAGGAGGCTCTGGGTCTTTTCCTTATGCTTTTTGAGTTGTTTATCCAGCTTGTCGGTGAGTGCGTCGATCGCGGCATACATATCGGTATGTTCCGCGTTGGCGACCACTTCATTCCCGGGAATATGCAGCGTGGCTTCGATTTTCTGCTTCAGTTTTTCGACGGTCATCGTGACCTGCACATTAGTGATCTTGTCGAAATGTCGCTCCAATCGTTCGAGTTTTTCGCCGATGTAGGTGCGAAGAGGTTCGGTCACTTCCAGTTGGTGTCCACTGATGTTGACTTGCATACAGCTTCTCCTTCGTTGCCAGTGCATAAAGCGGTAGATCAGATGATCTACCACTGGAACGCTGTGGCGTGGCCCTACATCAACCGCTTGCGTTCGCTCGAAGGCGCGATCCCGAGGGATTCGCGGTACTTGGCGACGGTGCGGCGAGCCACCTGAATGCCTTGTGCCTCCAGTAAACCAGCGATCTTGCTGTCACTCAACGGCTTTTTCTGATTTTCCGCTGCAACCAGTTTTTTGATGATCGCCCGGATCGCCGTGGACGAGCATTCGCCGCCTTCGGAGGTGCTTACGTGACTGGAAAAAAAGTACTTCAGTTCATAAATGCCCCGGGGGGTGTGCATGAACTTCTGGGTGGTCACCCGTGAAATCGTCGATTCATGCATGCCGACCGCTTCGGCGATGTCATGCAGGACCAGCGGCTTCATGGCTTCGTCGCCGTACTCCAGAAAGCCGCGCTGATGCTCGACGATCTGGGTGGCAACCTTCATCAGGGTTTCATTGCGGCTTTGCAGGCTCTTGATGAACCAGCGGGCCTCCTGCAACTGATTGCGCATGAAGGTATTGTCGGCGCTGGTGTCGGCGCGGCGCACGAAACCGGCGTACTGGGCATTGACCCGCAGCCGTGGCACCGACTCCTGATTGAGCTCCACCAGCCAGCGCTCGTTGTCCTTGCGCACGATGACGTCAGGGACGACGTACTCGGCTTCGGTGGACTCGATCTGCGAGCCCGGGCGCGGGTTGAGGCTCTGGACCAGCTCGATGACCTGGCGCAGCTCATCTTCCTTGAGCTTCATGCGACGCATCAACTGGCTGTAGTCGCGGCTGCCAAGCAGGTCGATGTAATCGGTGACCAGGCGCTTGGCCTCGGCCAGCCAAGGGGTCTTGGCAGGCAGCTGGCGCAATTGCAGCAGCAGGCATTCGCCCAGGTTGCGGGCGCCGATGCCGGCGGGCTCGAATTGCTGGATGCGGTGCAGGACGGCTTCGATTTCGTCCAGTTCGATGTCCAGTTCCGGGTCGAACGCTTCGAGGATTTCCTCGAGGGTTTCGTCCAGGTAGCCCTGATTGTTGATGCAGTCGATCAGGGTCACGGCGATCAGGCGATCGGTGTCGGACATCGGGGCCAGGTTCAGTTGCCACAGCAAGTGGCTCTGCAGGCTTTCGCCGGCCGAGGTGCGGGTGGTGAAGTCCCACTCGTCATCATCATTGCTGGGCAGGCTGCTGGCGCTGGTCTGGTAAACGTCTTCCCACGCGGTGTCGACGGGGAGTTCGTTGGGGATACGCTCGTTCCAGTCACCCTCATCGAGGTTATCAACCGTCGGGGCGCTTTCCTGGTAGGAGGGCTCCTGGATGTCGGTGTTGGGCTTTTGTTCGGCGTTATCGGCCAGGGGGTCGGAATTGTCGAAGTCGTCGCCTTCTTCCTGGCGTTCGAGCATCGGATTGGACTCCAGGGCCTCCTGGATTTCCTGTTGCAGGTCCAGGGTCGACAATTGGAGCAGGCGGATGGCCTGTTGCAGCTGCGGTGTCATCGTCAGCTGCTGGCCCATTCTCAAGACTAGCGATGGTTTCATGGCAGGGGCTTAACACCTTATTCGCCGGCGCACATGCGCCATCCACTACAGGGCGCCGGGGCGCCAAACTTAAGCAAATTATATGCCTGAAACTAAAGGGTTTGCCTAGAGCGCTGTAACAATAAAAAACTATAAAGCGGTGTTGCTGCGCTGCCCTTGTCGAGGGCTGACCACGCTTGTCGGCACGGAGGCGCTGGTGAGTGGCTGCTCAGGTGCCCGGGCAACTGCCTGGGCACGGCTCAGCGCTTACAGGCGGAACTCATGGCCCAGATACACTTCCTTGACCAGGTCGTTGGCCAGGATGGTCTCTGCGTCGCCTTCGGCAATCAGTTGGCCGTCATTGACGATATAGGCGGTTTCACAGATATCCAGGGTTTCACGAACGTTGTGGTCCGTGATCAGCACGCCAATGCCCTTGGCCTTGAGGTGGTGAATGATCTGCTTGATGTCGCCGACCGAAATCGGGTCCACGCCGGCGAAGGGCTCGTCGAGGAGGATGAATTTCGGGTTGGTGGCCAGGGCGCGGGCGATTTCCACGCGACGGCGCTCACCACCGGACAGGCTCATGCCCAGGTTGTCGCGGATGTGGCTGATGTGGAATTCCTGCAGCAGGCTTTCCAGCTCCTTGCGTCGACCGGCCTTGTCGAGTTCCTTGCGGGTCTCGAGGATGGCCATGATGTTGTCGGCCACCGACAGTTTGCGGAAGATCGATGCTTCTTGCGGCAAGTAGCCGATACCAGCCTTTGCGCGGCCGTGCATCGGTTGGTGGCTGACGTCCAGGTCATCGATCAGGACGCGGCCCTGGTCGGCTTGCACCAGGCCGACGATCATGTAGAAGCAGGTGGTCTTGCCGGCGCCGTTCGGGCCAAGCAGGCCGACGATCTGGCCGCTGTCGATGGACAGGCTGACGTCACGCACGACCTGGCGGCTCTTGTAGCTCTTGGCCAGATGCTGAGCTTTCAGAGTTGCCATTACTGGGCCTTTTTCTCGTCGGTTTTCTTCTTCGGCTGGATCACCATGTCGATACGCGGACGCGCCTCGGTGACTTTGCTGCCTGTGGCGCGACCGGCGCTGGCGAGTTTCTTGTCCGTGTCGTAGACAATTTTCTCACCTTGGGTGACGTTGTTGTCCTTGTCGACAACTTTGGCCTTGTCGATCAGTACGACGCGATTTTGCGAAGCGTGATACTGGATCGTCACGCCCCAACCCTGGACAGGCTTGGTGTCGCCAGCCGTTTGCAATTGCTCGAAGTACGCCAGGTTGCCCACCGAGGTCACTACGTCAATGTCGCCAGCCGGGGTGCGGGTGATGGTAACGGTGTTGCCTGTCACCTTCATCGAGCCTTGGGTGATGATCACGTCACCTTTATAGGTGGCAATACCTTGCTTGTCGTCCAGTTGGGCATCGTCGGCCTGAATACGGATAGGCTGCTGTTGGTCTTCCGGCAGAGCCCAGGCGCTCACGCTTCCCAGTGCTGCGCCCAGACTGAGCAAAATCGGGAGGGTTTTAACGAGCCTCATACTGTCCTCTTACGTTCGATAGCAGGTGTATCCTGCTTTCTTTCAAATACGCTTTCATTCCCTTGCCAGTCGATACACCGCCAGCGCCGTCGATTCTAACGTCTTGCTCGGTCTGCGCATATTGCTGCTGCGGGAACACGGTCATGCGGGTGCTGGTGATCAGGGTTCTACGGTTTTTCTCGTCGAAGCGCGTGATGCGCACGTCATCGATCAGTTCGACCTGTGTGCCATCAGGGTTGACCTCGCCGCGCAGGCTCTGGACGTGCCACGGGAATTCAGTGCCGCGGAAAACATTCAGGTCGGGGTTGGTCAGCAATGTCACCTCGGTCGCTTTCACGTGCTCGACCTTGTCGGACACCAGATCATATTGCAGCTTGCCGTCGGGCAGGTACTGCACGCTGTGGGCGTTGATGGCGTAATAGTCGATCGCGCTTTCATCGACCGGCATTACCGGCTTGTCGAGGAAGCGTTCCGGGCTGATGTTCCAGTAGCCAACCGCAGCGAATATCGCCGCGATGCAACTGAACATCAGGGTGTTGCGAAATTTTTTGCTCAGCATAGTGGGCTCACAGGTACGCCGCATTGGCCGCGTCGAGGCGGTCCTGGGCGCGCAGGATCAATTCGCAGAATTCGCGAGCGGCACCTTCGCCGCCACGGGCGAGGGTGATGCCGTGGGCGTGTTCACGCACGAAGCTGGCGGCATTGGCCACCGCCATGCCCAGGCCGACGCGGCGAATCACCGGCAGGTCCGGCAGGTCGTCGCCGAGGTAGGCCACCTGTTCATAGCTCAGGTTGAGTTGGGCCAGCAGTTCGTCGAGTACCACCAGTTTATCCTCGCGACCCTGATAGAGGTGCGGGATGCCGAGATTTTTGGCCCGCCGCTCGACCACCGGGGTCTTGCGGCCACTGATGATGGCGGTCTGCACGCCGGCGGCCATCAGCATCTTGATGCCCTGGCCGTCGAGGGTGTTGAACGTCTTGAACTCGCTGCCGTCTTCGAGGAAGTACAGGCGCCCATCGGTCAGCACGCCATCGACATCGAACACTGCCAGCTTGATCTGTTTGCCGCGTTGCAGCAGGTCCGCACTCATCACATTACTCCTGCACGCAGCAAGTCGTGCATGTTCAAGGCGCCGACCGGGCGGTCTTCACTGTCGACTACGACCAGCGCGTTGATTTTATGGTCTTCCATGATTTTCAGCGCTTCGGCGGCGAGCATCTCGGCGCGGGCAGTCTTGCCGTGTGCTGTCATGACCTGGTCGATGGTAGCGCTATGGATGTCGATGCTACGGTCCAGCGTGCGACGCAAGTCACCGTCAGTAAAGATCCCGGCCAGCTTTCCGTCGGCTTCCAGAATCACGGTCATGCCCAGGCCTTTGCGGGTCATTTCCATTAGTGCGTCCTTCAGCAGGGTGCCGCGCTGTACTTGCGGTAACTCTTGCCCGGCGTGCATGACATTTTCCACTTTCAGCAGCAGGCGTCGGCCCAGGGCGCCGCCGGGATGGGAAAAGGCGAAGTCTTCGGCGGTAAAGCCACGGGCTTCCAGCAGCGCGACTGCCAAGGCATCGCCCATGACCAGGGCGGCGGTGGTCGACGAGGTGGGGGCCAGGTTCAACGGACAGGCTTCGTGCTCGACGTGAACATTCAGGTTGACCTCGGCGGCCTTGGCTAGCGGCGAGTCAGGCTTGCCGGTCACGCTGATCAACTGAATGCCCAGGCGCTTGATCAGTGGCAGCAGGGTCACGATTTCATTGGTGGAGCCGGAATTCGAGAGCGCCAGAATGATGTCGTCGCGGGTAATCATGCCCATGTCACCGTGGCTGGCTTCAGCCGGGTGCACAAAAAACGCCGTGGTGCCGGTGCTGGCCAAGGTCGCGGCAATCTTGTTGCCGATGTGTCCCGACTTGCCCATGCCGACCACGACCACGCGGCCTTTGCTGGCCAGAATCATCTCGCAAGCGCGTACGAAATCTGCGTCGATATGGGGTAGCAGGCCTTGCACTGCTTCTACCTCGAGGCGGATGGTGCGTTGTGCAGATTGAATCAGGTCGCTGGATTGGCTCATGTCAGAAATCGTATAGCCTGATGAAAAGGCGGCGATTATAACGGTTATGATCGAAACCCTCACGCTAGTTCGTCGCGCATTGCCATCCTTGTTGCCGGAAACCTTCTAAACGGGGCCTTCAACCTGTCATGCAGTTGAACATGACCTGGCTTTGGCCTTGGGCGCGCAGCCGTTGCAGTGATATAGTTCGCCGCCAGTTCGGCCTGCCCGGGAGGTATGTGCTTTTGTCAGAAAGCCAGGCGTCCGAGTGAGAGGCTGCATCGCAAGGAGTTTAGATGAGTGCCGATAACGCCTACGCGGTCGAGCTGAAGGGACTGTCCTTCAAGCGCGGTGCGCGCAGCATTTTCAATAATGTCGATATCCGTATCCCGCGCGGCAAGGTCACCGGCATCATGGGGCCTTCCGGGTGTGGCAAGACCACGCTCTTGCGTCTGATGGGCGCCCAGTTGCGGCCCACCAAGGGCGAAGTCTGGGTCAACGGTCAGAACCTGCCAAAACTGTCGCGCAGTGACCTGTTCGACGCGCGCAAGCATATGGGCGTGCTGTTTCAGAGCGGCGCGCTGTTTACCGACCTCGATGTCTTCGAGAACGTCGCTTTTCCGTTGCGTGTTCATACCCAACTGCCGGATGAAATGATCCGCGACATTGTCCTGCTCAAATTGCAGGCCGTGGGCTTGCGCGGTGCCATCGAGCTGATGCCCGATGAGCTTTCCGGCGGCATGAAGCGCCGTGTTGCGCTGGCCCGGGCGATTGCGCTCGACCCGCAGATCCTCATGTACGACGAGCCCTTTGTCGGCCAGGACCCCATCGCAATGGGCGTTCTGGTGCGCCTCATCCGGTTGCTCAACGATGCGCTGGGCATCACCAGCATCGTGGTATCCCACGACCTGGCCGAGACCGCGAGCATTGCCGATTACATTTATGTGGTGGGCGATGGTCAGGTGTTGGGGCAGGGGACGCCGGACGAGTTGATGAATTCGGATGAACCGCGCATTCGTCAGTTCATGACCGGCGAACCCGATGGCCCGGTTCCGTACCACTTTCCAGCGACGGATTACCGCGCAGATCTTCTGGGGAAGCGCTGATGCGCAGAATTTCATTGATGGAGCGCGTTCGCCGCTTCGGCCAGGCCGGCATCGATGTGCTGGCGGTGTTCGGGCGTTCGAGCCTGTTCCTGTTCCATGCCTTGCTCGGCCGGGGCGGTATCGGTGGCGGCTTCGGGCTGCTGGTCAAGCAGTTGCATTCGGTGGGCGTGATGTCCCTGGTGATCATCGTGGTCTCCGGGGGGTTCATCGGCATGGTGCTGGCGCTGCAGGGCTTCAACATTCTTTCCAGCTATGGTTCAGAGCAGGCTGTCGGGCAGATGGTGGCGCTGACGCTGCTGCGTGAGCTGGGGCCGGTGGTGACCGCCTTGCTGTTCGCCGGGCGCGCAGGTTCGGCGTTGACCGCCGAAATCGGCAACATGAAGTCCACCGAGCAGTTGTCCAGCCTGGAAATGATCGGGGTCGACCCGCTCAAGTACATCATCGCGCCACGCCTGTGGGCCGGTTTCATTTCCCTGCCGGTGCTGGCGATGATTTTCAGCGTGGTGGGTATCTGGGGTGGCTCGTGGGTAGCGGTCGACTGGCTGGGGGTCTATGAGGGCTCCTACTGGTCGAACATGCAGAACAGCGTGACGTTCGCCGACGATGTGCTCAACGGGATCATCAAAAGTATCGTCTTTGCCTTTGTCGTGACCTGGATCGCCGTATTCCAAGGCTATGACTGCGAACCCACTTCCGAGGGGATCAGTCGTGCCACTACCAAGACCGTTGTATATGCCTCGTTGGCAGTACTCGGCCTGGACTTTATTCTGACCGCCTTGATGTTTGGAGATTTCTGATGCAAAACCGCACCCTGGAAATCGGTGTCGGCCTTTTCTTGCTGGCTGGCATCCTGGCTTTGCTCTTGTTGGCGTTGCGGGTCAGCGGCCTGTCTCCGACTCCGAGCACCGACACGTATAAACTTTACGCCTACTTCGACAATATCGCCGGTTTGACGGTCAGAGCAAAGGTGACCATGGCCGGTGTGACCATCGGCAAGGTCACGGCCATCGATCTGGATCGCGACAGTTTCACCGGTCGGGTGACCATGCAGCTGGAAAAACGCATCGATAATCTGCCGGCGGACTCCACTGCATCTATCCTGACTGCTGGCCTGTTGGGCGAGAAGTACATCGGTATCAGCGTGGGCGGGGAAGACACCCTGCTCAAGGATGGTGGAACCATCCATGACACGCAGTCATCGCTGGTGCTCGAAGACCTGATCGGTAAATTCCTGCTCAATACCGTTAGCAAAGAAGCTAAATGAGGAACTGTTAAATGATCTCTATCTTGCGACGTGGCCTGTTGGTAATGCTCGCGGTGTTTCCGTTGGTGTCCCACGCCGTAGCGGCGACTTCGGCGCACGATCTGGTGCAGGACACAACCAACCGTATGCTCGCGGACCTGGCGGCAAACAAAGAGAAGTACAAGCAGGATCCGCAAGACTTTTATGCGGCGCTGAACACCATCGTCGGGCCGGTCGTGGATGCCGAGGGTATTTCCAAGAGCATCATGACGGTCAAGTACTCGCGTAAAGCTACGCCTGCACAGATGAAGACCTTCGAAGAAAACTTCAAGAAGGGTCTGTTCCAGTTCTATGGCAATGCCTTGCTGGAGTACAACAACCAGGGCATCACCGTTGAACCGGCCAAAGACGAGTCGGGCGACCGTACCAGTGTAGGCATGACTGTCAAAGGCAGCAGCGGCTCGATCTATCCAGTGTCCTACACGCTGGAAAAGATCAACGGCGAGTGGAAACTGCGCAACGTCATCATCAATGGCATCAATATCGGCAAGCTGTTCCGCGATCAGTTCGCCGATGCGATGCAGCGCAATGGCAACGACCTGGACAAGACCATCAATAGTTGGGCCGGGGAAGTCGCCAAGGCCAAGGAAGCCACCGACAAGAAACCAGAGCAGTCAGCCCAATGAGTGAGTCGGCAGTCCAGATGGACGAAGCGGGCGAGCTGCGACTCAGTGGCGTGCTGGATTACCGCACCGGCCCTGGCCTGCGCGAGCAGGGCAAGGCGCTGATCAAGGCCAGCAACGCTGCAGCGCTGGTGGTCGATTGCTCGGCGGTAACCAAGTCCAGCAGTGTCGGTTTGTCGTTGCTGCTGTGCTTTATCCGTGATGCGCAGGAGGCCGGCAAGGCCCTGAGCATCCGTGGGATGCCGGAAGACATGCGTGAAATCGCTCAGGTCAGCGAGTTGACCGAGCTGTTGGCGCGTCCCTAACCCGCATCTATGAAGAAGCCCCCCGTCTGAGTCCTGCTTGGCGGGGTTCGCAGGCGCGGGGCTTTTTTGTATGATGTCCGACCCGCGCGCACAGGGCGCCGATTGAGGTTGAGCATGCAGGCCAACGAAGTTAAGAGCTTTCTTGAAGGAAAGCTGCCCGGAACGAAAGTAGAAGTCGAGGGCGAAGGCTGCAATTTCCAGCTGAACGTGATTAGCGATGAACTGGCGGCGTTGAGCCCGGTCAAGCGTCAGCAGCAGGTCTATGCCCATTTGAACCCATGGATCACCGATGGCAGCATCCATGCGGTCACTATGAAATTTTTCAGCAGCGCGGCCTGGGCCGAGCGCACCTGAGCCCAAGGGCGTCGAGATTCTTATGGATAAATTGATTATTACTGGCGGTGCTCGTCTTGACGGCGAGATCCGCATCTCCGGGGCAAAGAACTCTGCCCTGCCGATCCTGGCGGCTACCCTGCTGTGCGATGGCCCGGTGACTGTGGCCAACCTGCCGCACCTGCACGACATCACCACCATGATCGAGCTGTTCGGGCGCATGGGTATCGAACCTGTGATCGACGAGAAGCTGGCCGTCGAAATCGACCCGCGCACCATCAAGACCCTGGTCGCACCTTACGAACTGGTTAAAACCATGCGTGCGTCGATTCTGGTGCTCGGTCCGATGGTTGCTCGTTTCGGTGAAGCCGAAGTCGCCTTGCCTGGCGGTTGCGCTATCGGTTCGCGTCCGGTTGACCTGCACATCCGTGGCCTGGAAGCCATGGGCGCCGTCATCGACGTCGAAGGCGGCTACATCAAGGCCAAGGCGCCTGAAGGCGGCCTGCGCGGTGCGCACTTCTTCTTCGATACCGTCAGTGTGACCGGTACCGAAAACATCATGATGGCCGCAGCCTTGGCCAAGGGCCGTAGCGTCTTGCAAAACGCCGCTCGCGAGCCTGAAGTGGTCGACCTGGCGAACTTCCTGAACGCCATGGGCGCCAAGGTTTCCGGCGCCGGTACCGATACCATCACCATCGATGGCGTCGAGCGTCTGCACACCACCACTTATAAAGTAATGCCTGACCGCATCGAAACCGGCACCTATCTGGTGGCGGCGGCGGTGACCGGTGGTCGTGTGAAGGTCAAGGATACGGATCCGACCATCCTCGAAGCCGTTCTGGAAAAACTCCGTGAGTCCGGTGCCGAAATCACCTGTGGCGAAGACTGGATCGAGCTGAACATGCACGGTAAGCGTCCGAAAGCCGTCAACGTGCGGACCGCTCCGTACCCGGCGTTCCCGACCGACATGCAGGCGCAGTTCATCTCCCTCAACGCCATTGCCGAAGGCACCGGCGCTGTGATCGAGACGATCTTCGAAAACCGCTTCATGCACGTCTACGAGCTGCACCGCATGGGCGCCAAGATCCAGGTCGAAGGCAACACCGCCATCGTCACCGGCACCGAAAAGCTCAAGGGCGCGCCAGTAATGGCGACCGACCTGCGTGCTTCGGCCAGCCTGGTGATCTCGGCCCTGATCGCCGAAGGCGACACGCTGATCGACCGCATCTACCACATAGACCGTGGCTACGAGTGCATCGAAGAAAAACTGCAGATGCTGGGCGCCAAGATCCGTCGCGTTCCGGGCTAGTCCCTGCTGTATGGGCATAAGGACATGCCCGTTGATTTGTTGAAGTCGAGCCGTTTTCGGCTCGATGTGTGTCCGGCGCCATTTGCGACCGGGCATGAGTACCTTGATAAGGACTGACGTTTCCCATGTTGACCATCGCACTGTCCAAGGGCCGCATCCTTGACGACACCCTGCCGCTTCTGGCTGAAGCGGGCATCGTGCCGACCGAGAATCCGGACAAGAGCCGCAAGCTGATCATTCCCACGACCCAGGAAGATGTACGCCTGCTGATCGTGCGTGCCACCGATGTGCCGACTTACGTCGAGCATGGTGCCGCCGACCTCGGTGTCGCCGGTAAAGATGTGCTGATGGAGTACGGCGGCCAGGGCCTGTACGAGCCGCTGGACCTGCAAATTGCCCAGTGCAAGCTGATGACCGCCGGCAAGGTCGGCGCGGTCGAGCCCAAGGGCCGCCTGCGTATCGCCACCAAGTTCGTCAACGTTGCCAAGCGCTACTACGCCGAGCAGGGCCGTCAGGTCGACATCATCAAGCTCTACGGTTCGATGGAGCTGGCGCCGCTGATCGGCCTGGCGGACAAGATCATCGACGTGGTCGACACGGGTAACACGCTGCGGGCCAACGGTCTGGAGCCACAGGATTTCATTGCTGCCATCAGCTCCCGGCTGATCGTCAACAAAGCTTCGATGAAGATGCAGCACGCCCGTATCCAGGCGTTGATCGACACCCTGCGCAAGGCAGTGGAGTCTCGACACCGCGGCTGATTCACCTGCGCGACGTTAAGTCGCGCCCGTCTATCCGCCTCATAGCCAGAATTCTCAGGTGCCCAAGCGGATGGAGTGCTAGCTTCGGGCGCCTGAGTTTTTGCCATTCCTATGAGGCTCTCGCTATGACCGCACCGACTGCAATTCGCCGACTCAACGCTGCTGACCCGGATTTCGCGCATCATCTGGATCATCTGCTGAGCTGGGAAAGTGTGTCTGACGACTCGGTCAATCAGCGGGTGCTGGACATCATCAAGGCTGTGCGTGAACGTGGTGACGCAGCACTGGTGGACTTTACCCGCCAGTTCGACGGCCTGGACGTGAAGTCCATGGCCGACCTGATCCTGCCGCGTGAGCGTCTGGAATTGGCACTGACGCGCATTACCGTGGCTCAGCGCGAAGCGCTGGAAGTCGCCGCCGCCCGTGTGCGCAGCTACCACGAAAAACAGAAGCAGGACTCCTGGAGCTACACCGAGGCCGACGGCACCGTGCTGGGCCAGAAAGTCACGCCGCTGGACCGTGCCGGCCTGTACGTACCCGGTGGTAAGGCGTCGTACCCGTCGTCGGTGTTGATGAACGCGATTCCGGCCAAGGTCGCCGGCGTCACCGAAGTGGTCATGGTCGTACCGACCCCGCGCGGTGAAATCAATGAACTGGTGCTGGCCGCTGCCTGCATCGCCGGCGTCGACCGTGTGTTCACCATCGGTGGTGCTCAAGCCGTTGCCGCATTGGCTTACGGCACCGAAAGCGTGCCGAAGGTCGATAAAGTGGTCGGCCCGGGCAACATCTATGTCGCCACCGCCAAGCGCCACGTGTTCGGCCAGGTCGGAATCGACATGATCGCCGGTCCCTCCGAGATCCTCGTGGTGTGCGACGGCCAGACCGATCCGGACTGGATCGCCATGGACCTGTTCTCCCAGGCCGAGCACGACGAAGACGCCCAGGCGATTCTGGTCAGCCCCGACGCCGAATTCCTCGACAAGGTCGCCGCCAGCATCGCCAAGCTGATGCCGACCATGGAGCGCGCCGCGATCATCGAAACCTCGATCAATGGCCGTGGTGCACTGATCAAGGTGCGCGACATGGAGCAAGCCATCGAAGTGGCCAACCGCATCGCGCCGGAGCACCTCGAATTGTCCGTTGCCGATCCACAAGCCTGGCTGCCGCAGATCCGCCACGCCGGCGCGATCTTCATGGGCCGCCACACCTCTGAAGCCTTGGGCGACTACTGCGCAGGTCCCAACCACGTGTTGCCGACCTCCGGCACCGCGCGTTTCTCCTCGCCGCTGGGTGTGTACGACTTCCAGAAACGCTCGTCGATCATCTTCTGTTCCGAGCAGGGCGCTTCCGAGTTGGGCAAAACCGCTTCCGTGCTGGCCCGTGGCGAATCGCTGACCGCCCACGCGCGTAGCGCCGAGTACCGCATCGTCGACGAAGACTTTCCACAAGGGCAGGGGAACTGAACATGAGTAAATTCTGGAGCCCGTTCGTCAAGAATCTGGTGCCTTACGTCCCGGGCGAGCAGCCGAAGCTGGCAAAACTGGTGAAGCTCAACACCAATGAAAATCCGTACGGTCCATCGCCCAAAGCCTTGGCCGCGATGCAAACCGAACTGAACGACAACCTGCGTCTGTACCCGGACCCGAACAGCGATCTGCTGAAGAACGCGGTCGCCAGGTACTACGGTGTGCAAAGCAATCAAGTGTTCCTCGGCAACGGTTCCGATGAAGTGCTGGCGCACATCTTCCACGGTTTGCTGCAGCACGATCAGCCGCTGTTGTTCCCGGACATCAGCTACAGCTTCTACCCGGTCTACTGCGGTTTGTACGGCATCAAGTTCGACGCGGTGCCGCTGGACGAGCAGTTCCAGATCAACCCGGCGGACTATGCCAGGCCGAACGGCGGGATCATCTTCCCCAACCCGAACGCGCCGACCGGCTGCCTGTTGGCGCTGGAAGCGGTCGAGCAGATTCTCAAGGCAAGCCCGGATTCGGTGGTGGTGGTCGACGAGGCCTACATCGACTTCGGTGGCGAGACGGCAATCACCCTAGTGGACCGTTATCCGAACCTGCTGGTGACCCAGACCCTGTCCAAGTCCCGTTCCCTGGCGGGCCTGCGGGTTGGATTGGCGGTCGGCCATCCGGACCTGATCGAGGCGCTGGAGCGGATCAAGAACAGCTTCAACTCCTATCCGCTGGATCGCATGGCGAATGTCGGCGCTGCCGCCGCGTTCGAGGATCGCGAGTATTTCGACAAGACCTGCCGGTTGGTGATCGAGAATCGCGAGAAGGTCGTTGCACAGCTGGAGGAGAAGGGTTTTGAAGTGCTGCCATCGGCGGCGAACTTCATTTTTGCCCGTCACCCCCGGCACGATGCGGCGGGGCTTGCGGCGAAGCTGCGCGAGCAAGGCGTGATCGTTCGGCACTTCAAGCAGGAGCGGATTGCCCAGTTCCTGCGGATCTCCATTGGCACGCCAGAGCAGAATCAGGCGCTGATCGACGGTTTAGGCGATCTCTAAACCAACCCCCGAACCTGTGGGAGCGAGCTTGCTCGCGATAGCGGATTTACAGTCAACGAGTATGTTGAATGTTATTGCCTCATCGTCGGAGCGCCGCCCGGAGCAAGCTCGCTCCCACAGGTTTTTGGGTTGTCCGCTTACTCTTCTTCTTTTTCCTTGATCGGAGCCGGCGGCGGACGCAGGCCGATTTCAGCCATCAGCTTGAGCTCCTTGCCGTTGCGCATCACCTCGATCGCGACCTTGTCGGTCGGCTTGATCCGCGCTACCTGATTCATCGAGCGACGGCCATCACCGGCCGGTTCGCCATCGATGGCAAGAATCACATCACCCAGTTGCAGACCGGCCTTCTGTGCCGGGCCATCGCGGAAAATTCCCGCCACGACAATGCCTGGGCGACCGGACAAGCCGAACGACTCGGCCAGTTCCTGGGTCAGCGGCTGCACCTCGATACCCAGCCAGCCACGAATCACCTGGCCGTGCTCGATGATCGACTTCATCACTTCCATCGCCAGCTTCACGGGGATTGCGAACCCAATGCCCTGGGAGCCCCCGGACTTGGAAAAGATCGCCGTGTTGATACCGGTCAGGTTGCCGATGGCATCCACCAGCGCACCGCCTGAGTTGCCCGGGTTGATCGCCGCATCTGTCTGGATGAAGTCTTCGTAGTTGTTCAGGCCCAATTGATTGCGCCCGGTGGCGCTGATGATGCCCATGGTTACGGTCTGGCCGACGCCGAACGGGTTGCCGATGGCCAGCGCGACATCGCCGATGCGGATGTTGTCGGAACGCCCCACGGTGATCGCCGGCAAGTTTTTCAAGTCGATTTTCAGAACCGCGAGGTCAGTCTCCGGGTCGCTGCCGATCACTCGCGCCAGGGTTTCCCGGCCGTCCTTGAGCGCCACCACGATCTGGTCGGCACCGCTGGTCACGTGGTTGTTGGTCAGGATGTAGCCTTCCGGGCTCATGATCACGCCGGAACCGAGGCTCGACTCCATGCGTTTCTGCTTGGGCGAGTTATCGCCGAAGAAGCGACGAAACTGCGGATCTTCGAACAGCGGATGGTTGGGTTTGTTGATGACTTTGGTGGTGTACAGGTTCACCACCGATGGCGCGGCGGTGGATACCGCTTCGGCATAAGACACCGGACCCTGCTGCATGCTGGTGGTTTGCGGCGCTTGTTGCAGATTGACGTCGAGGCTCGGGAGCCCGACCCACTGCGGGTAACGCTGGATTATCAAAAGAGCGACAAGCACGCCGGCCAACAGCGGCCAGCCGGAAAAACGCAGCGCCTTGAGCATTAAGCAGTTCCTGAGAGAGTTGCAGGCGGTCTGAGACCGCTCATAATGACGCGCATTATACGAGGCCGCGCGCGCCTCTGAACGGGATATTTAGGAGTCTTTTATGGCCGTCGCCCTGAGCACCCTGGTCGAAGAAGCTGACCGCTACCTCAACAGCGCCAAAATCGCCGATTATTGCCCCAACGGCCTGCAGGTCGAGGGGCGGCCACAAGTGATGCGCATTGTCAGTGGCGTCACCGCCAGCCAGGCCCTGCTCGATGCGGCCGTGGAGGCCAACGCAGACCTGGTGCTGGTGCATCATGGCTACTTCTGGAAGGGTGAAAACCCGTGCATCACCGGCATGAAGCAGCGTCGCTTGAAGACCCTGCTCAAGCACGATATCAGCCTGTTGTCCTATCACCTGCCGCTGGACCTGCACCCGGACGTCGGTAATAACGCGCAGCTCGCGCGACAGCTCGACATCACCGTCGAAGGACCGCTGGATCCGGACAACCTGAAGATTGTCGGCCTGGTCGGCTCGCTGAACGAGCCAATGATGCCCCGGGATTTCGCCCGCCGCGTCCAGGAAGTGATGGGGCGTGAGCCACTGTTGATCGAAGGCAGCGCCATGATCCGCCGCGTCGGCTGGTGCACCGGTGGTGGCCAGGGTTACATCGATCAAGCCATTCTGGCGGGTGTCGATCTGTACCTCAGCGGTGAGGCTTCCGAGCAAACCTTCCACAGCGCCAGGGAAAACGACATCAGCTTCATCGCCGCCGGTCACCATGCGACCGAGCGCTACGGCGTTCAGGCGCTGGGGGATTATCTGGCCCGTCGGTTTGCGCTGGAGCACATCTTCATCGATTGCCCGAATCCGATCTGACGAAACGCTATCCCTGTAGGAGCGAGCCTTGCTCGCGATGTACCCGAGAACACCGCGGGGTGTCAGACTCCCAGCGTTATCGTTGACGCCCATCGCGAGCAGGCTCGCTCCTACAGAGCGCCGTTCTGCCCAAACGGGCAGGCATATTCATATGCTCTTTCGATCTAGTTGGCGTCCTGATTAGAAGGGGGCGCTGTGCTAGGATCCCCGCTCGAACACGGCCCGGTGGCCGTTCATAAGAAAGTTTTCGTGAGTAGCCATGGTCGACAAACTGACGCATCTGAAACAGCTGGAGGCGGAAAGCATCCACATCATCCGCGAGGTGGCCGCCGAGTTCGATAACCCGGTGATGCTGTACTCCATCGGTAAAGACTCCGCCGTGATGCTGCATCTGGCACGCAAGGCGTTCTTCCCGGGCAAGCTGCCGTTTCCGGTGATGCACGTCGACACTCGCTGGAAATTCAAGGAGATGTACAGCTTCCGCGACAAGATGGTCGCCGAGCTGGGCCTCGACCTGATCACCCACGTCAACCCGGACGGCGTGGCGCAGGACATCAACCCGTTCACCCACGGCAGCGCCAAGCACACCGACATCATGAAGACCGAGGGCCTCAAGCAGGCACTCGACAAGTATGGTTTCGACGCAGCATTCGGCGGCGCCCGTCGCGATGAAGAGAAATCCCGCGCCAAAGAGCGCGTGTACTCGTTCCGCGACAGCAAGCACCGCTGGGATCCGAAAAACCAGCGCCCCGAGCTGTGGAACGTCTACAACGGCAAGGTCAACAAGGGCGAGTCGATCCGCGTCTTCCCGCTGTCGAACTGGACCGAGCTGGACATCTGGCAGTACATCTACCTGGAAGGCATTCCGATCGTTCCGCTGTATTTCGCCGCCGAGCGTGAAGTCATCGAGAAGAACGGCACGCTGATCATGATCGACGACGAGCGCATCCTCGAACACCTGAGCGACGAAGACAAAGCGCGCATCGTCAAAAAGAAAGTGCGTTTCCGTACCCTTGGTTGCTACCCGTTGACGGGCGCGGTGGAGTCCGAGGCCGAAAGCCTCACGGACATCATTCAGGAAATGCTCCTGACGCGAACTTCCGAGCGCCAGGGCCGTGTCATCGACCACGATGGCGCAGGCTCGATGGAAGACAAAAAACGTCAGGGTTATTTCTAAGGGGTTGTCATGTCGCACGCATCTGATTTGATCAGCGAGGACATCCTCGCCTACCTGGGCCAGCACGAACGTAAAGAGCTGCTGCGCTTTCTGACCTGCGGTAACGTCGACGACGGCAAGAGCACCCTGATCGGGCGCCTGCTGCACGACTCCAAGATGATCTACGAAGATCACCTGGAAGCCATTACCCGCGATTCGAAAAAAGTCGGCACCACCGGCGAAGACATCGACCTGGCGCTGCTGGTCGACGGCCTGCAGGCCGAGCGTGAACAAGGCATCACCATCGATGTCGCGTACCGCTACTTCTCCACCGCCAAGCGCAAATTCATCATCGCCGACACCCCAGGCCACGAGCAGTACACCCGCAACATGGCCACCGGTGCCTCCACCTGTGACCTGGCGATCATCCTGGTCGACGCCCGTTACGGCGTGCAGACCCAGACCCGTCGCCACAGCTTCATCGCCTCGTTGCTGGGCATCAAGCACATAGTCGTGGCCATCAACAAGATGGACCTCAAGGACTTCGACCAGGGTGTGTTCGAGTCGATCAAGGCCGACTACCTGCAGTTCGCCGAAGGCTTGAAGATGAAGCCCACCACGATGCACTTCGTGCCGATGTCTGCGCTGAAAGGCGACAACGTGGTGAACAAATCCGAGCGCTCTCCGTGGTACACCGGCCAGTCGCTGATGGAGATCCTCGAGACCGTGGAAGTGGCGGGCGATCGCAACTTCACCGACCTGCGTTTCCCGGTGCAGTACGTCAACCGTCCGAACCTGAACTTCCGTGGCTTCGCCGGCACCCTGGCCAGCGGCATCGTCAAGAAAGGCGACGAAGTCGTGGTCCTGCCGTCGGGCAAGAGCAGCCGCGTGAAATCCATCGTCACCTTCGAAGGTGAGCTGGAGCACGCAGGTCCTGGTCAGGCTGTAACGCTGACCATGGAAGACGAAATCGATATTTCCCGTGGCGACCTGTTGGTGCATGCCGACAACGTGCCACCAGTCACCGACAGCTTCGAAGCGATGCTGGTGTGGATGGCTGAGGAACCGATGCTGCCGGGCAAGAAGTACGACATCAAACGCGCCACCAGTTACGTGCCGGGCTCCATCGCCAGCATCGTCAACAAGGTCGACGTGAACACCCTGGAAGAAGGTCCGGCCAGCGCGTTGCAGCTGAACGAAATCGGCAAGGTCAAGATCGCGCTCGATGCGCCGATTGCCCTTGACGGTTACGACAGCAACCGCACCACCGGCGCCTTCATCATCATCGACCGCTTGACCAACGGCACCGTTGGCGCGGGCATGATCGTCGCCCAGCCTTTGGCCCATGGCACCAGCACGCACCACGGCAAACTGGCCCACGTTGCCACCGAAGAACGCGCACAGCGCTTCGGCCAGCAACCGGCCACCGTGTTGTTCAGCGGCTTGTCGGGCGCAGGCAAAAGCACCCTGGCGTATGCGGTTGAACGCAAGCTGTTCGACATGGGCCGTGCGGTGTTCGTGCTCGATGGCCAGAACCTGCGTCACGACCTGAACAAAGGTCTGCCACAGGATCGCGCCGGGCGTACCGAGAACTGGCGTCGTGCCGCGCACGTGGCGCGTCAGTTCAACGAGGCTGGCCTGCTGACCCTCGCTGCGTTCGTTGCCCCTAGTGCCGAAGGGCGCGAACAGGCCCGGGAACTGATCGGCAAGGAGCGTCTGCTGACGGTCTACGTCCAGGCTTCGCCAACGGTCTGCGCCGAGCGTGATCCGCAAGGTTTGTACGCGGCGGCCGGGGATAACATCCCGGGCGAGTCCTTCCCGTACGATGTGCCGCTGGATGCCGACCTGGTGATCGACACCCAGTCCGTGTCGCTGGAGGAAGGCGTCAAGCAAGTGCTGGGTCTGCTGCGTGAGCGTGGCGCGATCTAAGCCTTAGCCAGAAAAAAGAAACCCGCCGATGAGTGATCATCGGCGGGTTTTTTTTGGTCAACTCGGTCAAATGTGGGAGCGGGCTTGCTCGCGAAAGCGGTGGATCAGTCAGCATCCATGTTGAATGTCAGTCCGTATTCGCGAGCAAGCCCGCTCCCACATTGGTTCAGCGGCGGTCTGGGAATTCGTGGTGCATCTGGTCCAGCAACGCATCCTTGTCCTGCCACAACTGATTGATCCAGCCCTGAAACTGCAGGCGGTACTCACCATCCTGGTCGTAGTTCTTGCCGATGAACTGCGGCGGGATCTTCAGCTCCTCAAAGTGCACCACCACGTCCGCAACGTTCCCGCACAGCAAATCCCAGAAACCCGGGCGCCCGGCGGGGTAGTGGATGGTCACGTTGACGAGGGATTCAAGCTGCTCACCCATCGCATCCAGCACAAAGGCAATGCCGCCGGCCTTGGCCTTGAGCAGGTACTTGAAGGGTGACTGCTGTTGCTTGTGCTTGCCCTCGGTGAAGCGCGTGCCTTCGACGAAGTTGAAAATGCCCACCGGGTTGTCGCGGAATTTCGCACAGGTCTTACGGGTGGTTTCCAGGTCCTTGCCTTTCTTCTCCGGGTGCTTTTCCAGATAGGCCTTGGAGTAACGCTTCATGAACGGAAAGCCCAGCGCCCACCAGGCCAGACCGATCACCGGAACCCAGATCAGCTCCTGCTTGAGAAAGAACTTCAGCGGCTGAATGCGCCGGTTTAGCACGTATTGCAGCACCAGGATGTCGACCCAGCTCTGGTGGTTGCTGGTGATCAGGTACGAATGCTGATAGTCGAGGCCTTGCAGGCCGCTGACGTGCCAGCGTGTGCGGCGCACCAGGTTCATCCAGCCTTTGTTGATGCTGATCCAGGCTTCGTGGGTATGGCTCATCAGCCAGCCCGCGAGGCGCTGGGTGAGGGCGAACGGCAATACCTTGACGAGTGCCACGCAGAACAGGAACGAGCAGAGCAGAATCGTGTTCAATGCCAACAGCAGCGAGGCGATCACGCCCCGCAGCGCAGCAGGTAAGAAATCCAGCATTTACACATCCATAGGTCGGTTGGCGGCTTGAATCGCGGTCAGGGCGATGGTGTAGACGATGTCATCGACCTGCGCGCCGCGCGGCAAATCGTTCACCGGTTTGCGCAGGCCTTGCAGCATCGGCCCGAGGCTGACGCAGTCGGCGCTGCGCTGTACGGCCTTGTGCGTGGTATTGCCGGTGTTGAGGTCGGGGAATACGTAAACCGTGGCACGACCGGCCACCTGACTGTTCGGCGCCAGTTGCCGGGCCACGCTTTCGTTGGCGGCGGCGTCGTACTGCAAGGGGCCGTCGATCAGCAGCGAGTGCTGTTGTTCGTGGGCGAGCAGGGTTGCTTCGCGGACCTTCTCGACTTCTTCACCGCTGGCCGACTCGCCGCTGGAGTAGCTGATCATCGCCACCCGTGGCGTGATGCCGAACGCGGCGGCCGAATCAGCGCTTTGCAGGGCGATCTCGGCCAGTTCACTGGCGCTCGGGTGCGGGTTCATCACGCAGTCGCCGTAGACCAGCACCTCTTCCGGAAACAGCATGAAGAACACCGACGACACCAGGGTGCAGCCTGGCGCGGTTTTAATCAGCTGCAGGGCCGGGCGGATGGTGTTGGCGGTGGTGTTGATCACGCCCGATACGAGGCCGTCGACTTCATCCAGGGCCAGCATCATGGTGCCGATCACCACGGTGTCTTCCAGTTGTTGCTCGGCCATCGGCGCATTGAGGCTTTTGCTTTTGCGCAGCGCGACCATCGGCTCGACATAGCGTTCGCGGATCGAGTCCGGATCAATGATTTCCAGGCCCGGTGGCAGCTCGATGCCCTGGGCACGGGCGACGGCCTGCACGTCCTCGGGCTTGGCCAGCAACACACAGCGAGCGATGCCACGGGCCTGGCAGATCGCGGCGGCCTGCACGGTCAGCGGCTCGCTGCCTTCGGGCAGTACGATGCGCTTGTTGGCCGCCTGGGCGCGCTGGATCAATTGATAGCGGAAAACCGCTGGCGACAGGCGCATTTCCCGTGGCGTACCGCAGCGCTGGTGCAGCCAGTTGGCATCGAGATGGCCGGCGATGAAATCGGTGATGATTTCGGCGCGCTCGCGGTCATCGATGGGGATTTCCTTGTTCAGGCCATTGAGCAGGTTGGCGGTGTCGTAGGAGCCGGTACTCACCGACAGCACCGGCAAACCAGCCTGCAGGGCGCCACGGCACAGGTCCATGATGCGTGGGTCGGGCAGGGTGTCGCTGGTCAGCAGCAGGCCGGCGAGCGGCACGCCGTTCAAGGCCGCGAGGCTGACGGCGAGGATGATGTCGTCGCGGTCGCCGGGGGTCACCACCAGCACGCCGGGCTTGAGCAACTCCACGGTGTTGCGCATGGTGCGGGCGCAAATGATGATCTTGGTCATGCGCCGGGTTTCGTAATCACCGGCGTTGAGCACTTGCGCGCCCATCAGGTCGGCGACGTCGCGGGTGCGCGGGGCGTTCAGTTCCGGCTGGAACGGAATGCAGCCGAGCAAGCGGAAATCACCGCTGCGCAGCAACGGCGAATGCTCTTTCAGGCGCGTGGCGAAGGCCTCCATGCTTTCTTCGGTCTTGACCTTGTTGAGGATCACACCGAGGACTTTCGGGTCTTTCGGGCCGCCGAACAACTGCGCCTGCAACTCGACGCGACCGGAGAGCTCGATCAGCACTTCGTTTTCCGGTGCCGAGACCAGGATCACCTCGGCATCGAGGCTCTTGGCCAGGTGCAGGTTGACCCGCGCGGCATAACTGGCGCTGCGGGTCGGCACCATGCCTTCGACGATCAGCACGTCCTTGCCGATGGCAGCCTGCTGATAAAGGGTGATGATTTCTTCGAGCAACTCATCGAGCTGGCCGTCGCCGAGCATGCGCTCGACATGGGCCAGGCCCAGAGGCTGCGGCGGTTTCAAGCCGTGGGTACGCGCCACCAGTTCGGTGGAGCGTTCCGGGCCCGTGTCGCCCGGATGCGGCTGGGCAATCGGTTTGAAAAAACCGACCTTGAGCCCGGCCCGCTCAAGGGTGCGCACCAGCCCGAGGCTGATGGAGGTCAGACCCACACCAAAATCGGTGGGTGCGATAAAAAAAGTTTGCATGCGGATTCTCTGAAGGAGCATGGCAAAGGTGATCATCTATATCTGACGATCTACCGAAATTCAGTCGCCAAGGTTATCGCTAACCGAGCCCTGTGCGCACCAACCGCAAGCAAAGGGCTGGCCTATTTTTTCAAGGCGTTGCACAGGGTCCATGACCCAGGCGCGGGATTGCCAGGGGGGCTGGTGCCGCAGGTGCTGGGTGTGGCCGCAGGAAAGCTCGGCCACCCAGTGTCCGTCCTCGTCCTGATGGAAGCCTGTGATCGTCGAATCCCGTCTGTCCGGGTTGTGTTCGCTTTCGGACGATTGCTTCGCTAAACTTGGCCTTTCAATTTTCCTATGCAAAAGGTCTCGCCCCATGCTGATCGCCGCCAATAAGGCTGTCTCCATCGACTATACCCTGACCAACGACGCTGGTGAGGTCATCGACAGCTCCGCCGGCGGCGCGCCGCTGGTCTACCTGCAAGGTGCAGGCAACATCATCCCGGGCTTGGAAAAGGCTCTGGAAGGCAAGGCTGTCGGCGACGAGCTGACCGTAGCCGTTGAACCGGAAGACGCTTACGGCGAATACGCCGCCGAACTGGTCAGCACCCTGAGCCGCAGCATGTTCGAAGGCGTCGACGAGCTGGAAGTGGGCATGCAGTTCCACGCTTCCGCTCCGGACGGCCAGATGCAGATCGTGACCATCCGTGATCTGGACGGCGACGACGTCACCGTTGACGGCAACCACCCGTTGGCCGGTCAGCGCCTGAATTTCCAGGTCAAGATCGTTGCCATCCGTGACGCCAGCCAGGAAGAAATCGCTCATGGTCACGTCCATGGCGAAGGTGGCCATCACCACTGATTTCTGCGCTAAGCTCAGATAACTGGAGAGGCGCCTTGTGGGCGCCTTTTTAGTCTGCGGCCGTCCCTGATGACACCGCCAAGTGGCTGTTTCGAGAAGAACACGGGAATCTGGAGTACGCCATGAGTGCTTTTCACGACCTTAAATTGACAGCCCTGGATGGACAGGAGCTACCTCTGGCGCCTTTCAAAGGCCAAGTCGTACTGGTGGTCAACGTCGCCTCCAAATGCGGCCTGACCCCGCAGTACGCGGCGCTGGAAAACCTCCATCAGCAATTCAAGGCCAAGGGCTTCAGCGTCCTGGGCTTGCCGTGCAACCAGTTTGCCGGGCAGGAACCGGGGACCGAGCAGGAAATCAAGGATTTCTGCAGCCTCAACTATGGCGTGACCTTTCCGTTGTCCAGCAAGCTGGAAGTCAACGGGCATGAACGTCATCAGTTGTATCGCCTGCTGGCGGGAGAGGGCGCGGAGTTTCCCGGCGACATCACCTGGAACTTCGAGAAGTTCCTGCTGGGCAAGGACGGGCGTGTGCTGGCTCGGTTCTCGCCACGCACGGCGCCGGATGATCCGACCATCGTTCACGCGATTGAAAAAGCCCTGAGCTGATATCCCCCCCTATAAGAGCGAGCTCGCTCGCGATGGTTGTAGCAACACCGCGGGGCATCAGACCGCCAGCGTTATCGTTGACCACCATCGCGAGCAAGCTCGCTCCTACATCACCCAAATCAATAGTGCTGTTCAGTACGCGCGAACCTCCATATTATCGCCGTCATAAAGTCATTCCTGTGGAGCGTCCCATGCCCGTCAAAGCCCTGTTCAAACCGTTCCACCTCGGCACCCTCGAACTGCCGACCCGCGTCGTCATGGCGCCGATGACTCGCTCCTTTTCCCCAGGCGGCGTGCCTAATTCCAAAGTGATCGAGTACTACCGTCGCCGCGCCGCAGCCGGCGTCGGCCTGATCATCACCGAAGGCACTACCGTCGGTCACAAGGCTTCCAACGGCTACCCGAACGTTCCGCATTTCTATGGCGAAGCAGCCCTGGCCGGTTGGAAGAAAGTCGTCGACGCCGTTCACGCCGAAGGCGGCAAGATTGTTCCGCAGTTGTGGCACGTGGGCAGCGTGCGCCGTATCGGCACCGAGCCGGACGCCAGCGTGCCGGGTTATGGTCCGTCTGAAAAAGTGAAGGAAGGCCAGGTCGTGGTTCACGGCATGACCAAACAGGATATCCAGGACGTGATCTCCGCGTTCGCCCAGGCTGCCAGGGATGCCCAGAGCATCGGTATGGACGGCGTGGAAATCCACGGTGCCCACGGTTATCTGGTGGACCAGTTCTTCTGGGAAGGCAGCAACGAGCGTACCGACGAATACGGCGGCAGCCTGGCCAACCGTTCGCGCTTCGCCATTGAATTGATTCAGGCCGTGCGTGCCGCGGTCGGTGAAGGTTTCCCGATCATCTTCCGTTTCTCCCAGTGGAAGCAGCAGGACTACACCGCACGTCTGGTGCAAACCCCTGAAGCCTTGGGCGAGTTCCTCAAGCCGTTGGCCGACGCGGGCGTGGACATTTTCCACTGTTCGACCCGCCGCTTCTGGGAGCCGGAGTTCGACGGTTCCGAGCTGAACCTGGCTGGCTGGACCCGCCAACTCACCGGCAAGCCGACCATCACCGTGGGCAGCGTCGGCCTGGACGGCGAGTTCCTGCAGTTCATGGTCAATACCGACAAGGTCGCACAGCCGGCCAGCCTGGAAAAACTGCTGGAGCGCCTGAACAACGATGAGTTCGACCTGGTGGCGGTCGGTCGTGCCTTGCTGGTGGACCCGGACTGGGCGCAGAAAGTGCGTGACGGCCGCGAGGAAGACATTCTGCCGTTCAGCCGTGAGGCGTTGATGACGCTGGTTTAAGCGGCGACCGGGAAGGCCTCATCGCGAGCAAGCTCGCTCCCACAGGGGATTTGTGTACGACACAGAACCAATGTAGGAGCGGGCTTGCTCGCGAAGACTGACTAAAGAGCACTGCAAAATCAGGGAACAGTCGGCGCATTCGGCACCACCATCTCCCCGGCACAGGCCCCGCGCAACTGTCCCTCGAACTGCTCGATAATCGTCGCCCAACCCTGGCGACTGGCATGCTGGCGCGCATTGAGCCTGACATTGCGCAAGGCTTCCCTTTCCTCCAGCAGCCATGCCGCTGCATCGCAGAACGCTTCTTCATCCCCCGGCATCGCCAATACGCCGTTGTAGCCATGACGAATATGCTGGGCGGCCGCCGCCTGGTCGTAGGCCACCACGCCGAGCCCGGAGGCAAGTGCTTCAAGCACCACATTGCCAAAGGTTTCGGTCAGACTGGGGAACAGAAACACGTCGCCCGACGCGTAATGACACGCCAGGGCTTCACCCCGTTGGGTGCCGCAGAAAACCGCCTCGGGCATTTCGTTTTCCAGTTCCTGGCGCTGCGGGCCATCGCCGACCACGATCAGTTTCAGCGTGCGCTGGGGATAACTCGCCTTGAGGGTATTGAAGGTGCGCTTGAGCAGGCCAAGGTTTTTTTCCGGGGCCAGGCGTCCGACATGAATGACGGCGATGTCTGCCTCGGCCAGCCCCCATTGCTCGCGCAGGGCATTCAAGCGTTTGGCCGGGTGAAACAATTCGCTGTCGACCCCTCGGGACAGCAGCGCCAGGCGCTCGAAATGCCGCCGCTCAAGTTCCATGCGTTGGCTGACGCTGGGCACCAGGGTCATGGTCGAGCGGTTGTGGAACCAGCGCAGGTAGTGAGTCAGCAGGCGCGTGAGCAAACCAAGCCCGTACTGGTTGGAGTACTGCTGGAAATTGGTGTGGAAACCGCTGACCACGGAAATTCCCAGTCGCCGTGCCGCACGCAACGCAGAGAGACCCAGCGGGCCCTCGGTGGCGATGTAGAGCACATCCGGGCGGTGACGCGTCCAGCGCCGCAGCAGCTTGTGCATCGACGACTGACCCCATTGCAGGCCGGGATAGCCCGGCAGTGGCCAGCCGCGGCACAGCAGCAATTCATCGTCGCTGCCCAGTTGCTGGTCGCAGCCCTGACGCGGCCGCACCAGTTCCACTTGATGCCCGCGCGCGCGCAAACCGTCGCACAAGCGACCAAGGGTATTGGCCACGCCGTTGATTTCCGGTGGGAAGGTTTCGGTGATCAGGGTGATATGCAGAGCTGTCGTCATGACCCCAGTGTCGGCTGGGGCCATGTCGTCAGTGTGACGTCGGGATGATGGATTTGTGACTCAGCGCTGGGTTACCAGGTTTTCTGCCCCGCGTTCACGCACCCAGAACAGCGTCGCCCCGGCCACGGCCGCCGGCATCATCAGGATGTTCACCACCGGGATCAGCAGCACCAGGTACACGCTGCCGCCGAAGCTCATGCTCTGCCAGCGCTTCTCGCGCAGCCAGGCGAGCATCTCGTTCCAGCCCAGCTTGTGGTTGTCCGCCGGGTAGTCGATGTACTGGATCGCCATCATCCACACCCCGAACAACAGCCACAGCGGCGCGGCGATGATGTTCACCACCGGGATGAACGAGAGGATGAACAGCCCGATCGCCCGGGGCAGAAAATAGCCGAGCTTGCGCATTTCCCGGGCCAGGGTACGCGGAATCATGGCGATCAACTCGCCCCAACTGAAGGCCGGGAAGTCGTCGGTGCCGCGCACCACCACTTCGACTTTCTCCGCGAGGAAGCCGTTGAACGGCGCGGCAATGACGTTGGCGAGCATGGTGAAGGAGAAGAACACCATCAACACCACCAGCACCACGAACAATGGCCAGAGGATGTAGCTGAGAAAACTCAGCCAGTCGGGCAGCGATGGCATCAAGGTGTCGACCCACAGGCTGAATTGATGGCTGGCCAGGTAGATCAATCCGACGAACAGCACCAGGTTGATTGCCAACGGCAACAGCACAAACAAACGCAGGCTGGGGCTCAACACCAGCTTGAGGCCTTCGCGCAGGTATTGCGGGCCGGACAGTACAGGGGCGGGCATAAAGTGCTCCGAGCAGAGGGAAAACGCGCCGACCTTACCGGCTTTGCTTCGCAGACGAAAGCGCGGTGGCGGTATCGACATTCACTGTAACAAAGACGTCGATATCGTCGGTCAGATGCCATAGAGACCACCTATGAGCTGGATTGTTAAACCGTATTTCCTTAATCTTCGCCCCCTCGATACGCTGCACCCAATCTTTTTACAGGACGGTCGGGTCAAGCCTTCCCCAAGTGCTTTCAACCGTTCTTTTTTATTCCAGCCGGCAATCCGGCGTTCCGTGCCAGGTATTCCGGGCCGGTCAACAGGAGCAGGTCATGTCTGAAGTCCGTCATTCGCGAGTGATTATTCTCGGTTCCGGCCCTGCCGGTTACAGCGCTGCGGTCTATGCCGCCCGTGCCAACCTCAAGCCACTGCTGATCACCGGCATGCAGGCCGGCGGTCAACTGACCACCACCACCGAAGTCGACAACTGGCCGGGCGACGTCCACGGCCTGACCGGCCCGGCGCTGATGGAGCGGATGCGTGAGCACGCCGAGCGCTTTGAAACCGAGATCGTTTTCGATCACATCAATGCCGTCGACTTCGCCGCCAAGCCATACACCCTGACCGGCGACAGCGCGACTTACACCTGTGACGCCCTGATCATCGCCACCGGCGCCAGCGCTCGTTACCTGGGCCTGCCATCGGAAGAAACCTTCATGGGCAAAGGCGTTTCGGCCTGTGCGACCTGCGACGGTTTCTTCTATCGCAACAAGCCGGTGGCCGTGGTCGGCGGCGGCAACACCGCTGTTGAGGAAGCCCTGTATCTGGCCAACATCGCCAGCAAAGTCACCCTGATCCACCGTCGTGAAACCTTCCGCGCCGAGAAGATCCTGATCGACAAGCTGAACGCCCGTGTCGCCGAAGGCAAGATCGAGCTGAAGCTGAACGCGACCCTGGACGAAGTGCTGGGCGACAACATGGGCGTGACCGGTGCCCGCCTGAAGAACAACGACGGCAGCTTCGACGAAGTGAAAGTCGACGGCGTGTTCATCGCCATCGGCCATACCCCGAACACTTCGCTGTTCGAAGGCCAGTTGACCCTCAAAGACGGCTACCTGGTTGTGCAGGGCGGCCGTGACGGCAACGCCACTGCCACCAGCCTCGAAGGTATCTTCGCCGCTGGTGACGTGGCTGACCACGTGTACCGTCAGGCCATCACCTCGGCTGGCGCAGGTTGCATGGCGGCACTGGATGCCGAGCGTTACCTCGACAATCTGCAGAACGCTTGATTCTGTTTTCGTCGAAATGAAAAAACCGGCTTCGGCCGGTTTTTTTGTGCCCGCGATTTAATGCCGAACACATTCCAATGTGGGAGCGGGCTTGCTCGCGAATGCGGTGTGTCATTCAGTTTTTATGTCGACTGACACTACGCTTTCGCGAGCAAGCCCGCTCCCGCAGGGGGGGCGTAGGTTCAGGCCAATTTCTTCAGGCACGCCTCCAGGATATCCAAACCTTCTTCAAGCACCGCCGCCTCGATGGTCAGCGGCGCCAGCAAGCGAATGATGTGCCGCGACTTGCCGCTGGGCATCAGCAGCAAACCGGCGTCGCGCGCCAGTGCCAGCAGTTGGGTCAATTGTGTCGGTGCGGGCGAGCCATCGGCGTTGATCAGCTCGATACCACGCATGGCGCCGACGCCGGTCAGGCGTCCCAGGTACGGCGTCAGGTTGTTCGCGCGCCAGGTCGCGTGGCGACCGACAATCGCTTCTTCCTGTTGGGTGCCCCAGGCATGCAGGTTGGCATCGGTCATTTCGTCCAGGGTTGCCAGTGCCGCTGCACAGGCGATGGGATTGCCGGAGTAAGTGCCACCGAGTCCGCCCTTGGGCAAATTGTCGAGCAGCGACTTGCGCCCGACCACCGCACCCAGCGGCACGCCGCCGGCGATGCTTTTGCCGAGCAGGATCAGATCGGGCTCGATGCCCAACCGCGAGAAGGCGAAACGCTCCCCGGTACGGCCGAAACCGGACTGGATTTCATCGGCGATCAGCACAATGCCCTTGTCGTCGCAGAACTTGCGCAGCGCCTGGGCGAACTCGACGTCCATGGCCAGGAAACCCGCTTCACCCTGCACCGGTTCGACGATAAAGCAGGCGACGTCTTCGACATCGATCTCGACGCTGAACAGGCGCTCCATGGCTTTGAGGGCCTCGGCACAGGTGACGCCGTTGTCCTGGCTGGGGAAGGGCAGGTGAAACACCGGCCCCGGCAACACGCCGACTTTTTGTTTGTACGGCGCGACTTTGCCATTGAGGTTGAGGGTGGCCAGTGTGCGGCCGTGGAAAGCGCCGTCGAAGGCGATGACCGCGCTGCGGCCGGTGGCGCCACGGACGATCTTCAGGGCGTTTTCCGCCGCTTCCGCGCCGCTGTTGGTGAGCATGCCGCTGACCGGGTAACCCACAGGCATGAATGCGCTGAGGCAATCCATCAGTTCGAGGTAAGGCTCATGGGGCGCAGCGTTGAACGCGTAGTGGGTCAGACGGGTGGCTTGTTCGCGAATGGCTTCGACGATGCGCGGATGGCAATGGCCGAGGTTCAACACACCGATGCCGCCGACAAAGTCGATGTAGCGTTTGCCATCGGTGTCCCAGACCTCGGCATTCTTGCCGTGGCTGAGCGTGACAGGGTGAACGATGTTGATCGACTGGCTGATGGTTTCGCTGCGCATGAATGACCGGCTCGGAAGAAGAAGGACTTCTTTTTATCTAAGCCGTGAGCGGTGGTACGGGGCAAACGAAATAAAGTTGCCGGGTCAATCTTAAAAGTCGGGTTGTGCTTGTGATCAATTGCGCGCCATGAACGCAAAACCTGTAGGAGCGAGCTTGCTCGCGATGGTGGTGAACGATGACGCTGGGAGCCTGACACCCCGTGGCGTTCTTCAGTCCATCGCGAGCGGGCTCGCTCCTACAAATCAAATCAGCGGCGTGTCAGCGGCTGTTGAGCGAACTTCACCCCGGCCAGACCATGGGCAATCAACGCGCGGATATTGCCGTGATCGCTGCCTTCAGGCGTCGCCAGCACCGAGCGGTAATGCTCGCCGAACGCCAGCAGGGCTTCTTCATCGCTCAAGCCTTCGAGCTGCGCCAGGCCCAGGGTCTTGCACGAGCCTTCGTTCTGCCCGGCCGCGTTTTCCACACCACCGTTGTTGAAGGCCTGAGGCTGGTAGTCGTAACCGGCGGCAATGAACGCAAGGGTGTCGGCGAAGGCGTGTTCGCCGGTCTTGAGGCTGGCGCGCAGGGTGTTCAAATCACTCATTGGGTTTTCCTTTGGCGAACGCCGCTTGCTGGTCGGCGCTGGCTTCTTGCTGATATTGGGCTTTCCATTCGGCGTACGGCATGCCGTAAACCACTTCGCGGGCTTCGTCGAGGCTGACCTCGATCTGGCGGTCGTCGGCCGCGGCCTTGTACCACTTGGACAGGCAGTTGCGGCAAAAGCCCGAGAGGTTCATCAGGTCGATGTTCTGCACATCCTTGCGGCTGTCCAGGTGGGCCACCAGCCGACGAAAGGCGGCGGCTTCGAGTTCCAGGCGTTGTTGATCGGTCATGGCGGTCTCTGCGAGACAGCTTCAAGCGGCACGCTTGAAGCTGCAAGTTGGATGGCGGTGGCTTGAAGTCTACCGCTTGCGGCTTGAAGCTTGAAGCTCAGCGGCTTGCCGCGAGTGTTATCGACACCGACTCGGCGAATCGCAGTGCGTGGGGCTTGTCGACCTCGACCTCGGCGTACAGCACCGATGCGTTGGCCATCACCAGGTCGAGAATTTCCTGGGTCAGGCGTTCGAGCAGCGCAAAGCGGTTGCCTTCCACATGGGCGATGATTGCCTTGGTAATGGTCCGGTAGTTCAACGCGTGATCGATGTCGTTGTCCCGTACCGCTTCCTGGGCTGCGTACAGAATGGTGAGGTTGATCAGCACATCCTGCTTGTTGAGGATTTCATCCTCGTTGATGCCGATGAAGGTACGCAGGCACAGGTCTTTGACCCGGATGCGTGCCATGCCTGGCTGAAGTTGTGGCATTGCTACTTGCTCCGTCCAATCAATTGCAGGAACTCCTGGCGGGTATTGCTCGACTCGCGGAAGGCACCGAGCATCACCGAGGTGTTCATGGTCGAATTCTGTTTCTCGACGCCGCGCATCATCATGCACATGTGCTGCGCCTCGATGACCACTGCGACGCCTGCCGCGCCGGTCACTTGCTGCACCGCGTCGGCGATTTGCCGGGTGAGGTTTTCCTGGATTTGCAGGCGCCGGGCGAACATGTCCACCAGCCGCGCGATCTTCGACAGGCCCAGCACCTTGCCGGTTGGAATATAAGCCACATGCGCCTTGCCGATGAAGGGCAGTATGTGGTGTTCGCACAGCGAGTACAGCTCGATGTTGTCGACGATGACCATTTCATCATTGTCGGAGGCGAACAGCGCGCCATTGACGATATCTTCGACACTTTGCTCATAGCCATGGCAAAGGTACTGCATGGCTTTGGCTGCACGCGTCGGCGTATCGAGCAAACCCTCGCGGTCGGGGTTTTCACCGAGACCGATGAGGATCTCACGATAATTCTGGGGCAGGGATAACGTCATGGAAAATCCTCGCGGGACACTATTTGATGTGCCTTCCGCCATTGACGGTCAGGGTGGTGCCGGTGACATAAGGGTTGTCGAGCAGATAGCGCAGGCTCTGGTAGATCACTTCACAACCGGGTTCGATGCCCAGCGCGGACTTGGCCAGCGCCTTGGCGCGGTAGGCCGCGTCGTCTTCAGGGTTGAACAGTAGCAGGGCCGGTGCGATCCCGTTGACCTTGATGGCCGGCGCGTACCGGGCGGCGAAGGACAGGGTCAGGCTGTCGAGCCCGGCTTTGCTGGCGCAATAACCGATGTGCCTGCTGCTGCCCTTGCGGGTCACGTCATCGCTGATGTGCACGATATCGGCGGGGCTCGAGCGATGCAGCAGGTCGGCGCAATGCAGGTTGATCAGGTAGGGCGCCAGCATGTGCACGCTGAACATGCGGGTGAATGCCGCGGCGTCGGTGTCCGGTGTTTCAGCCAGCCATTCGGAGGCATTGTGGACGATTGCCCGCAGGCTGTCGGTATGGGTTTTCAACTCGTTGATGAAGGCGAAGATCCCGGCCTCGCTGGCGAAGTCCGCGAACACCGCGGTGGCCCCCAGGTCGCGCAGGGCTTGTACGCCGGGACGCTCGCTGCGGTAGCTGAAAATCACCCGATGGCCATCTTCCAGCAATCGTCGGGCGCAGTGCAGGCCGACACGCTGGCCGGCGCCGGTAATGAGGACAGGGGCTGCGGAAGAAGTCATGAACGGCTCGCATCGCGGTGAGAGCAAAACTATACCAGCGACGGGAGCGCTCTACCTATTGTGCAAAACGGGCCTGTGTGGGAGCGGGCTTGCTCGCGAAAGCGTGGTGTCAGACAGTACAAGTGTTGACTGATATGCCACCTTCGCGAGCAAGCCCGCTCCCACAGGAGATCATCAGCGATTTTGGACGGTGGGTTCGACGGGCAATGGTCGTGCCGGTGTGCTGTTCAGCCAATTGGCCAGCAAACGGGTCGACAATGGAATGAACAGGTAAACCATCAGCGGCGTCAGGCACAGGGTGCTGATGAACACCCGCGGCAGCAGGCTCATGTCACTCAACAGCGGCCCCAGCACAAAGTTGAACAGCAGCGAAACCGGAAAGAACGCCAGCCAGATCGCCACGGCCTGTTTCCAGCGTGGCGGGCGTTGACCGACGGCACCGAACCAGCCCTCGATGCCGCTGACCCGGTGTTCTGTCGGGTGGGCGAACAGGTCGCCGCCACGTCCGAGCCAGGCGCTGCGCGAAGCGGAATGTTCCCAGGCGTGCAGGGTCTGCTCGTTGGCGAAGCGGAAAATGATCTGGAATTCGTCATCGCCGGGCGGCGGAGCAAGCACACCGGAGCCGAGATAACCGGGAAAATCGGTGGCCAGTTGTTCGCCTTCGCGCAGCCAGGCGATCAGGTCCTGGTAGCGTCCATTGGCAACGCGGCGCGCAACCATCAGCGTGACGGGAGGGGTAGACATTGTGTATCTCCGTAAGGCATTTGCGTCGCTCCGGATAGGAACTTCGCCAGGCGCAGCGCCGGGGTGGTGGGCTGCGACTCGAAACAAGCAAGGATTATTCCTGATTCCGCCCGTGGCGTCTGTGACGTTTATCCGTTCATTCGCGGTATCGATTTTTTACGGAAACTTTACGGGGCAGGGGCGTTAGAATACGCCTTGGACGATACAAGGATGTTTCAACAGGATGCCCATATTTACAGACGTCGCTTCAGGCTCCACGCAGGCTGTCGCTCTCGAACAGGAAGAGCTCTTTCCCATTCGCGAGGTGGCGCGACTGACAGGTGTCAACCCGGTCACGCTTCGAGCCTGGGAGCGACGATATGGCCTGATTGTTCCAACACGCACCGACAGTGGGCATCGACTGTATTCGATGTCCGATATTGAGCGTGTCCATAGCATTCTCGGCTGGATCGAGCGCGGGGTTGCCGTCAGCAGGATCGGCAAGATCCTGGCCAGGACCGAGCCACTTCAGGCGTTGTCGCATATCATCCCCAACAACCTCGTGGAAGCCGATTACGCGCAGTGGCGGCAGCAGATTCATGTTGCGGTCAACGGGTTTGACGAGCTTCGGCTGGAGGAGCTCTACGGGCAAGTCTTTTCCAGCTACTCCCTGCCGGTGGTGTTCCAGGGCATTCTGATGCCCGTCTGGAAGCGGTTGTTGCAACGCCAGGACCAGTTCGGCGGCACCAGCGAGTGGCTGTTCCTGGATGGTTTTTTGCGTTCCCGGGTGTTGCAGCGTCTGTTGTTGATGCGCGAAAAACAGCCGCGTCGCGTGGTCATCTGTGCCCTGGATGGCAATTGCCGGGAACTGGAACTGTTGGTCGCCGCCCTGTTCCTGAGTTCCGGGCCATTGGCCGTTCGCGTACTGAACATGGGCCAGCCATTCGAGGAACTGGCGCTGATGTGTGAAAGGATCAAGCCCCTGGCTCTGGTGCTGTTTTCCAATCATGTGCCGGCTCCCGAGTTGCCGCGGCGTCTGAATCGCCTGGCCATGAGTCTGGAGTGCCGATTGTTGTTGGCCGGCGATGCTTCTGACCTGGCACAGGAAAGCCTGGCCGGGTCATCGATCGGTTGCCTGGGCAATGAAGGGGAGGTCATGAGCCAGCGTCTGAAGCAGTTCCTGGCGGATACTCTGGATACTTGACGTTCAGAGATGCAGCGCGGGATGAGTCAAACGATGCTGTTGCAGGATGAACTGGCGCAGACGCTCGGCTTCATCGGTATCGCTCAGGCTCAGTTGATAGGCGTAGAAGCCCTGTTCGTTTTCTTTCTCGAAAGTACCGCGCAAGGCAATCCGCTCGTAGCCTGAGGGGCTGAACCACAAGGCGAAATGCTTCGGTGGTTTGGTCTTGTTGCGAGCTTCCAGCAAAACCCCTTTGCACGACACTTCGTGTACCCACAGGGTGCCGGGTTGACCCTTGGCGTTTTCCAGCGCTACCGGTTCATCCAGTACCAGGCGCCAAGGCCGCACCATCGGCCCGCCTTCATAGATGCTGGGCACGCCGAGGCGCAAATGCAGCGCATGGAACTCGTCTTCCACCAAGTGCAGGGGGAAGGTCATTTGCTGGTTTTCGAAGCTGGCTTGAATGGTGACCTGCTCATGGGCCGCCAGGCGGGTGAGCAGGTCACGGATTTGCGACCCACCGTTGACGAGCAGGCTCGACGTCGCGTCCCGCACATTGAGTTGCGGGTTGTGTTGCATGGTCTGGATGAAATCCAGCTCATCCTGGGTCAGGAGCGCGTCGCGTTGCATGGCCAGCTCGAAAGATGTAGTTACAAAGTCATTGGTGATTGTAATTACTGACCATTAATTCCGGGTTTCGTTTGCACCGTTCGTCGCCTTGAGCGCAGCAAGCTCGGCCTGGAGTTCAGCCAACTGCCTCTCCAGCTGTGCCACGCGCTGTTGCGCCTTGACCTGCACGGTGACGTCTTTCTGCACGCCGACAAAATAGGTCTGCCCGTCCGCTGGATTTTTCACCGTTGAAAGGGACAGCTCGTTCCAGAACGGCGTGCCGTCCTTGCGGTAGTTGCGCAGTATTTCCCGGCAGGTTCCTTCACGGTTCAATGCATCGCGAATCAGCGGCAGCGCTTGCTGATCGCGGTCCCCCGACTGCAGGAAGCGACAATCCTGATAGAGGATTTCTTCACTGGAGTACCCCGTCAGGCGTTCGAACGCGGGGTTGACGTAAATGAGGATCTTGTCCTGATCGCCTTCCTTTTCGGCAATCACGATACCGTCGTTGGAGGCGTTGATCACCATTTGCAGCAGTTGTGCATTAATCATCGGAGTATCCTTTCCTGATTGATTGTCAATTGCATTCTAAAAGATAATCACAACCGTGGTGTTAATATCCGGGTCTTTCACTCGGATTCAGGATCAGATCGATGAAAGTCGCCATCATTTCCGGCTCGGTGTACGGCACGGCCGAAGAAGTTGCCCGCCACGCCGCCAGCCTGTTGAACGCCGCCGGTTTCGAAACCTGGCACAACCCGCGTGCGACCCTCGCCGACATCCAGGCGTTTGGCCCTGAAGCCTTTCTGGCTGTGACCTCGACCACCGGCATGGGTGAGCTGCCGGACAACCTGCAGCCGCTGTACTCGACCATTCGTGACCAATTGCCAGCAGCCTGGCGCGGTTTGCCGGGCGCGGTGATCGGATTGGGCGATGCGAGTTATGGCGATACTTTTTGTGGCGGCGGCGAGCAGTTGCGCGAATTGTTCGCTGAACTTGGCATTCGCGAAGTGCTGCCGATGCTGCGCCTGGATGCCAGCGAAACGGTGACCCCAGAGACGGACGCCGAGCCTTGGCTGGCGGACCTGATCAGCGCACTGCGCGGCTGAGCGTTGCCCTGGCCCCATGCCTGTCAGACCCTTGCTGGCGCCGGTCATTTGACATGGATCCAGGACAGCGGGGCGGCTGACTCGCTGGGCCATCAAGCTGGCTGCCAATGCAACTACACGAACCTCAAGGGCTGACTAGACTCGGTGAACATAGGAAACACTCCATAATAAAAACACCGAGGCTCCTTGCCGTGACTGTCGCTCCCGTCCAATCGCCACCCAGTGTCAAAGACCAGGTCAGTGCTGCCGAGTGGCAGACCCGCATCGACCTGGCAGCCTGTTATCGCCTGGTCGCCCAACATGGCTGGGATGACCTGATCTTCACCCATATCTCCGCCAAGGTGCCCGGCACCGAAGATTTCCTGATCAACCCGTTCGGGTTGATGTTTCACGAAATTACCGCGTCGAGCCTGGTCAAGGTGGATCAGGCCGGCAACAAGTTGATGGACAGTCCTCACGAGATCAATCCGGCGGGTTACACCATCCACAGTGCTGTGCATGAAGCCCGTCACGATGTCGTCTGCGTGCTCCACACCCACACGGCTTCGGGGGTGGCGGTGTCGGCGCAGAAGCAGGGTGTTTTGCCGATCAGCCAACAGTCGTTGTTCGTGCTTTCCAGTCTGGCCTACCACGCCTATGAAGGCGTGGCGCTCAACCATGAAGAGAAAGTGCGGCTACAGGCCGACCTCGGTGAAAACAATTTCCTGATGTTGCATAACCACGGTCTGCTGACCTGCGGCAGCACCATCGCCGATACGTTCCTGATGATGTTCACCTTTCAGCGTGCCTGCGACATTCAGGTCATGGCGCAAAACGGTGCCGCTGAACTGATCGCCATCGAACCGCAGATTCTGGCCGGCGCCAAAGCCATGATCGCGGGTGTCACCCGAAGTGCTCAAGGAATGGGCGGAGCGCTGGCCTGGCCGGCACTGCTGCGCAAACTCGATAAACTGGACCCGGGTTATAAACTCTGATGGAGCTCGCCGAGATCCCCTTGTGTGTCTGGCGCAAACGCAGCCAGACGTTCGTATTCCGTGGCCAGAGCATCCGCTACTGGGCAGCAGGCCAGGGTGAGCCGCTGTTGCTCATTCACGGCTTTCCATCCGCCAGTTGGGACTGGCATTACCTGTGGCAGCCATTGGCCCAGCGCTTTCGCGTGATCGCTTGCGACATGCTGGGCTTCGGCGATTCGGCCAAACCGGCGAATCACGAATACAGCCTGCTGGAGCAAGCGGATCTGCAACAGGCACTGCTTGAACACCTGAATGTCGAGCAGCCAGTGCACTTGCTCGCCCACGATTACGGCGACAGCGTGGCTCAGGAACTGCTGGCCCGGCATTACGAGTCGCGGGTGGAACTGGCCAGTTGCGTGTTTCTCAATGGCGGGTTGTTTCCGGAAACCCACCGCCCGGTACTGATGCAAAAACTCTTGCTCAGCCCTTTGGGCTGGATGATAGGCCGCGCCTTCAGCCGTGATGGCCTGGTAAGAAGCTTTCGGCAGATTTTCGGTCCGCAAACCCGTCCCAGTGAAAGCCAGATGGATGATTTCTGGAGCCTGGTCGAAAGCCATCAGGGGCCACGGATCATGCACAAATTGATCGGCTACATCCCGGAGCGACGCGTCTGGCGCGACCGCTGGGTGAGCGCGATGCAACGCGGTGAAGTGCCGCTGCGAGTGATCGATGGCGGGGTCGATCCGGTCTCCGGAGTGCACATGGTCGAGCGTTACCGGGAGTTGATCCCGGAGGCGGACACGGTAGTGTTGCCCGACATTGGCCACTACCCGCAGATCGAGGCGCCCTGCGAGGTGCTCAAGCACTACCTGGCGTTTCGCGATCAATTGCTCTTGCCGCCGCGCAAGGTGGCGTGTTCCTGAACCTTAAGGTGAACTGTTGTGGCGAGGGGGCTTGCCCCCGTTGGGCTGCGCAGCGGCCCCAAACCATACGGCGCAGTGATTCAGGTATAACGCGTTTAGCCGGTTTACGACTGCTTCGCAGCCGAACGGGGCGATGCGGCGATCCGACAAGCCCCCTCGCCACAGGGTTCATGCCTGTTTCGCTTTCAATCATCCCCCTGCCTTATCGCGCACCATTCAGCCTCTCCCGTGTTCATTGTGACCTGCTGCGCCGTGCCTGAAACTCGGACTCACTGTCCCTTGGCCTGCTGGAGTCCCCCCATGAATGAGTCTGTGCGCTTCGAAGATAAAGTCGTGATCATCACCGGAGCCGGTGGCGGCCTGGGACGGACGCATGCACTGTTGTTCGCCAAACAGGGCGCCAGGGTGCTGGTCAACGATCTTGGCGGCTCGGCCCAGGGCGAAGGCGCCAATGCCTCGGCCGCCGACCGCGTGGTCGCGGAGATTCGCGAGGCCGGCGGCATTGCCGAAGCCAACCACGACTCGGTCACTGACGGTGACAAACTGGTCCAGCACGCCCTGGACGTCTTCGGTCGCGTCGACGTGGTGGTCAACAATGCCGGGATCCTGCGGGACAAGACCTTCCACAAAATGGATGACGCCGACTGGGACCTGGTTTACCGCGTCCACGTCGAAGGTGCCTACAAAGTCACCCGCGCCGCCTGGCCGCACATGCGCGAGCAGAATTACGGCCGGGTGATTTTCACCGCGTCGACCTCGGGCATCTATGGCAACTTCGGCCAGTCCAACTACGGCATGGCCAAGCTCGGTCTCTATGGCCTGACCCGCACCCTGGCCATCGAAGGCCGCAAGAACAACATCCTGGTCAACGCCATCGCCCCCACCGGCGGCACGCGCATGACCGAAGGCCTGATCCCGCCGCAAGTCTTCGAACAGCTCAAACCCGAACTGGTCAGCCCGCTGGTGGTGTACCTGGCAAGCGAGAACTGTCAGGAAACCTCCGGTCTGTTCGAAGTCGGCGGCGGCTGGATGGGCAAGGTCCGTTGGGAGCGCAGCCTCGGCATCGGTTTCGATCCACGGGCCGGCTTCTCCCCGGAAGACGTGGCGGCGCACTGGCAGCAGATCTGCGACTTCGAGGGTGCGGCGCATCCGAAGGACAACATCGAAGCACTGAAGGAAATGATGGGGAATTTGCAGAAATATACGCTTTGATACCACCGGCAAGGTCACATTGACTGACCTTGCCGGTTGTTGCATTTGTCGGCTGCAAAGCCGTTTGCCAATGGTCAGCCGGGAAAGTATTTGACGACCAGCGCTTTCAGGTTGGCGGCTGTTTGCGCGTCCATTTTTCCATCGAAGTTTTCCGGGCGAAAATGCATCTGGAATGCCCGCACCAATTGTTGAATACCGCCTTCCGTAGACGCTCCCGAAACATCGTACCCATAGGATTTGAACAGCCCCAGCAATTCGCTTCGGGCTGGAACCCCCGATGTGTTGTATTGGCGCAGATACTCGTCCCGAGTGGTTTCATCGAACCAGGCGCCGACGCCTTTCAAGTACAGTTCCCGCCAGGGAAACATCGGCCCCGGGTCACTTTTGCGGCCGATCGAAACATCGGAGTGGCCCAGAACCTGCGTCGGCGTGATATCCGGGTAGCGCATGAGGATATTCAGCGCCAGTTGTTCAATCGCAGCAATCTGCTCGGGGTGATACGGCGGAAAGGTGAATTCGCCCTTGTTGTCGGTCGCCAGGTTGACGATTTCAATGCCGATGGACGTATCGTTCAGATTGCTGTGGCTACCCCACTGACTGACACCTGCGTGCCACGCGCGATAGGTTTCATCCACCAGGCTGAAAACTTCCTGCCCGGTATGGCCGGCCTTCAGGTAACTGGGGTCCGTGATATCTGGAACCAGATAATGCGCGCTGACATTGGGGCCAGTCAGGGCACTGACAGAACTTGAAAAGTCAGCGGCCGTGTAGTGAAGAATCAGAAAGCGTATTCGACTGTTGAAACTTCTGGTTGAGCGATACCGGTTGTAGTTGATGGGTTTCATGGTTGCACTCGCAATAAGTAGGTTTGAAGTCGGACGAAGATAAAAAAGGCGTTCGCCGACTTGCTGTTCAACTTAAAGACTCGAGTGCTTTTGGTGTTTACCTATGCTTGTAGGTACTTTCTGAAAGAAATGTAGGCATGCGAAGTTTTACCTGGATGCTCCGGGGGGCACTGACTGGCAGCTGTTAATTATCAAAAACCATCGCCCATAAAAAAGGCCGCTGCAAACGCAGCGGCCAAAGTAAGACGTTGGATCAGGAGCTACAAATCAACGTCAGTGAACACAGGGTGACGAACCGAATCCTCGATTCATCTGAAATCTTTCAGTCACGGCGCAGGCCGGTACAGGGTGCCTGCGGTGGTTTACTGTGACAGTGAGGTAAGAGTAAGCCCTCGGCGCTGTAGGAAAAATACCAATTCCCGACATGCACTGTTGCAGCCCCGGCAACAGTCGGGATTCGGGTGCTCGTCGTCTGTGCCAGTCATCCTTAAGAGGTACACCACGAATACCTCCTTGGTGCGCTTATCGACCCCGGTGCCCGGCAGTAGGGTGTGGCCTTCTGTCACTCACCGGGGAAGACGCATGACAAAAACAACAATGCGCGCCATCTTCACACCGCAGGCGCTGGCGGTTGCGGTCGCATTAGGCTGTTGCGCCCAGGCGCAGGCCCTTTCATTCAACATCGGGGAGATCGAGGGGACGTTCGACTCCTCGTTGTCGGTCGGCGCGAGCTGGGGCATGCGTGATGCGGATAAATCCCTGGTGGGCATCGTCAACGGCGGCTCCGGCCAGTCTTCGACCGGTGACGACGGGCGATTGAATTTCAAGAAGGGTGAAACCTTCTCGAAGATCTTCAAGGGTATTCACGACCTCGAACTGAAGTACGGCGACACCGGTGCGTTTGTGCGTGGCAAGTACTGGTACGACTTTGAACTCAAGGATGAAAGCCGCCCCTTCAAGGACATCAGTGATCACAATCGCAAAGAAGGCGCCAAGTCTTCAGGCGGACAAATCCTCGACGCTTTCGTCTATCACAACTACTCCCTCGCCGATTTGCCGGGCACGGTCCGCGCTGGCAAGCAGGTGGTCAGTTGGGGGGAGAGCACGTTCATCGGCAACTCGATCAACAGCATCAATCCGGTCGACGTGTCCGCGTTCCGTCGTCCTGGCGCCGAGATCAAGGAAGGCCTGATCCCGGTCAACATGTTGTTCGCCTCCCAGGGGCTGACGGAAAAGCTGACCGTGGAAGGCTTCTATCAACTGGAGTGGGACCAGACGGTCGTCGATAACTGCGGCACTTTCTTTGGTGTCGACGTGGTGGCGGACGGCTGCAACAAGGGCTACACCGTTGCCAACCCGGCCATTGCACCCTTGCAGCCGATTGCAGCTGCCTTTGGCCAGGGCTTCGAGGTCAGCAAGGAGGGGGTGATCGTTCCCCGTGGCGGTGACCGCGATGCCCGGGATTCCGGGCAGTGGGGTACGGCGCTGCGCTGGCTGGGGGACGACACCGAGTACGGCCTGTACTTCATGAACTACCACAGTCGTTCACCGAATGTCGGGACCACCACCGCCGGCCCCGGTACGCTGGCAAGCATTCCGGGAATCGTTGCCACCGCCAACCGCATCGCGCCCGGCACCGGTTCAGGCCTGGCCCAAAGTGTGATGCTCGGTCGCGGCCAGTATTACCTCGAATACCCGGAGGACATCCGCCTCTACGGCGCCAGCTTCGCCACCACGTTATCCACCGGCACCGCGTGGAGCGGGGAAATCAGCTACCGTCCCAACGCCCCGGTGCAGGTCAACACCAATGACCTGACCCTGGCCTTGCTCAACCCTATCGCGGGCGGAGCAGCATCGCCCATTGCCACGTCACCGGGGGCCGACAACAAAGGCTACCGCCGCAAGGAGGTGACGCAGATCCAGAGCACCCTGACGCACTTCATCGATCAGGTCGCGGGTGCAGATCGCCTGACCCTGGTAGGCGAGGCGGCGGTGGTTCGGGTCGGTGGTCTGGAAGCACGCACCAAACTGCGCTACGGCCGCGACTCGGTGTATGGCCAGTATGGATTCGGTGGCGATACCGACGGCTTCGTGACTTCGACTTCATGGGGTTATCGCGCCCGGGCCATCCTCGACTACAACAACCTCATGGCCGGGATCAACTTCAGGCCCAACCTCTCGTGGTCCCACGACGTCGCAGGCTTTGGTCCCAACGGTCTGTTCAACGAAGGCGCCAAGGCCATCAGCCTCGGTGTCGATGCGGACTATCGCAACACCTATACCGCCAGCCTCAGTTACACCGACTTTTTCGGCGGCGACTACAACGTCCTCACCGACCGTGACTTCGTGGCGTTGAGCTTTGGTGTGAACTTCTGATCTGGCTGAAAAGGATGAATTCAATGCGCAAGATGATTCTGCAATTGGGCACCGTTCTGGCCCTGAGTCTGCTGGCCGCCAACGTGATGGCGGCGGTGTCGCCGCAAGAAGCCGGCCTTCTCGGCACCAGCCTTACACCGCTCGGTGCCGAGAAGGCCGGCAATGCCGATGGCTCGATTCCGGCCTGGACCGGCGGCATCCCGAAAAACGCTGGCGCGGTGGACAGTAAAGGTTTCCTGGCCGACCCGTTCGCCAACGAAAAGCCGTTGTTCGTGATCACCGCGGCGACTGTCGACAAGTACAAGGACAAACTCTCCGACGGCCAGATCGCAATGTTCAAGCGCTACCCAGAGACCTACAGGATTCCGGTCTACCCGAGCCATCGCACCGTGGCGTTACCGGCAGAAATCTATGAGTCGGCCAAGCGCAGTGCGCTGAACGTAACACCGATCAACGAGGGTAACGGTCTGGCCAACTTCACTGGCAATCGCTACTACGCATTCCCGATTCCGAAGAATGGCGTGGAAGTGATCTGGAACCATGTCACTCGTTACCACGGCGGCAATCTGCGCCGCACCATCACCCAGGCAACACCGCAGTCCAATGGCGACTTCACGGTGATCCGCTTCAAGGACGAAGTCGCCGTGCCGTCGTTGCTCAGCGATCTGAAACCGGGCAGCGACGATAACGTCCTCAACTACTTCAAGCAGGAAGTGACCGCGCCGGCTCGGTTGGCGGGCAACGTGTTGCTGGTCCACGAGACCCTCGACCAGGTCAAGGAACCGCGCAAGGCCTGGATCTACAACGCTGGCCAGCGCCGGGTACGGCGTGCGCCGCAGGTCGCTTATGACGGTGTCGGCACCTCATCCGACGGCCTGCGCACTACCGATAACTTCGACATGTTTTCCGGCGCGCCGGATCGCTACGATTGGAAACTGATCGGCAAGAAGGAGATGTACATTCCCTACAACAGCTACAAGCTCGACTCGCCCAACCTCAAGTACACCGATGTGATCAAGGCCGGGCACATCAATCAGGACCTGACCCGCTACGAGTTGCACCGTGTCTGGGAAGTCGTCGCCACGGTCAAGCCGAGCGAGCGTCACGTGTACGCCAAGCGCCACATGTACATCGACGAAGACAGCTGGCAAGTGGCGCTGGCCGACCACTACGACGGGCGTGGGCAACTCTGGCGCGTCGCTGAAGGGCATGCCCAGTTCTACTACGATCACCAGGTGCCGGCCTACACCGTCGAAGCGCTCTATGACCTGATCGCCGGTCGCTATATCGCCCTGGGAATGAAGAACGAAGAGAAGCGCAGCTTCGAATTCAACATCGATGCAAAAGCGGGGGACTACACGCCAGCAGCCTTGCGGAGCACGGGAGTCAGGTAGGTTTCCTACAGGGTCTTACACAAAAGGGTGACTTTGCGGTCACCTTTTTTATAGCGGTCGATCAGTGTGTTGAATACTTCTTCAACAAGCGCTCGGGAGGGGGCTAGGGTGGCGCCAGAATTATAAAAAAGGCGCACCACAATGACTGCAATGACGCACTGTCTGGACCGCCCTGGCTTCCTGCCCCGACTGTCGTCCCATCATCTGTCCCGCGAGCGACTGATCGAGCCCATGCTGGTTTCGACCGCGCGGGTGAAGTTGCTTTGCGCACCGGCCGGTAGTGGCAAGAGCGCGCTGCTCACCGAATGCCTGCTGCGGGCGCCGGAGCACGCTCGGATCTGTTGGCTGCCGCTGGCGGGGGCGTCGTTGAGTGCAGCCGATTTACTATTGCGCCTGACGCAAGCGCTGGGTCTGCCTTCGACGGATGAGCCCGGGCTGCTGGCACATCTGGCCCGATTACAGGCACCGACCTGGCTGTTTATCGATGATTACTGTCGAGCACCCAATCCAGAACTCGACCGGATGCTCGATCGCCTGTTGGCCGTCGACAGCCCGGCGCTGACCTGGTGGCTGAGCTCCCGTCGACGACCACCCTGCAACTGGCCGCGGCTGCTGCTCGATGATGAGTTGTACGAGTGCGAAGGCCGGACGCTGGCGTTTACCGAGGCCGAGGTCGGGCAGTTGCTCGGTCATGTCGAGCCGAGCCTGGCGGCACAAACCGCCAAAAGGGTGGCTCAGCGCAGTGGTGGCTGGTGCGCTGGCGTGCGGATCGCATTGCTCAATGGTTGTCCGTGGTCGGGTGAGCAGGGGCGTTCGGCGACATTGCTCGATTATCTGCAACACGAGTTGTTCAACACCTTGCCATCGGAGTTGGTTGAGGTCTGGAAGGTGTTGGTTCATCTGCCACGCTTCAACGCCAGCTTGTGCGAGCATCTTTTCGGCACGGGTGAGGGCGCGCAGTGGTTGCACGCGTTGCAGGACATGGGCTGCTTCATTGAGCCCTGGGAAGACTCCGTCGAGTGGTTGCGGGTCTTCGAGCCACTGGCCCGGGAGATGCGTGAAGAACCGACCCCGGCCGGGCGATCCTGGCATCGCCGCGCGTGCCAATGGTTCAGCGCCGAAGAAGACTGGCAGGGCGCCTTCGAGCAGGCGTTGCTGGCGCAAGAGCACGAGGTCGCGGTCAGCCTGTTGCAACACTTCAGTTTTGAGCATCTGTTCAAGCGTCAGAACGTCAGCTGGTTACTCAAACTGCACGAGCAGCTGGGTGAACAGTTGACCCTGGGCACGCCGCAACGGGTGGGGTTGATCACCGCGGCGTTGCTGTTTGCCGGGCGTTTCGAGCAGGCGGCTGCCTGCATTGGGCAACTGTCCCGATTTGCCCCGCAACCGACGGCATCCTTGCAACGCCAACTGCTGGCGCGTTGGCAGGCGCAACAGGGTTGGTTGCTGCATTTGCAGGGACGCCTGCCGGCGGCACGGGCGCATTTTATCGAGGCGCTGGACGAACTGGCGGCCGAGGCGTGGCCCGCACGGTTGTTGTGTCTGTCCGGGCTGACCCAGCAAGCGCTGCTCAACGCCGACCTCGATGCCGCCCAGGCCTTCAATCGTGATGCCCTGTGCCTGGCGCGGGCGCAAGGCTCGTTGCTGTTTGAAGGCTTGCTCGAACTCGATCATGCGCAGTTGCTGGAGCAGCGTGGCGCACCGCGGCGAGCAGGGCAGTTGCTGGCCGACATCCATGAAATGCTCGGACGGCAGGCTGATCGACCGACGCCGCTGCTGGGACGAATCGCCCTGCGGCGTGGGCGCTTGGCCTTGTGCCAGGGCCAGGATGAATTGGCCGGTGAATGTTTCCAGGCGGGCCTTGATGACTGCCTCCACAGTCAGGACAAGCATGTCCTGTACGGGTTTCTCGGGCAGGCGCAACTGGCGGCCAACCAACGTGATTACGCCCATGCATTTGATCGTCTGCGCGAGGCCGAACGGTTGATGCAGCAACGGCAGATCCCCGACACGGTTTATCGCGGCGTGCTGCTGCAAATCAGCAGTCATTTCTGGCTGCAACAAGGGCGCCCGGAGTTGGCCCGGGAAGCACTGACCCGGGTCTTGCGTCATTATCGTGGGGCCAACGCGCGCCAGGCACCGCCGGCCACGCTGCAACTGATTGCGCGTATCGAATACCAGTTGGTGTTGGCCGAGACTCAACTGCAACTGGTGCAACGTCCACTGGATCGACTCAAGGCGTTACTCGAACACGCGCAACAACACGCCATGCTGGCGCTGGAAACGGAGCTGCAATTGGCAATCTGCGAAGTGGCGGACCTGACGGGTGAGCCGGACACGGCTCACGCAGCACTGGAGGCCGGGCTGGCGTTGGTCAAGCGTTGTCAGGGACAACAGGCATTGCGTGATTTGAACTTGCGACAGCCGAACCTGATCTGTCGTTTGCAAGGAGAGGAGACGGTGACCGCGCTGGCCCTGGATGCCAGCCTGCTAAGTTGTCGGGAGCTGGAAGTGCTCGGCCTGATTGCCCAAGGTAATTCCAATCAGCAAATTGCCGAGCAGCTGTTCATTTCGCTGCATACGGTGAAAACCCATGCCCGGCGCATTCACAGCAAGTTGGGTGTGGAACGGCGTACACAGGCAGTTGCCATGGCGAAGAAGTTGGGATTGATAATGCAGGCCTGGTAGTTGTTGGTTTTTAGTCGGGAAATGAATTAAAACATATGGTCGCGTGCATAAATAACTGTGTTGATTAGTATGGTCGTCGGCGCTGACAAACAAGCAAGTGCTTGCGATGTCAGTATGTTGAACGACAGATCGAGCAGGATGCTCGGTTCTTTAACGTGACAGGAAGTCTGTATGAGTGACAGTTTTTTTACTACCAGTAAAATTGTTCTATTGAAGCGTATTCGTGCGGATTTCGCCGTCGAGGTGCTGTTGGTTGAACGCTTGGGGAAACTCGGGATCAACCCGTTCACGACCTATCTGAATACGCTGGTTGATATTCTTGGTACTGATGTCAGCGAGTCCAGGACGTTATTCGATGAGACGCTGGAATGGGTTGAGAAAGAGTCGCCGCCTAATTATGTTCAGGCTATCAATGGAATCTTCAATCGGCGGTATTCTTTCGAGCCGGAGCATAAGGTTGAAGGGCTGGATCTGATAGAGTTTGAAAAAATAGTAATGGATATCGTCCGTTGGGTGACCGATGCGCCCTCAATCAACCTTTCAAAACGCTCGATCAAGGTTTCTGGTATCGAGCAGGTCCACGCAGCGTTAAAGTATCAGATCCCGGAAATCAATATTGATAATGTGTACTTGACCAGCTTTGTGACTGAGTCGGACGGGCGAAAGATACTTCAGTCCAGAAGTCTGGCCGAAGATATCTTTGCTCATTTTCAACATGATGAAATTCCTTACTATCACGGCGAAGGACTGGGTGTTTACTCGATCGCCTACAGTTCCCGGGAATCTGATTTGCATCCGCAACTCACGATCAAGGACATCAGTGACCTTGTAATCGAAATTGCTCCGGATTTTCTGATCTGATACTCAGGGACTTTCGTAGCCCATTCTCCAACTGACGGCCCGCGTCGCAGCCAGTAACCGCTGCGCCGCCGGGCCGTTTTCATCGGCATGAAACAGTGAGGTCGGCCCGACCACGGTCAGTACTGCCGTGATCCTGCCCATGGCGTTGAACACCGGCGCCGACAAGGCATCCACTCCGGGCATCAAGAGTCCATGCACATGATGCAGGCCCCGATGGCGGATCTGATCGCACATCGTTGCGTAGGCCTGATCATCCGCCAAGGCGTGGGCGGTAACGTTTTGCAGTTCCTGTTCACGCAGATCCACGGTTTCACGCGCAGGCAGGTAGGCGCCAAACACCAGTCCCGTCGAGGAACTGAGCAAGGGCAACACCGAGCCCAGTTGTGTCACCACCGTCACCGCACGCACCGCCGGTTCGATATGCACCACGGTCGCGCCCTGATTGCCCCACACCGCCAGGAAACAGGTTTCGTTCAAGTCATCGCGCAGTTCAGCCAGGGGCAGGGCGGCGACTTTCAGCACGTCCATACTGTTGAGTGCCGCCAACCCTACGCGCAGGGCTTCGCGGCCCAGGCCGTAATGGTTGGTGGCGGCGTTCTGTTCGGCGAATCCGCTGGCGATCAAGGCCTGCAAATAGCGGTGAACCTTGCTCGCCGGCATCTGCACGTGTTCGGCCAGGCGCGACAGCGAAGTCGAAGGCGACAACTCGGCCAGGGCCTTGAGGATGTCGGTGCCAACCTCGGCCGAGCGGACTTTCTGTTTGCCGTTGCTGTCGCTGGTCTTTTCCATGGTGGTGCTGTGATCCCGGGACGAATGGGCGTCTTTATAGCTTGACGGTCAATACCAATCAAATTACGTTATGCGTAATCAAATTACGATAAAAACAACCCAGGCGTGCCTCGACCTCTGCAACAGAGCGAGCGGCCACTGCCGACTCCCTGTTCAGGAGGCTCCATGAACCCCGATTCAACGACGCCAGCGCTGGCCTACCAGTCAGGCTTCGGCAACGAATTCAGCAGCGAAGCGTTGCCCGGCGCACTGCCTGTCGGCCAGAACTCCCCGCAAAAAGCCCCGTACGGCCTTTACACCGAACTGTTCTCCGGCACGGCGTTCACCATGGCGCGCAGCGAAGCGCGGCGGACCTGGATGTACCGCATTCAGCCGTCGGCCAATCACCCGGCATTCGTCAAACTGGACCGGCAACTGGCCGGCGGCCCGCTGGGTGAGGTGACCCCCAACCGCCTGCGCTGGAACCCGCTGGACATTCCCGCCGAGCCGACCGATTTCATCGACGGCCTGGTGAGCATGGCCGCCAACTCGGGCGCAGAAAAACCGGCCGGGATCAGCATCTACAACTATCGCGCCAACCGTTCCATGGAGCGCGCGTTCTTCAATGCTGACGGCGAGATGTTGCTGGTGCCTGAACTGGGGCGCCTGCGCATCGCCACCGAACTGGGCGTGCTTGAACTGGAGCCGCTGGAAATTGCCGTACTGCCTCGCGGCCTTAAATTCCGCATCGAACTGCTCGACCCGCAAGCCCGCGGTTACGTCGCCGAAAACCATGGCGCACCGCTGCGTCTGCCGGACCTGGGACCGATTGGCAGCAATGGCCTGGCCAATCCGAGGGACTTTTTGACCCCGGTGGCGGCCTACGAAAACCTGCAACAACCCACCACGCTGGTGCAGAAATTCCTCGGCCAGTTGTGGGCCTGCGAGCTCAATCATTCGCCGCTCAACGTGGTCGCCTGGCACGGTAACAACGTGCCGTACAAATATGACCTGCGCCGATTCAACACTATCGGCACCGTCAGTTTCGATCACCCCGATCCGTCGATCTTCACCGTGCTGACGTCGCCGACCAGCGTTCACGGCCTGGCCAACCTCGACTTCGTGATCTTCCCGCCGCGCTGGATGGTGGCCGAGAAAACCTTCCGTCCGCCGTGGTTCCATCGCAACCTGATGAACGAATTCATGGGGTTGATCCAGGGCGAATACGACGCCAAGGCCGAAGGCTTTGTGCCCGGCGGTGCTTCGTTGCACAGCTGCATGAGCGCCCACGGTCCGGACGGCGAGACCTGCACCAAAGCGATCAACGCTGAGCTAAAGCCGGCGAAAATCGACAACACCATGGCGTTCATGTTCGAGACCAGCCAGGTGTTGCGCCCAAGCAGTTTCGCCCTTGATTGCCCGCAACTGCAAAACACCTACGACGCCTGCTGGGCTACGCTGCCCGCCACTTTCGACCCGACCCGGAGATAACCCATGACGCAGACTTTCATCACTCGCAGCTGGGTTGCATCCGCCAACGGCCACGCGGACTTCCCCCTGCAAAACCTGCCGCTGGGCGTGTTCAGCCTCAACGGCTCGGCACCGCGCAGTGGCGTGGCGATTGGCGAGCATATCTTTGATCTGCAAGCGGCCCTGGAGGCCGGATTGTTCGATGGCGCCGCGAAGGCTGCCGTCGAGGCCACCTGTGGCGGCCAGTTGAATGCGTTCTTCGAACTGGGCCGCGAGGCTCGCGTCGCGTTGCGCGAGCGTTTGCTGGAACTGTTCGCCGAGGGCAGCACCCTGCACGGCAAGATCGAAGCCCAGGGCGCAAAACTGCTGCCACTGGCGGCGGATTGCGAGATGCACCTGCCGGCGAAAATCAACGATTACACGGACTTCTATGTCGGTATCGAACACGCGCAGAACGTCGGCAAACTGTTCCGCCCGGACAACCCGTTGCTGCCGAACTACAAGTACGTGCCAATCGGCTACCACGGTCGTGCGTCGACCATTCGCCCGTCCGGTACCGATGTGCGCCGCCCGAAAGGCCAGACGCTGCCGGCCGGTCAGAGCGAACCGACGTTCGGCCCTTGCGCGCGCCTGGACTACGAACTGGAACTGGGTATCTGGATCGGCCAGGGTAACGACATGGGCGACTCGATTGCCATTGGCGACGCTGCCGATCACATCGCCGGTTTCTGCCTGCTCAACGACTGGTCGGCACGGGACATCCAGGCCTGGGAATACCAGCCGCTGGGGCCGTTCCTGTCGAAAAGCTTCATCACCAGCATCTCGCCGTGGGTGGTCACCGCCGAAGCGCTGGAGCCGTTCCGTCGTGCCCAGCCTGCACGTCCCCAAGGCGATCCGCAGCCGCTGCCGTACCTGCTCGACAAGCGCGACCAGGCCGCTGGCGCGTTCGACATCGAACTGGAAGTATTGCTGCTCACCGAGGCCATGCGTGAACAGAACCTGCCAGCCCATCGCCTGACCCTGAGCAACACCGGGCACATGTACTGGACCGTGGCACAAATGGTCGCGCACCACAGCGTCAATGGTTGCCAATTGCAGGCGGGTGACTTGTTCGGCTCGGGCACGTTGTCGGGGCCGCAGAGCGGTCAGTTCGGCAGCCTGCTGGAAATCACCGAAGGCGGTAAAAAGCCGATCGAACTGGCCTCGGGCGAAGTGCGTAAATTCCTCGAGGACGGTGACGAAATCATCCTGCGCGGCCGTTGCCGCCGCGACGGTTTTGCTTCCATCGGTTTCGGCGAATGCCGCGGCAAAGTGCTGCCGGCGCGCTAACAGGAGCGGGGCATGGAACTCTATACCTACTACCGTTCGACATCTTCGTACCGGGTGCGTATCGCGTTGGCGCTCAAGGGCCTGGATTATCAATCCTTGCCAGTCAACCTGATTGCACCGCAGGGTGGCGAGCATCGTCAGCCGCCTTATCTGGGCATCAACCCGCAGGGCCGCGTGCCGGCCTTGCGCACCGATGAAGGCGAGTTGCTGATCCAGTCTCCCGCGATCATCGAGTACCTGGAGGAACGTTATCCACAGGTCCCGCTGCTGTCCAAAGACCTGGCTGCCCGTGCTCACGAGCGCGGCGTGGCGGCAGTGATCGGCTGCGATGTGCACCCGCTGCACAACGTCAGCGTGCTCAATCGGCTGCGCCAGTCGGGCCACGACGAACCGCAGGTGGTGGAGTGGATCGGTCACTGGATCGGCCAAGGGCTGGCCACGGTGGAGCAGTTGATCGGTGATGACGGTTACTGCTTCGGCTCCGAACCCGGGCTGGCGGACGTCTACCTGATCCCGCAGCTGTACGCGGCCGAGCGTTTCAATGTTTCTCTTGAGGCTTATCCGCGAATTCGGCGAGTGGCGGCATTGGCGGCCACTCACCCGGCGTTCATCAAGGCGCATCCGGCGAACCAGCCAGACACTCCTTAAAGCCCCTGCACCAGCCCCATGTGGGAGCGGGCTTGTTCGCGAAGGCGTCGTGTCAGCCAACAATGATGTCGACTGACTGTCCGCTTTCGCGAGCAAGCCCGCTCCCACAAGGTTTTGTGATCAGTGAACGATGGAGTTGGGCGGCAAATGCCCCAGCCGCTCCGTCAGGCGAATCCGCTGGATCGGATCGTCGCTGAGCAGCAGCGCATGCTCCAGGTCAAAACGCTCGGCGTTCGGGCAGTCCAGCCGCTGGTACAGGCTGGCCCGGGACAGGTAGTCGGTGGCACTGGAGTTGCCCAGTTCCAGGACGCGATCGGCGTCGATCAAGGCATTGATGACATCGTCGTGGGACAGGTACAACTGGCGCAGGTTGCGCGACAGCCGTTGCAGCATCTGCACCGGCTCGGCGGTTTCCAGGTGCTCGGCGCTGAGCTTGATGTTAGGGCCGTACTGGCGGTGCAACAATTCCCGACAATCGTTGGGGTAAAGGCGACGGCCGCCGCAGGGATCGAGCAAATGATCGGCGCCCGGCACCCGCAGCAGGAAATGCCCGGGGAAGTTGACCCCGACCATGGGAATCTCCAGCCCCCTGGCCAACTCCAGCGCAATCAGCCCCAGCGTCAAGGGTTGTCCACGTCGGCGTTCCAGTACTTTGTCCATCAGTGCCACTTGCGGGCGCAAGGGTGTGAAGTCGTCCTGGGCGAAGCCAAGGTCGTTCATGCGCCGCAACAGCGGCTGGGCCAGTTCACTGACTGGCAGCATCGGCAAGCCACCGCTGACCCGTTGTTGCAACGCCTGGAAATCGGCCAGCAGCGCTTGCGGCTCCACCTCGCTGTCGTGCTCGGCCGCAATCCACAGTGCCGCCTCGAACAGCGCGGGCGGTGAACGTTGCAGGCAGGCGAAGAACGATTGGCGCGGGGTCATCAAAATCTCCGAGCAATGCCTCGTTTTAGCCCCCTCTCCGGCATTCGTCCAGTACCGTACAAGAGCGACCACGGGTTATTTCCGAAAGCCTGCATCGGGGCCGTGCTTATTCCGGTGCGCTTCTGCAATTTTTGGGCGCAAGCCTATACTGGCGTCTACAAGAAGTGATTCGGGAGCCTTACGATGTTCGCTCTCATGCAAAGCACTCGCCTTGAATCGCTGCATCTGAGCGTCGACTCGGTCACCGGGTTGAAGGCGGTCATTGCCATTCATAACAGCCGGCTGGGGCCAGCTCTGGGTGGTTGTCGTTACCTTGCCTATCCCAGCGACGAGTCTGCGGTCGAGGATGCGGTGCGCCTTGCCCAAGGCATGAGTTACAAGGCGGCACTGGCCGGCCTGGCCCAGGGCGGCGGCGTGGCGGTGATCATTCGCCCCGTTCATGTGGCCAACCGCGCCGCGCTGTTCGAAGCCTTCGGGCGCTGTATCAATCAGCTCGACGGGCGCTACATCACAGCCATCGACAGTGGCACCTCAGTGGCGGACATGGATTGCATCGCCCAGCAGACCCAGCATGTCACCAGCACCACCGCGGCGGGTGACCCTGCGCCACACGCGGCGATGGGCGTATTCACCGGCATTCGCGCCACTGCGATGGCGCGACTGGGCAGCGATAACCTCGAAGGCCTGCGCGTTGCCATTCAAGGCTTGGGCAACGTTGGTTATGCCCTGGCAGAACAGTTGCACGCTGCCGGGGCCGAACTGCTGGTCAGCGATATCGATCACGGCAAGGTGCAGCTGGCAATGGAGCAACTCGGGGCTCACCCCATCGCCAACGACGCACTGCTCAGCACGCCTTGCGATATTCTTGCGCCATGCGGTTTGGGCGGGGTGCTCAACAGCCACAGCGTGACGCAACTGCGCTGCTCGGCAGTGGCCGGTTCGGCGAACAATCAGCTGACCCATCTGGATGTTGCCGACCAACTGGAACGTCGCGGCATCCTGTACGCACCGGATTACGTGATTAACGCCGGCGGACTGATTTACGTGTCGCTCAAGCACCGCGGCGAAGAACTGTCGACCATCACCGCGCACCTGTCGAAAATCAGCTCGCGCCTGACTGAAGTGTTCGCCCACGCCCAGGCGGAAAAACGCTCCCCCGCGCGGGTGGCCGACGAGTTGGCGGAGAAGGTGTTGTACCGGTGAAACTGGCATGAGTTTTCCACAGGCATGAAAAAGGCCCTGGGTCATTCGACTCAGGGCCTGTTCAATTCGGGCTTTGCCTATTTGGCGGCTTTTGGGGCCTTGGCAGGCTTGGCCGGGGTGACCGGCTCAGCGGCCTCAACGACCTCGGTTGCCGCAACAGGTTGTGCGACTTCAACCGGTGCGCTGAGCAGTTCGGACAGGGCGTCCGGCTGGCTCTTGAACGCCTTGGCGAACACGTCGCGATTTTTCGCCATGTAGATCCCGGCTTCTTCCACTTGCTGCTCGGTCAGGGACGGAACGGCTTTTTGCAACACTTCAGCCAGCAATTCGGCCAGTTCGAGCATTTTGTCATGACGGTCAGCTTCGGCTTTATCCATGAACAAGCGCTCCAGATCTCGGCTGCTGCGGTATACCACTTCGACGGCCATTCACCACCTCACATGCCTTCACATTGGTTGTCGATTTCGACTACTGTATCTATATACAGCTAAAGGATAAGCGAATCCCTGTCTTTTGGGTAGTGGCTTTTTAATGTAGACCGGATTCGAGATTTGTCAGGCGAGGCGCTGCACAGGTGCGACCAAACGCCACGGCGCACAATCCCGAGTGGCTCGCCATCATGGGCTGGCCTTTTTTCTGCATGCAGAAAAACCGTCACGTCCAACCCGCATCATCCGGTCGAGCCGACCTAAGGAAGCATCATCGTGAAAATCAACTGGGCCGAAAAACTGCGGCAGAACGTGCATGAACTGGCCGAGTCCCTGGGCAATCTGTTTGTCGAAACCTTTCACTACCTGGCGTTGTTCGCCATTGGTGCGGTGACCGCATGGGCGGCGGTGATGGAATTTCTCGGGATGATCGAAGAGGGGCACATCAAGATCGATGACATCTTGCTGCTGTTCATCTATCTGGAACTGGGGGCGATGGTCGGGATTTACTTCAAGACCAACCACATGCCCGTGCGCTTCCTGATCTACGTGGCGATCACCGCGCTGACGCGGCTGCTGATTTCCAACGTATCGCACCACAACCCGCCGGACCTGGGGATCATCTACCTGTGCGGCGGGATTCTGCTGTTGGCGTTTGCGATTCTGGTGGTGCGTTACGCTTCGTCGCAATTTCCTTCGGTGAAGATTGAGAACCCGCACCGCAAAACAGGTACGGGCTCCAGTGAACATCCGGAAGTAGAAAAGGGTGAGCTTTAAAGCCCCATGGCGGGTCGGTGGCGGTCACTGGCTGGTGGGGGCAGGCTGCGCGTGCCGCCGTCGGTCATTGATTCGAGGATGGCCACGGCGCAGTGGCCCTGCTCGATGGCAATGCCGAACTGAATGCTTTGCACCAATCGTTTCAGGCGCTCGGGGTCATTGCGTTGTTCGGCGCTGATCATGCGTTTGGCCACCACGCGGCCACTGTTGGACAGGGTCAGCATGATGCGGCCGTCCAGGCCCTGAATGCTCAGGTTGATCTGGTAATCCGCTGCAAAGGCATCGGTAATGAGCTGGAAAGGGTTGTCCATGATGCGTCACCGCCTGATTGAACGTGCAGTTGTTGACCGGCCATGATCGGGTTGGTTCGCAACGCCAGACCACCGGCCATCTCGCCATCATTGTTCCAGCATGGAAGTAGCAAGGCCCATGCCGGAAAATTGTCGGACAAAAAACATGTTCTGTAGGAGCGAGCCTGCTCGCGATGGTCGTGAACGATAACGCGTCAAACCAGATGGTTCGCGGCACCTGAGGGTTTTTCGCGAGCAAGCTCGCTCCTGCGGGGGGGCCGCGTTTTCTGCACGTTTCAGGGCAATTAACCTCGACGTGCCTCCAAAACGGTCAACATTCCACCCAGTTCACCGCCAGTCCGCCCCGCGACGTCTCTTTGTACTTGTCGTGCATGTCGGCCCCGGTGTCGCGCATGGTGCGGATCACCCGGTCCAGGGAAATGAAGTGTTTGCCGTCGCCGCGCAGGGCCATTTGCGTGGCATTGATGGCCTTGACCGCGGCGATCGCGTTGCGCTCGATACACGGCACTTGCACCAGTCCGCCAACCGGGTCGCAGGTGAGGCCGAGGTTGTGTTCCAGGCCGATTTCGGCGGCGTTTTCCAGCTGCTCCGGGGTGGCGCCAAGCACCTCTGCCAGGCCAGCGGCGGCCATGGCGCAAGCGGAGCCGACTTCGCCCTGGCAGCCAACTTCGGCCCCGGAGATCGAAGCGTTTTTCTTGCACAGGATGCCGACGGCAGCTGCACCCAGGAAAAATGCGACCACGTCATCGTCAGACGCATCGGCATTGAATTTCATGTAGTAATGCAGCACCGCCGGAATGATCCCCGCCGCGCCGTTGGTCGGCGCCGTGACCATGCGCCCGCCGGCCGCGTTTTCTTCGTTCACGGCAAGGGCGTACAGGTTGACCCATTCCATCGCTGACAAGGTGGACGTAATGACATTCGGCTTGCCGATTTCCTGCAGGCTGCGATGCAGTTTCGCCGCTCGACGCGGAACACTCAGGCCACCGGGCAAGATGCCTTCGTGGCGCAAACCCTGCTCGACGCATTCGCGCATCACCGACCAGATATGCAACAGACCCTGGCGGATTTCTGCGTCACTGCGCCATGCCCGTTCGTTGGCCATCATCAGTTCGCCCACCCGCAGCCCGTGCTCGTTGCAGAGTTTGAGCAGTTCGGCGGCGCTGGAGAAATCGTAAGGCAGCACCACGTCGCCGGCCGGCGCGATCCCGGATTCGGCTTCGGCTGCTTCGATGATAAAACCGCCGCCCACCGAGTAGTAGGTCTGCTCGAACAGCTCGCCGGTTTCACCGAAGGCTGTCAGGGACATGGCGTTGGGGTGGTAGGGCAGGCTTTCGTCCAGCAGCAGGAGATCGCGTTGCCAGTCGAAGGCAATTTGCGCAACGCCTGCCAGGCACAATTTGCCGGTTTCGCGCAGGGTGTGAATGCGGCTGTCGATGGTGGTTGGATCGATGCGGTCGGGCCATTCGCCCATCAGGCCCATGACGCAGGCGCGGTCCGTCGCGTGGCCGACGCCGGTCGCTGAAAGAGAACCATAGAGACGGATTTCCACGCGTCGCACGTCGGCCAGAAAACCGTGATCGACCAGCGCTTGGGCAAAGGTTGCGGCAGCGCGCATCGGACCGACGGTATGGGAACTGGACGGGCCGATACCCACTTTGAAGAGATCGAAAACACTGATAGCCATGCTAAAGCCTGTACACGTAATGGAAGGGAAATCGCTGCCATTTCTGTAGGACAAGCGCAATTTGGGCGATACTGCCTGTCACGAGCCTGCGTGACCAACGAAAATTCCTAAGACATCCTTTAGCAGGACTAAACGATGAGCCGTCAATTACACGCCCAGACGTATGTCTGGCTGAACGTGTTTGCCTGTGCCGCGCGGCACCTGTCGTTCACCCGCTGCGCCGAAGAACTGCACATCACACCGGGGGCGGTCAGCCAGCAGATCCGCCAGTTGGAAGAGCGCCTGGGCTTTCGCCTGTTTCACCGCCGCGCCCGCGGAGTGGAGCTGAGCGCAGAGGGCCAGCGCCTGGCCATTACCGTCAACGAGGCCTTTGGCAGCATCGACTCGGAATTGCGGCGACTGGACGCGGGCATGATCAGCGGGATTTTGCGGGTGCGTTCGATTCCGTCGTTCCTGAGCAAATGGCTGACGCCGCGACTGCCGCGTTTGCAGCAGCGTTTTCCGGACATCCAGTTGCGCCTGGTGGCCGAGGACAGCAGCGTGCCGTTGCATGAAGGTGACTTCGACCTGGCGATCGACCTGAACGACGGCAGTTATCCGGGCCTGTTATCCACAGCCTTGCTTGATGAACAGATTTTTCCGGTGTGCGCGCCGAGCCTCTTGCGTGGTCGTCCACCACTGCATGGTCCGGCGGACCTGATGCACTTTCCCTTGCTGCACGACATCACCGCCTGGCGCGGCAGCTACGAGTACGCGGAATGGGAGTTTTACCTCAATGCCATCGGCTTCGAGGGGGCGGATGTGCGACGCGGGCATACCTTCAATCGCAATCACCTGACGATCGAAGCGGCCATCGCCGGGATGGGAGTGGCGATTGCCCGACGGACACTGCTCAACGATGAGCTGGAGCGCGGGGCGTTGATCGTGCCGTTCGGCCTGGCGGTGCCCAATCACAAGCGCTACATGCTGCTTTACGCACCCGGGGCGTTGAGCCATCCGGGTGTGCGCGCGGTGCACGATTGGTTGGTGGAGGAGGCGGGTGCTTTTCGCAGCCTGCACCCGTTGGGGGAGCGGCAAATGTGAGCAATTATTACGTAAGAGCAGGGCGACCCAACTCCCGACCTTAACAGCGCTTTTACCGGTTGTCCGGCTTTTTTTGCGATTGAAAATTTATCTTTTTTAGGGGGTTGAATTGTTCAGCGTACAGACCGATTGTGTAAGCAAGAGGTCACGGTGATGACGCCCAAGGGCTTAGCTGACCGGCCTCTCGCGAGCTAGCTGAAATAAGGGATGAACTATGCAAATCCAAGTCAATAGCGATAACCATATTCAAGGCAGTAAACGACTGGAGGAGTGGGTACGTACGACCATTGAGAGCACGCTCGAACGCTACGAAGAGGACCTGACACGAGTCGAGGTTCACCTGCGGGACGAGAACGGCGACAAGCCGGGTCCCCACGACATGCGCTGCCAGCTGGAGGCGCGGCCAAAAGGCCATCAACCGATTTCCGTCACCCATAAAGCCTCCACCATGGAGCAGGCGATCGACGGAGCGGCTACCAAACTTGAACATGCGCTGGAGCATATGTTCGGCAAATTACGCGGCAAACGAGCCAATGTGGTGCCCATCGAGAGTGCCGCCCATGCCGACCATCTGCTGGAAGAAGAGTTTCTTGAGAACGAACAGGCAGCGCTTAACGGCTGACACCTGATTCACTTTTTTACCTTCCCATGAAAACGGGCCTGCATTGCAGGCCCGTTTTGTTTTCGGTGGCTTTTGGATTCGATGGCTATGCCATTGGTGCAACCAACGGGCGTAATAAAGGGCTGCACCCGATCCTTTTGCATATGAGAATATTTATCATTAATATTGCGACCTTTCCGGTCCCCCGACGCTGTCGTGGCCTCCCCGGTTTTCAGGTCGAATCATGAACGATGATCACTCTGCTCCCGAACCCCGCGATATCGAGCGCGATCCACAGCGCGGGGACCGTGCGCATTTTCTCCAGGTGTTTCTCTCCCAGCGTTCGCAAATGGAAGCACTGGTGAGCCGGCGTGTCGGTTGTCGGGCGACGGCGGCTGACCTGGTACAGGATTTGTTCCTGCGATTCTGGCGGCGGCCGTTGGTGCAAGTCGAGGAACTCAGCACCTACCTGCTGCGCTGCGCCGGCAACATCGCCATCGATCACTTGCGCAGTGAAGGCACGCGGGTCCGGGCCAGCGAAGGTTTGATGGTGGAATCACCAGACAGCCATGGCAGCGGACCGCAAGCGGCGCTGGAGGCGGGCAACGATCTGCGCCATGTCGAAGCCGCGTTGCGCGCCTTGCCGGAGCGTACGCGGCAGATCTTCTTGCTCAATCGCATTCACGGCCGCAAATACGCCGAGATCGCCAAGGCCATGGGCTTGTCCCAAAGTGCCGTGGAAAAACATATGATGCGCGCCCTCGAAGCCTGCAAGGCCAGCCTTCGGGAACCCGAACCGCGTACGCCAGGGACAGCACCGTGAACGACTTCAAACGCGTCACCCCGACGCCGGCGCAGGAGCAGGCCGCGCTGGCCTGGCTGAGCCTGTTGCATGACCAGCCCAACAGCGGTGACCAGGCGACGTTCAGCCAATGGTTGCGGGCCGACCCCGCCCATGCCGAGGCCTATGCCCGGGCGCAGGTCCTGTGGGAATTGAGCGAAGGACCGGCGCGCACACTCGCCGATGAAGACGCTTTTGCCTTGCAGGGCTATCTCAACGCCATGGACAAGCCGCGGCGCAGCACGCTCGGGCGCTGGTCCGGTGCGCTGGCGATGGCCGCGTGTCTGCTGTTGATGATCAGTGTCGGTACAGGCTGGCAGCCTATGCGTTGGATTGATGACCTGGGGGCGGATTACGTCTCGGCACCGGGGGAAATTCGCACCGTTACCCTGGCCGATCAGTCGCAGGTGACACTGGATGCCGACAGCGCCATCGCCGTGGATTTCAGTCGCGGTGAGCGGCATGTGCAATTGCGTCGCGGCGCCGGCTTTTTCAGCGTTACCCACACCGGCGAGCCGTTTGTGGTGGACGCCGAGAAAGGCCAGACGCGGGTCCTGGGCACGCAGTTCGAAGTCCGGTTGCAGCCCCACGGTGCACAGGTCACGGTGCTGTCGGGACGGGTTGGCGTGACGGCGCACCAGAAAGCCGATCAGCAAGTGCTCACCGCCGGCCAGCAAGTGGCCTATGGCGAAGGCTCGGCGCAAACACTCCACTCGGTGGACAGCGAAGCGCAGTTGGCATGGCGCCAGGGCTGGCTCAATTACTACAAGGCGACGTTAGCCGATGTGGTACAGGATTTGGCGCGCTATTACCCCGGACGGATCGTGTTGCTCAATGATGAACTGGCGAGGCGTCGGGTCAGTGGCAGCTTTCCGAGCAGGAACCCGCAGGCGGTGTTGAGTTCGTTGCAGGGGGTGTTGGGGTTTGAGCAGCATCAGGTTTTGGGGCATCTGATTATTTTGCGTTGAGGCGACCGGCCTCATCGCGAGCAAGCTCGCTCCCACGGGGTTATGTGTTGCCCCAATATTGTGGCCGACTCAATACCTGTGGGAGCGAGCTTGCTCGCGAAGACGGCAGATCAGACACCCAACCACTCAAGTAAAAATATTTTAAAGTTTTTGCTGAGGTAAACCCGATTGCCATCCGTGTAGTGACTGAAACTGCGAGTCATTCGCATCCGTTGCGGTTCTACACAGGTCATGAGTCATGAAGTCCAGGGCAAAATCGGGTTCGGTCAAACAATGGTTGGGTGTGTCTGCGTTGAGCTTTTCGGCATTGGCCTTGTTGCCGCTGAGCGTAGCGCTGGCCGCAGAGGCAGGCAGCAGTCAGCCGCGTGGGCAATTCAATTTCGCGCTGGCCGCCAAACCGTTGCCCCAGGCCCTGAGCGATTTCAGCCGAGTGACCGGCATCAGCGTCGTCTACACCGATGAGGCGCCGTACGGTCTCAATGCGCCGGCCATCAATGGCCAGATGAGCGCCGAACAGGCTCTGCAACGTCTGCTCACTGGTTCGGGCTTGACGTTCCGTCGCACCGACGGCCACACCATTGCACTGGAACCACGGCCGACTGAAGGGGCGTTGAACCTGGGTGCGACCACCATCACCTCGGTGATGGATGACTCCATGAGCTATCAACCGCCACCCATCACGTCAGTGATGCGCTCCTCGGCCCCCGTACAGGAGATCCCGCAGACGATCAACGTCGTTCCGGCCCAGGTGATCCGCGACCAGGCGCCGCGCAATCTCGATGACGCGCTGGCCAATGTCAGCGGCATCACCCAGGCCAACACCCTGGGCAGCACCCAGGACTCGGTGATGGTCCGTGGCTTTGGCGACAACCGTAACGGCTCGATCATGCGCGACGGCATGCCGATCGTGCAGGGGCGTGGCCTCAACGCCAGCGTGGACCGGGTCGAAGTGCTCAAGGGCCCGGCCTCGTTGCTCTATGGCATCCAGGATCCGGGTGGCGTGGTCAATATGGTCAGCAAGAAGCCCGAGCTTGAGCGGTACAATGCGCTGACCGCGCGCGGTTCGAGCTATGACGACGGCAAGAACGGCAGCGGTGGCAGCCTCGACAGCACCGGGGCCCTCGGCGATTCCGGACTGGCCTACCGCATGGTGCTGGACTACGAAGACGAAGATTACTGGCGTAACTTCGGTGTGCATCGCGAGAGCCTGATCGCGCCGTCGCTGGCCTGGTACGGCGAAAGCACCAAGTTGCTGTTCTCCTATGAGCACCGCGAATTCCTCACACCGTTCGACCGCGGCACGCTGATCGATCCACGGACCAACCATCCGCTGGACATCTCGCGCAACGAGCGTCTCGACGAACCGTTCAACAACATGGAAGGGCGCTCGGACCTCTATCACTTCGAGGCCGATCACGAACTCAACGACAACTGGAAAGCCCATTTCGGCTACAGCTGGAACCGCGAAACCTACGATGCCAGCCAGGTGCGCGTGACCGCCATCGACACCAAAAAGGGCACCCTGACCCGCAACATGGACGGCACCCAGAATGCGATCAGCACCGACCGGTTCACCACCGCCAGCCTCGAAGGCTACGTGAATGTGCTCGGCATGCAGCATGACCTGCTGTTCGGTATCGATGATGAGTACCGCAAGATCTACCGCGAAGACCTGATCCGCCAGAAAAGCCTGACCACATTCAGTTACGTGAACCCTGTTTATGGTCGGGAAGTGCCGGGCACCACCGTCAGTGCGCCCGACAGCGCACAAACCGATGAACTGCGCAGCAATTCGGTCTTCCTTCAGGACTCCATCCACCTCACCGACCAGTGGATTCTGGTGGCCGGCGCGCGTTTCCAGGCGTACGACCAGTACGCCGGCAAAGGCGTACCGTTCCACGCCAACACCGACAGCAACGGGCAGAAATGGGTACCGCGCGCGGGCCTTGTGTACAAATACACCGATGCCTTGTCGTTCTACGGCAGCTACACCGAGTCGTTCAAACCCAACTCGACCATCGCGCCATTGAGCGGCAGCAGTACCGTGCTTGACGGCGGTATCGCGCCGGAAGAAGCCAAGTCCTGGGAGCTGGGTGCCAAGCTTGATCTGCCGGGCCGCGTTACTGGCAATATCGCACTGTTCGACATCAAGAAGCGCAATGTGCTGGTGGCCAACGCCGAAGGTCCGACCACGATTTACAGTGCCGCCGGTGAAGTGCGTTCCCGTGGCCTGGAGGTGGACCTGAGCGGTCGGCTCACCGATCGCTGGAGCATGATCGGTAGCTACGCCTATACCGATGCCGAAGTCACCGAAGACCCGGATTACAAAGGCAATCAGTTGCAGAACGTGGCGAAGAACAGCGGCTCGTTGTCGGCCGTCTATGACTTCGGCAGCGTCATTGGCGGTGATCAACTGCGGGTCGGCGCCGGGGCGCGTTATGTGGGTGAGCGCGCGGGCAACGCGGTGAACGATTTCGACCTGCCGAGCTACACCGTGGCCGATGCGTTCGCCACCTACGACACCAGGGTCGAAGGGCAGAAGGTCAAGTTCCAGCTCAACGTGAAGAACCTGTTCGATCGCACCTACTACACCTCGGCGGCGAGTCGGTTCTTTGTGTCGATGGGGGATTCGCGGCAGGTGACGTTGTCGAGCACCTTGGAGTTCTGACGATAGACCGTGTCATCGTTCATCGCGAGCAAGCTCGCTCCCACAGGGGAATAGGGTAGCCACAAAACAGGTAAGCACCACCAAACCTTGTGGGAGCGGGCTTGCTCGCGAAGGTGGCAGTACAGGCGATAAAAAATCGGGCCTAGCGCAAAAACGCCTGTCGATATTCACCGGGCGTCCCGCCAAGTGACTGGCGAAACCGGTTGGTGAAATGGCTGGCGCTGGCAAAACCGCAAGCCAGTGCAATCTCCCCCAATGGTTGCGAGGTCGTGCGCAGCAACTCCCGCGCCCGTTCAAGGCGCCGCGCCAGCACATACTGATGGGGTGGCAAGCCGAAGCTTTCGCGGAACATCCGCGCGAAGTGGTATTCGGACAACGCGCACAACGCCGCCAATTGACCGAGGCTGATGGCCTCGTCCAGATGGCTGTCGATGAACTCCACCAGATGCCGGCGCTGGTGCGCGGCCAGCCCGCCTTTAAGGCGCAAGCCCTGACGCACGTTGACCTGGCTGAGCAGGGCATGGCTGAGCAGTTCGTGCGCCAGGCTGCTGGTGAGCAGGCGCTCGCCCGGCTCGCCCCAGTTCAAGGCGACCAACTGCCGAAAGCGCAGCGCCTGCTGCGGATCATCGAGAAAGGTCTGCTCGCGCAGCTGCATTTCCCGGGGCTCGCGATCGAGCAGGGTGACGCAGCCAAGGGCAAATTGTTCGGGGCTGAAATACAGGTGTGCCAGGCGAATATCGCCATTGATCACCCAGCCTGACTGGTGATCGGCGGGGAGGATGCACAGTTTGTCCGGACCACCCTTGTTGCCGGGCTGGTCGCGGCGAAAGGTGCCGGTGCCGCCGGCAAGGTAACAGGACAACGTGTGGTGGCTGGGCGCTTCGTATTCCTGAGCGTCATGGTGATTGCTCCACAAGGCTGCAGACAAGCCGTCACCGAGCTCGGCGCTGTGCTCAAGGCGAGCATTCGGCGAGCGGTTGAGGGCTTGAAAGACTTGTAGGGTATCCAGTGCCGCCATGATCGTTGCTCTCTAACACCTGCATCCAACGCCTCGCATCCTACTCCGTAGACGTGCGCCTGCCAGCCTGTCGCCAGACAAAAGCGCAAGTTTATGCAAGTGCGCCCAGGTGTGGCGCCGGACACTGGGCACCTAGCGAGGAGCCTTAGTCATGAACCTTTCTTTGTACCTGCTGACCGTGCTGATCTGGGGTACCACCTGGATTGCCTTGAAATGGCAACTGGGCGTGGTGGCCATTCCCGTGTCGATCGTGTATCGCTTCGGCCTCGCCGCACTGGTGCTGTTCGTGATCCTGCTGCTCAGCCGACGCCTGCAAGTGATGAACCGTCGCGGGCATCTGATCTGCCTGGCTCAAGGCTTGTGCCTGTTCTGCGTCAACTTCATGTGCTTCCTCACCGCGAGCCAGTGGATCCCCAGCGGTCTGGTGGCCGTGGTGTTTTCCACCGCCACTCTGTGGAATGCCCTTAACGCGCGGGTGTTCTTCGGTCAGAGAATTGCCCGCAATGTGCTGATGGGCGGTGCGTTGGGCCTGCTTGGGCTGGGGCTGCTGTTCTGGCCGGAGCTGGCCGGGCATACCGCCAGCCCGGAAACCTTGCTCGGCCTTGGTCTGGCCCTGTGCGGCACCTTGTGTTTCTCGGCGGGCAACATGCTTTCGAGCCTGCAACAGAAGGCCGGTCTCAAACCGCTGACCACCAATGCCTGGGGCATGGCTTACGGGGCAGCGATGCTAACCGTGTGGTGCCTGGTCAAAGGCATTCCCTTCGACATGGAGATGAGCACGCGTTACATCGGGTCACTGTTGTACCTGGTGATTCCGGGATCGGTGATCGGTTTCACCGCCTACCTGACCCTGGTCGGCCGCATGGGGCCAGAGCGGGCTGCGTACTGCACAGTGCTGTTTCCAGTGGTGGCACTCAACGTGTCGGCGTTCGCCGAGGGGTATCAGTGGACGATGCCGGCGCTGTTGGGGCTGGTATTGGTGATGTCGGGTAACGTACTGGTGTTTCGCAAGCCCAAACCACGCTTGGTACAGGGGAGTAGCAAGCTCGCTTGAGATGACGTTCATCGAGCGCTGAAGTCCTCAGTGCTCGACTTTGATCGCAATATAAATCAGCAGCGGTAGTATGAAATCGACAATATGCCGGGTCCAGTCTTTGTAATTCCAGGCTTGTGACTGGTCCATGTTGAACCATTCCACGCCGATAACTTGAAAGCCGACATAGTAAAGCAAGAGCGCAATGAGCAGTCCAATAATCGCGGGCTTCTTGGCTTCATGGAATTCTTCTGCGCTGCTATTCAGGTTTTTATAAAGATAACAGGTTCCGATCATGAAAAAGAGCGTGTAGATAACCTCGAGTGTAATGATGAGCCAGTAGATACGGTGATGGAGTATGTGCGAGGTAATGGCCCTGTAGCTGTACTTCTCGTCGTCACCCGTGCTCTCCATGCTCAGGATGTTACTGATGTTTTCGTAGTTGGTTGCGTAGTCTGTGAAGTTGCTGTACATCACCAGCAATCCAAAAATGCTTATGAATAACATTAATGTGGCTTTGCTGAAGCGTATGACTTTATTTGTCGTAAGTTGATTCAAGGTGGTGATCTCCTTTATTGTTTCCGTTGTGCCTGGAAAAGTAAGGAGAGTCTAGTGGGTGGTTTTGTTGTTTGTTTGTTGACTGAATTGCAGGGTGTGTATTCAGACAGTTTTTTTACAGGTTTAGAGTGATATTGTTTTTGTTTTTTGTATTTAAGGGCAGGCGCTTTTAACGCCTGCCCTTTTTTCAACCCTTCCAGACTTGCGGGTTGACCAGGTCCTGTGGGCGTTCCCCCAACAGCGCACTGCGCAGGTTGGCCAGGGCACGGTTGGCCATGGCATCGCGGGTCTCATGGGTGGCCGAGCCAATGTGCGGCAAGGTCACGGCATTTTTCAACTGGAACAGTGGGGACTCGGCCAGCGGTTCTTTTTCGTAAACGTCCAGTCCGGCACCACGAATGCGGTTGTTTTGCAGCGCTTCGATCAGTGCCGGCTCATCCACCACCGGGCCGCGGGCAATGTTCACCAGGATGGCGCCTGGTTTCATCAGCGCCAGTTCGCGATGGCTGATCAAGTGTTTGGTTTTCTCGCTGAGCGGCACCACCAGGCACACGAAATCGGCCTCGGCCAGCAGTTGATCAAGGCTGCGGAACTGCGCGCCGAGCTCCTGTTCCAGTTCGGTCTTGCGGCTGTTGCCGCTGTAGATGACCGGCATGTTGAACCCCAGGCGACCGCGTCGGGCGATGGCCGCACCGATGTTGCCCATGCCGACAATGCCCAGCGTCTTGCCATGCACATCGCAACCGAACAGCTGCGCACCGACAGTGGCCTGCCATTGCCCGGCCTTGGTCCAGGCATCCAGTTCGGCGACGCGGCGCGCGCTGCTCATCAACAGGGCAAACGCCAGGTCGGCGGTGCTTTCGGTGAGCACATCCGGCGTGTTGGTCAGCATGATCCCGCGTTCGTTGAAGTAGGCCAGGTCATAGTTGTCGTAGCCCACCGAGACACTGGATACCACTTCCAGCGTGGTGGCGTTTTCCAATTGAGCGCGGCCGAGTTTGCGACCGACGCCGATCAAGCCGTGGGCGTGGGGCAGGGCTTCGTTGAATTGGGCGTTGATGTCGCCGTTTTTCGGATTCGGCACGATGACGTCGAAATCCTGTTGCAGGCGTTCGATCATTGGTGGAGTGACGCGGCTGAATGCAAGGACGGTCTTTTTCATGGGCGGGCGGGCTCGTCGGGCGGTGAAGAATGATGAGCACGCTAACATTCTTCGCGGGATTTGTGCGAGTCGTCAGGCGGTCTATGCAAGCTTGCAGCTTGTCGTGCTCCATCCAGTTATACTGCCGCACTTCTTATACTGTGGCATGCGGCCCGCTCACCGGGCCCGACATTTCATGCACCACCCGGAGCTTTCATGACTTCCCCGAAACAACCGCCGGTCGCCGACGCCCTGAACGACGTGCAGGCAGAGCTGCCAGACAGCGTCGACTCCAGCGCCGACAGCGAATCCAAAGCCGGGATCCCGGCCTTCAAATTCCCGTTCAAGCCGGGTGAGCTGGCGGCCGCCAAGGGTTCCAACCAGCCGTGGTACAAGAACGGCGCCAAGAACGGCCACACCAAAACGCCGGGCATGGCACCGCCAGGGACTCGCCGGTCGATGGGTAAGCGCTGAGTTCTTAAGTCTGCAGTGACTGATCTGCCGTCTTCGCGAGCAAGCCCGCTCCCACATTTGGAATGCATTCCTCCAGTGGGAGCGGGCTTGCTCGCGAAGGGGCCGGTACAAACACTGCAAATTCCGAATCAAGTCGCCCGCAACGAAATAAACGAGTAATTCGTCAGCGCATCCGCCGTCACTTGCGCACCTACGGCCAGCACTTGCCCGGCAATATCATCCCCCGACACATGAAACCGCCATTCGCTGCTCCACTGCGGCAACGTTTGCCCGTCCAGGTCGTCGATGATCGCGGCAAATTCCGCCATATCCGGCAGATAAGCAGTAAACCCGTCGCCCTTCAGGGCCGTCGTGCGAATCCCCAGCAACGCACAAATTGCATCCTTCATCAGAATCTCATCACGATCCGCCTGACGGGAGCGCTGGATCACTTCCGACAATCCCCGGTCGACCAGCTCACCACCAACAATCAGCTCCGGTCCTTTTTCCCACGACTCAGGCGGACATTCCTTCATGGCGGTGTTCAGAGGTATGTGTGGATTGATTTCCATCGGATAGATACGGCACACCAGCGGCCGGCGTTCGTAGATGCGACAGAGGTTGTCTTCGTCAAGATTTCGGCAGGGACCGACATTGTAGGCGGCGAAGGTGATGGCCACGTACGCCTCGGATTCACCGCTGCGCACTGCCGCCGAACGGCGTTCGGCGTGTTCCCGTTGGTGCACCGGCAGACCCAGGCCATTGCCCAGAAACGCTTCCACCAGCACGATCACCTGACCGCCATCGGCTGCCCACATCCGGGCTTCGCCCAGAGTCAGGGGCACATGGTGGTCGTTACAGCATTTGCCGCAGCCTACACAGGAAAACGTTGTATTCATCGAGCGTTCGTTCGCGTCACAGGGCATGAAACGGCGACAGAATGCCGCCGCAAAGGCCGCTGTCGAAGCAAATTATGCGCCACTCAGTGTGCCTTGCCGGCCGGGCGGATGGAGTCCCATTCGGTGACGTATGCGGTTTTGCTCTTTTTGTTGTACAGGCACAACTCGGTGCCTTGTGCGCCTTTCATGTGCTTTTGCGGGTACTGGCCCTGAAGCAGGAGCGCGGTGTAGCCGACCCGGTCATCGAACTGCGCGGCGTTGCCGACCGGTTTGCTGTCCTTCAGGCCGCTGGCCTTGGTGCAACTGGTGAGTACGGCTTTGTCGTAGGTGGCCCAGGCGTCGGGGCTGGAGGCGTGGGCCTGGGAGGTGAGGGCGGTGAGGCAGAATAGAATCAGGGGCGCAGCTTTCATGGTTCAGGCTTCCTTGGGCTCAGTGACCAAGGCAGGAGTATGCCTGAAAGCTAGATGGAGACTTTGCTGGCCTCTTCGCGAGCAAGCCCACCCCTTCAAGTCTAAGCATACAAGCGAGCCTGCTCGCGATGGCGGTGTGTCAGAGCGGAACCGGCTCCCGGCGAACCGCGCGCATCCCGACGCTTTCATACAAGCGCCGCGCCCGAAGGTTGTCTTCACGTACCTTCAGGTCCACGAAACCTTCATGCCGCTGCTGGAACATCTTGAACGCCTGCAACAACAGCGCACGCCCCAACCCCCGACCCTGAAACCGCGGGTGCACCACCAGGTTCTTGATATAGGCACTGGTCCAGCACTGGCAAACGCCGACCACTTCCTCGGCATCCAGGGCAATGAAGCACAGGGCCGGGTCATATTCCGGATCGGTTTCGAACTGCCGTTGCCACATGTCCAGCGCGGCTACGCGACCACCGCCGTCGAGATAACCGAACTCCATCAACCGGTGCACGGCGGCGCCCAGTTCGGGGCGGTATTCGCTCAGTTGCAGGCCGGTTGGCCAATCAGGGGGCGGCACGACGACAGAGAGGTCACGCCGCATCAGCCAGCAGAATTCTTCGGTCAACACTCAATAACCCTGTTCGGCGACAGCCTTGGCCGCGGTGATCAGACACTGGGTCAATTCCGGCGAAGAAAACTTGGTCAGCACAGCGTTCGCCCCCGCCAGTCGTGCTTTCTCGGCGTTCATCGCACTGTCCAGCGAGGTGTGCAGCAGCACATAAAGATGCGCGAAATCCGGGGTTTCCCGCAAGGTGCGGGTGAAGGCGTAACCGTCCATCTCCGACATCTCGATGTCCGAGACGATCAGGTTGATCTGCTGCGCGGTGCCTTGCAGGTCCAGCAGGCAGTCGATGGCTTCCTTGGCGCTGCGGGCCGTATGGCACTGCAGGCCGAGGTTACGCAGGGTGTGCACCGATTGCTGCAAGGCGACCTGGCTGTCATCGACCACCAGGATGCGCGCGTTGCCGAGCAGTTCGGCGTCTTCCATGCTCAGTTCGGTCGGCGCCATTTCGATTTGTGCCGGGGCGATGCCATGGATGACTTTTTCGATGTCCAGCACTTGTACCAGGGTGCCATCGACCGACGTCACGCCAGTGATGTAGGCACGCGAACCACCGGAGCCGAAGGGCGGCGGGCGGATGTCGGTGGTCAGGCAATGGACGATCTTGCTCACGGCCTGTACGTGCAGGCCCTGCTTGGAGCGGCTGACGTCGGTGACGATCAGGCAGCCGCCGTTCGGGTCTTCCAGCGGACGCTCGCCAATGGCTCGGCTGAGGTCGATCACCGACAGCGAGGCACCGCGCAGGGTGGCGATGCCTTTGACGTGGGGATGTGACTCCGGCAGCCTGGTCAGCGGCGGGCAGGGAATGATTTCACTGACCTTGAGCAGGTTGATCGCCATCAGCTTGCCGCTGCGCAAGGTAAACAGCAGAAGCGAAAGTGAGTCTGCGCGGGCTTTGGTGGAGGACATATAAACCTTCTCTGGAAAAAGGTGACGGGCAATCCAGGGATCGCCAATGACTTCGATGCCGGGTTATCGACTTGTTTGGGGCAGGCTTTAACAATTGCGGTGAACAGTAAGACGCCATCGCGAGCAAGCTCGCCCCCACATTAGATCGTCGTCGTTCACTCATCCTGTGGGAGCGAGCTTGCTCGCGATGGGGTCATCACTTCATGCCGAGCCTTTTGGCCATCCGCCCCAGATTCGCCCGATCCAAGCCTAGCTCACGGGCCGCGCTTGCCCAGTTGTTGTTGTGCCGCTCCAGGCAGGCACCGATCAACTGGCGCTGATAGTTTTCGGTCGCCTCGCGCAAATCACCTGCTACCAACGCCACAGCGGCGATGGCGGGTTGCTCGGCAGCGGTTTCAACGCTGGCGCTGGGCAAGTCGAGGTCGGCTGCGCTCAAGCTGAGAATCTTTGGCCGCTCCTTGCAATTGCCCAGGGCTTTCAAGGCGCTGCGGCCGATCAAATGTTCAAGCTCGCGCACATTGCCGGGCCAGTCGTAGGCCAATAACGCGGCCTGGGCGTCGCTGTTCAGGCGCAGGCTGTTGAGTCCCATGCGCGAGCGGTTCTGCTCCAGGAAGTAACCGCTGAGCAGCAGCACATCGCGCCCGCGATCGCGCAGGGCCGGCACCAGCAGCGGATACACGCTGAGGCGATGGTAGAAGTCGGCGCGGTAACGGCCGCTGCGTACTTCTTCGGCGAGGTCGCGGTTGGTCGCCGCGATCAGGCGCACGTCGACCTGATGCTCCTGGTCCGAACCCAGTCGCTGCAGTTGACCGCTTTGCAGCACCCGCAGCAACTTGGCCTGCACGGTCAGCGACAACTCGCCGACTTCATCAAGGAACAGCGTGCCGCCATTGGCCAGTTCGAACTTGCCACGGCGGTCGTTCATCGCCCCGGTGAAGGCGCCGCGAACATGGCCGAACAACTCGCTTTCCACCAGGGTGTCGGGCAGCGCGGCGCAGTTGAGGCTGATGATCGGTTTGTCGGCGCGGGGCGAGGCGGCATGGATGGCTTGGGCCACCAACTCCTTGCCGACCCCGGTTTCGCCGGTGATCAACACGGTCAGGTCGCTGCCGCCCACCAGGCTTATTTCTTCGACCAGGCGCTTGTGGGCCTTGCTCTGGCCAATCATCTCGCGATTCTGCTGGCCGCTGGCCTGGCGGTAGACCTCGGCGCGCTGATGCTCATCTTCGACCCGGTTGTTCAACCGCTCGATGCGCTCGGCGGCGTTGACCGTAGCGGCCGCGAGGCTGGCGAAGGCTTGCAGGGCATCCAGTTCGATCGGTTCGAAGCGCTCCGGGTCGAGGGCATCGAGGGTCAGCAGGCCCCATGGGCGCTCGTCGATGAACAACGGGCAACCCATGCAGTCGTGGACTTCCAGATGATCATCCAGGCCATCGACCAAGCCGTCATAGGGGTCAGGCAAGTCGCTGTCGGCAGCGAACCGGGTCGGGCCGGGGCCGCTGAGCAGCGCTTCGAAACGCGGGTGCTCGCTGACCTTGAAGCGCCGGCCGAGGGTGTCGGTACTCAAGCCGTCGACGGCCAGCGGCACCAGCCATTCACCATCAAGACGCAGCAGGGCGGCGGCGTCGCACGGGAGCAGGGCGCGCATGGCTTCCAGCAGGCGTCGATAACGTTCGCCCTCGGGCAGTTCGCGGGACAGGTCGGCGACCAGGGGCAGCAGAGCAGTGAGCAGGGGTTTTGCAGTCATAGTGACTCCGTGTAGTCGGTATGACTATAAATCAGGCAGTGTCTAAATGACTATTTAGTTATCAAGTTATTGATTTATAACGATTAAATAGTTGGCACGAAAGCTGATAAGCATAGGGTAGTCCGTTAGCAACCCAAGAAGACCAGGAGTCACCTTATGCTGAGCGCTCAAGACCGTGCCATCGTCAAATCCACCGTGCCGCTGCTCGAAAGCGGTGGTGAGGCGCTGATCACGCACTTCTACCGCATGATGCTCTCCGAATACCCGGAAGTCCGCCCGCTGTTCAACCAGGCCCACCAGGCCAGCGGTGATCAGCCGCGTGCCCTGGCCAACGGCGTATTGATGTATGCGCGCCATATCGACCAACTCGACCAGTTGGGCGACCTGGTGGCCAAGATCATCAACAAGCACGTGGCCCTGCAGATCTTGCCGGAACACTATCCGATTGTCGGCAGCTGCCTGCTGCGGGCCATCGCCGAAGTATTGGGCGAAGAGATCGCCACTCCTGAAGTGATCGCGGCCTGGGGCGCGGCCTACGGTCAACTGGCGGACATCCTGATCGGTGCCGAAACCAGCATCTACGACCAGAAGGAACAGGCACCGGGCGGTTGGCGCGGGGCGCGGGAATTCATCGTGGCAGACAAGGTCGAGGAGAGCGCCGAGATCACTTCGTTCTACTTCGAACCCGCGGACAAAGGCCCGATCCTGCTGGCAGAACCCGGCCAGTACATCGGCATGAAACTGATCCTCGACGGTGAAGAGATCCGTCGTAACTACTCGCTGTCGGCGCTGGCAAACAAAGGCCAGTACCGCATCAGCGTCAAGCGCGAGGCCGGTGGCCGCGCTTCCAACTTCCTGCACGACCAGTTGCATGTCGGCGCCAGCATCCAGTTGTTCCCGCCATCGGGCGAGTTCGTCCTGACCGCCAGCGACAAGCCACTGGTACTGATCAGCGGTGGCGTGGGCATCACCCCGACCCTGGCGATGCTCGAAGCGGCGCTGGAAACCCGGCGGCCGGTGCATTTCATCCACTGCGCGCGCAACGGCAGCGTCCATGCCTTCCGCGACTGGATCGATGGCCTGGCTGAGCGTCATCCGCAACTCAAACGCTTTTACTGCTATTCCGAGGACGACGGCGTGAGCCCGGCGGCGCACAAGATGGGGTTGTTGAGCCAGCAGCAGTTGCATCAATGGCTGCCGCAAGAGCGCGATCTGGATGCCTATTTCCTGGGGCCAAAAGGCTTCATGGTCGCGATCAAACGCCACCTCAAGGCATTGGGTGTACCGGAGAAGCAAAGCCGTTATGAGTTCTTCGGGCCGGCGGCGGCGCTGGAGTAAGGGGTTGCGGCGGCTCGGGGGACCGAGTCGCCTGCTTCGCGAGCAAGTCGGATCGCCGCACCGCCGCTCCCACATTGGTCCGTGTCGTTCACAGATCCAATGTGGGAGCGGGCTTGCTCGCGAATGCCACACCTCGGTCCTGAACTGAAAAAAGTCAGAAAGTTAATCCCTTCTTAACCGCCTTATCGTCTATTCCCCCCGAATCCCCCTCACATGCTCCAGACTCTCAAAGGTCCGGGCCAGCGTGTAGACTGACGGGCAATCGAAATATTGAAGGGAAACGCAATGAGCGATGAATCCATGCGGTTGGGGCGTGAACGGCGCTACCTGGTGTTTTTGGGCATCATTTGCCTGGCGCTGATCGGCGGCGCGCTGTACATGCAAATTGTTCTGGGCGAGGCCCCTTGCCCGCTGTGCATCCTGCAACGTTACGCGTTGCTGCTGATCGCGATCTTTGCCTTCATCGGCGCGGCCATGCGCGGCCGTCGCAGCATCACGGTGTTTGAAACCCTGGTGGTGATCTGTGCAGTGGCAGGTGCAGGCGTTGCCGGGCATCACGTCTATACGCAGTTCTATCCGGCGGTCAGCTGCGGCATCGATGTGCTGCAACCGATTGTCGATGACTTGCCGCTGGCGAAGATCTTCCCGCTGGGTTTCCAGGTCGATGGTTTCTGCTCCACGCCATACCCGCCGATCCTTGGTCTGTCGCTGGCACAGTGGGCGCTGGTTGCCTTCGTGCTGATTGTGGTGCTGGTGCCGTTGCTCACCTCGCGTAACCGCAAAGCGCTGCGCTGAGGTCAACTGCCGCCTCCCATTGTCGGACAAAAAAGCCCCGGTCCTCGAAGAGAGGGCCGGGGCTTTTTTTGTCTTGCAGAGCACATTTCAGAGGCTGGGTAAAAAGACTGTGACGGGTGGCAATCAAGGGTGCGACAAGTGTGCGACATGTTGTCACAGAGCGAGTGCCGCAGGGCGTTCGAGAAGGCCGGATTGGTACATGGAAACGTAACGAAATTGGCTTGTTTTGCAGGCTTCCGGTTTTTTCCATTGAGGGCACGAACAGGCAGTTTTAACAGGCTCTGGCGAATGGCCAGAGACCCCGTCATATCGGGCCTTGGGCAAGGTCAAGGGCCGAGAAGAGGGACACGATACTGTCTGAACCGTGGGTGGAAGACCTACTTATTTTGGTGTTTTTGTTGAGAATTAATTTCGATAAGATGCGCCACTTTTGCGAAAACGGTTAATGATTGTTGCCGGTTCGGATAAAAATTATTTCGGGATGAGACATGGTTTATAGAACGTTACATATCTACAATCGCCCGCACTGAATTCCCGGCACTGCTCAAATCTTAACCAGGGGTGAGCAGAAACAGGGTGTCGAGAGGTCTGGTGGCTTCATGCGATTCCCAGGTGTCGGAGCCTCCAACTACCCGCACCAAATGGAATTGGTCTGTAACAAGGCCTTTGACCACGTATTCGAATAAGAACTCACCGCAGGCCCGGGATTTGTCGTACAGCGTCTGACGCACGACGGGCATGCCCTTATTCAATCCAAGAAAAATGCCAACCCTTGGCAGGGTGAAGTGTTGGCGATCAAAACCCAACTGCATTGCGCAAGCTGCTTTAGAGGTCGTGAGATGAGTAAAAACAGGTACCCCAGACTACTAGGCTTATTGCCGCTGATCGGCACGTTGCTGCTGTCAGGCTGCAACATGACCTTGCTCAATCCCAAGGGCCAGGTTGGTCTGGATGAGCGAAACCTGATCATCACCGCAACGCTGCTGATGCTGTTGGTCGTCGTTCCGGTCATCATCATGACCTTCCTGTTCGCCTGGAAATACCGCGCGTCCAACACCAACGCTACCTACACCCCGAAATGGAACCACTCCACCAAGATCGAGATCGCGGTGTGGGCTGTTCCAGTGCTGATCATCATTGCCCTGGGTTACGTCACCTACAAGTCGACCCACGCCCTTGACCCGTACAAGCCGCTGGAATCCGACGTCAAGCCTGTGACCATCGAAGTGGTCGCGCTGGACTGGAAGTGGCTGTTCATCTACCCGGAACAAGGCATCGCCACGGTCAACAAGATCGTGTTCCCGGCGCACACCCCGATCAACTTCAAGATCACTTCCGACGCCGTGATGAACTCGTTCTTCATCCCTGCGCTGGGCGGCCAGATCTACGCGATGGCGGGCATGCAGACCAAGCTGCACCTGATCGCCAACGAGAACGCCGAGATGGACGGTATCTCCGCCAACTACAGCGGCGCGGGTTTCACCGGTATGAAATTCAAAGCGATCGCAACTTCCCAGGAAGATTTCGACGCCTGGGTAAGTGAAGTCAAAAAGGCGCCTAAGCAGCTTGAACAAGCTGAATACGCAGCCCTTGCCAAGCAAAGCCAGAACAACCCAGTCGAGCTCTACTCCTCGGTGACGCCGAACCTGTTCCAGACCATCGTCGACAAGTACGAAGGCATGAAACCGGGTCCGAAAGTGAAGCACGAGAAAGAAGAGAAAGAAGTGGCCGCTACGCAAGGAATGGACATGAACTCGCATTCAGCTGCCGGGGCAGAGGAGTAAACGATGTTTGGTAAATTAAGTTGGGAAGCAGTCCCGTTCCACGAGCCGATCGTAATGGTGACCATCGCCATGATCGCGCTCGGTGGTCTGGCGCTGTTCGCTGCAATCACCTACTTCAAGAAGTGGACCTACCTGTGGACCGAGTGGCTGACGTCGGTCGACCACAAGAAAATCGGCGTGATGTACATCATCGTCGCCATGGTCATGCTGCTGCGCGGCTTTGCCGACGCCATCATGATGCGTACCCAGCTGGCCATGGCCACCGAGGGTTCGCCTGGCTACCTGCCACCTGAACACTATGACCAGATCTTCACCGCCCACGGTGTGATCATGATCATCTTCATGGCGATGCCATTCTTCACCGGCCTGATGAACCTTGCAGTGCCGCTGCAGATCGGCGCGCGTGACGTTGCCTACCCGTTCCTGAACTCCCTGAGCTTCTGGCTGCTGGTTTCCGGCGTGGTGCTGATCAACCTGTCCCTGGGCGTCGGCGAATTCGCCAAGACCGGCTGGGTTGCCTATCCGCCGCTGTCGGGTCTGCAATACAGCCCTGGCGTGGGGATGGATTACTACATCTGGGCGCTACAGCTATCCGGCCTGGGTACGACGCTGACGGGGGTCAACTTCCTGGCCACCGTGCTGAAAATGCGTACCCCTGGCATGAAGCTGATGGACATGCCGATCTTCACCTGGACCTGCACCTGGGCCAACGTCCTGATCGTGGCCTCGTTCCCGATCCTGACCGCTACCCTGGCACTGCTGACGCTTGACCGTTACATGGATTTCCACATTTTCACCAATGAACTTGGTGGCAATCCGATGATGTACGTGAACCTGTTCTGGGCATGGGGTCACCCTGAGGTGTACATCCTGATCCTGCCAGCGTTCGGTATCTTCTCCGAAGTCATCTCGACCTTCACCGGCAAGAAACTGTTCGGCCACCACTCGATGGTCTACGCATCGGGCGCGATCTCGATCCTGGGCTTCATGGTTTGGCTGCACCACTTCTTCACCATGGGTTCGGGTGCCAGCGTCAACGCCTTCTTCGGTCTGGCGACGATGCTGATTTCCATCCCGACGGGTGTGAAGCTGTTCAACTGGCTGTTCACCATCTACCAGGGCCGTCTGCGTTTCACCAGCCAGGTTCTGTGGACCCTGGGCTTCATGGTGACCTTCGCCATCGGCGGCATGACCGGCGTACTGCTGGCCATCCCGGGTGCTGACTTCGTTCTGCACAACAGCCTGTTCGTGATCGCGCACTTCCATAACGTGATCATCGGCGGTGCGGTATTCGGTTACATCGCAGGTTTCGCGTTCTACTTCCCTAAAGCGTTCGGCTTCAAGCTGCACGAAGGCTGGGGCAAGGCAGCGTTCTGGTTCTGGATCTCGGGCTTCTTCGTCGCGTTCATGCCGCTCTACGCGCTGGGCTTCATGGGCATGACCCGTCGTCTGAACGCCACCACCAACCCTGAGTGGGTGCCGTACCTGTACGTCGCCATGTTCGGTGCGGTGATGATCGCCGTGGGTATCGCTTGCCAGCTGATCCAGCTGTACGTCAGCGTGCGTGACCGCAACAAGCCGGAAAACATGTGCGAACACGGCGACCCGTGGAATGCCCACACCCTGGAATGGTCGACCTCGTCGCCACCACCGTTCTACAACTTTGCCGTGCTGCCGAAAGCCGACTGCATCGACCCGTTCACCGAAGCCAAGGAAAACGGCACCGCGTACAAGGCCCCGGCCAAGTACCAGCCGATCCACATGCCTAACAACACCGCCACCGGTGTGGTCATGGGCGCGCTGTTGACGGTGTTCGGTTTCGCGATGATCTGGCACATCTGGTGGCTGGCAATCGCTAGCCTGGCCGGCACCGTGATCTACTTCGTGATCCACGCGGCCCGTGATGATCAAGGCTATATGGTGCCGGTCGACGTGATCGAGCGCATCGAAGCCGAGCAGCACAAGCGCCTGGTAGCGGCAGGGAAAATCCCGGCCACCGCCACCCGTGTTGAAACCTCGTTGGAACAGGCTTAAACCATGTCGAATTTAGTGACCAATGTTGGACACGCCCATGGTGACCATGGGCACGATGACCACCACGACTCGGGCGAGATGACCGTATACGGTTTCTGGCTCTACCTGATGACCGACTGCATTCTGTTTGCGTCGATCTTCGCTGTGTACGCGGTACTGGTTAACAACGTAGCGGGTGGTCCGTCGGGCCACGACATCTTCGAACTGCCATACGTGCTGGGCGAAACCGCTCTGCTGTTGTTCAGTTCGATCACCTACGGCTTCGCCATGCTGGCGTTCTACCGGGGCAACAAGAAGCAGGTCCTGGGCTGGTTGGCCATGACCTTCCTGTTCGGCCTGGGCTTCATCGGCATGGAGATCAACGAGTTCCACATCTTGATCTCCGAAGGCTACGGCCCTAGCCGTTCCGGCTTCCTGTCCGGGTTCTTCACCCTGGTCGGTACCCACGGTCTGCACGTGACCAGCGGTCTGATCTGGATGGCGATCATGATGTATCAGGTCAACAAGCATGGCCTGACCTCGACCAACAAGACTCGCCTGAGCTGCCTGAGCCTGTTCTGGCACTTCCTGGACGTCGTCTGGATCTGCGTATTCACCGTTGTTTATCTGATGGGGACTATGTAAATGGCTAACCCAGCTCATTCCCACCATGGCCACGACGACGCCGGTCACGGCAGCTACAAGTCGTACGTCATCGGCTTCATCCTGTCGGTGATCCTGACCGCCATTCCATTCGGTCTGGTGATGTACCCGACACTGCCGAAGTCGATCACCCTGTTGATCGTCCTGGCGTTCGCGATCGTCCAGGTGCTGGTGCACCTGGTGTACTTCCTGCACCTGGACCGTTCGGCCGCGCAGCGAAACAACGTGATTGCGTTTGTCTTCGCCGCGATCGTGATTGTCCTGCTGGTTGGCCTGTCGCTGTGGATCATGTTCAGCATCCACACGTTCATGATGGCGAAGTGAGGTAAGTCCGCATGTCCCTCAAGCACTTTATCCAAATCACCAAACCGGGGATCATTTTCGGTAACGTGCTTTCTGTGGCAGGCGGATTTTTCCTGGCCTCCAAAGGGCATGTCGATCTGGCCATCTTCCTGGCCGCCATGATCGGCACGTCCCTGGTGGTTGCCTCCGGTTGCGTGTTCAACAACTGCATCGACCGCGACATCGACCTGAAGATGGAACGCACCAAGAACCGGGTGCTGGTCCAGGGCTTGATCTCCCTGAAACTGGCCCTGATCTACGCGACCGTCCTGGGTGTCGCCGGCGTTGCGCTGTTGTACAAGGTGGCCAACCCGTTGGCCGCACTGTTCGCAGTCATCGGCTTCGTGATCTACGTCGGCTTCTACAGCCTGTACCTCAAGCGCAAGTCGGTTCACGGCACGCTGGTGGGCAGTCTGTCGGGCGCCATGCCGCCGGTGATTGGCTACGTCGCAGTCAGCAACACCTTCGACATGGCCGCGCTGACCCTGCTGGTGATGTTCAGCTTGTGGCAGATGCCGCATTCCTACGCCATCGCGATCTTCCGCTTCAACGATTACCTGGCCGCATCGATTCCGGTGCTGCCGGTGAAGCGCGGCATCCAGGTGGCCAAGAAGCACATCCTGCTCTACATCCTGGCGTTCCTCGTGGCGACCTTGATGCTGACCTTCAGCGGCTACGCCGGCATGAGCTACCTCGCCGTCGCCGCGGCCATGGGCATGTACTGGCTGTACATGGCCTGGACCGGCTACAAGGCAGTGGATGACACGGTCTGGGCACGCAAGCTGTTCGTGTTCTCGATCTTCACCATTACCGCGTTGAGCGTGATGATGTCCCTGGACTTCAAAGTGCCGGCGGAGTTGTTGCTGACGTACGCGCCTTAAGGTTTAGATGCTGTAACGAAAAGCCCCGCCTTCGAGAGAAGAGCGGGGCTTAATGAGATGGTCAGCCTGACCGAGAAGCCCTGCAGGTTTACGCTTGCAGGGCTTTTCTCGTTTTCGGCGGAGGATCTCTCATGAACACGATGACGCTTCTCGGTATCGACATTGGCAAACACAGT
>NZ_JAHBDG010000043.1:0-40320 GCF_019956305.1 Pseudomonas sp. BF-B-30 | reverse complement strand
TCACCCGCCCGCCCCGGGCTCAATCGACGCTGGTTCCTGGCCGCCGCGGCCGGGCTGTTGGCCGGCGGCGTGCTGGCGGACCGTTTGTTCCTCGGCTGGCAAGCGAGCCGACAGTCACATAGCTGGCGCGGCCTGGTGGCCGATTACATGGCGCTCTATGTGCCGGAAACCCTGGATCACCTGCCCGGCGATGAAGCTGCCCAACGGGCACAACTGCGCACGATCGATGCGCGTCTGGGCCTCAACCTCGCGCCGGCAAAACTGAGCCTGCCCCGTGCCGAGTTCAGGCGCGCGCAAATCCTCGAGTACGACGGTGCACCCATCGCCCAGATCACCTACCTCGATCCGGCCCACGGCCCCATGGCGCTGTGTGTTACCCGCTCCAACAGCGGCAGCCGCCATTTCGCCCGGGAACAGCGGCGCGAGCTGAACATCGTGTATTGGGCCGACATGGAACACGCCTGGATGCTGATCGGGCACCAGCCGATGACGGACCTGGAGGAGATGGCGAAACTGTTGCGCGGGCGCTTGAGCCTGTAGCAAACGATGAACGCACCGAGGACGCTAGCGCTTGTTGAACTCAAGACCTAGCAGTTCTGATAGTGGGCAGCAACCGGGAAACAGTCGATGCTTGGGGTACGAATACTCAACCGTGCATGGAGCTCGGAAAATGCCTGCTTCCCCTCGCGAAACCGTGCTGTGCCGCTATCGCTATGATGCGCTGGATCGATTGGACAACAGCGCGCCAGCGGTCATGGACAGCCTTCAACGCTTTTACTGCAAAACCCGGCTGGCCACCGAAATCCAAGGCTCGGTGCGCAACAGTATTTTCCAGCACGAAGATCGGTTGTTGGCGCAACAGCGCCATGAAAACGCCCGGATCGACAGTTCGTTGCTGGCAACCGATCAGCAACGCTCAGTGCTCAATGCGCTCAGCACCACGGGACCGCAACCCGTCACCTACACGGCCTATGGTCACCGCTCCCCGGAAAACGGCTTGCTCAGCCTGCTCGGGTTCAATGGTGAACGGCGGGACCCGCTGACCGGGCATTATCCTCTGGGCAATGGCTATCGGCAGTTCAACCCGGTGACTATGCGATTCAACAGCCCGGACAGTTTGAGTCCGTTTGGGGACGGTGGATTGAATGGGTATGCGTATTGCGTGGGGGACCCGGTCAATCGGAGTGATCCGACCGGGCATTTTTCTGTTTTTCGCATTCTAATCGGAGTTTCTGTCACTGTTTCAGTGGGAGCCTTTGTTGGATCGCTCGTCGTAGAGGACAAGACGGTTCGTTTGGTGCTAGCAGGACTTTCAATTGCTGCGGCTGGAACTGGGTTAGGCGCAGTATTTTTGAAGTTTCGTCAGTCACGGCCTCCGAGATTGCAGCGGAGTGGTGAAGCTTCCCGGCAATCGGACATGCGTATGTCTGAGTTGACATCCGCCAGCAGAGATCCGGAGTACCCGCCGAACTACTGGTCTGCTTCACGATCTAACGGCCCCCCTGCCTACGTGCCCAGTGATCTCACTCCTCCACGGCCTGAATCCCCGCCTCCTCCCTACTCAGAAGTCGCCAGCTCAACAAGTGGACAAAACATCGGATCCCATAGTCTGGCATTGCAACCATCATCACTGCCGACCCGGTCGTTGACAGGCTCTCTGAGGGGAGAAAGTTTGTCGTCTTCGTCTTTGAGTAATACCCGGAGAAACGGGGATGTTCGCCGTAGCATTTAACTCCTGGCTCAGCCCAACGCCGGCAACCACAACCGAAACCTCGCCCCCCCAAGTGGCGAGGCTTCCACCGTCAACGTGCCGCCCTGGGCTTCCAGTGCTCGGCGGCTGATCGCCAGTCCCAGTCCGAAACCACCCGTGGCGCGGTCGCGGCTGCGGTCGAGGCGGTAGAAAGGTTCGAAGATCCGCTCGCGTTCGTCATCCGGAATGCCGATGCCATCATCGTCGACCCAGATTTCACAGCCACTGGCATAGACCTGCACACCGATCTGAATACGCTTCTCGCAATAGCGCATGGCGTTGCGCAGCAGGTTTTGCAGGGCTCGGGCGGTCAGGCGCGGGTCCAGGCTGAAGCGTTCGAGCTGGCCGTGGAGCAACACGTCGATGACGATTTGCGGAGACTCCATTTCTTCGTCGACGCTGCCGAGAATGCTGTCGATGAATTCATCCATCGACACTTCGACCTGCTCCGGCAGCCGCGCCGGGTTTTGCAGGCGGCTGTAGGACAGCAGCTCCAGCACCAATTCATCGAGTTCACGAATGTGCGCCACCAGGCTTTGCAAGCGCTCGCGGCTGGCCGCCGGCAAGTCGTCGGACAGGGCCAGCGCCAGGCCGAAATCCAGGCGCGTCAGCGGCGTGCGCAACTCGTGGGACACCGCATTGAGCAGGTCTCGCTGCTGGTTGAGCAGGTTCTCGATGTCGCCGGCCATGGTGTCGAACACACTGGCCAGGCTACCGATGTTGGAACTCGGGGAAATTTGCGTGCGCTCGCCCAAGTGGCCCTTGCCAAAGCGTTCGGCGGCGCCCTTGAGGCGCTCCAGATCACGCCAGTGCGGGCGCAGCCACAACAACAGGCAGGCGAGCATGGTCGCGCCGATCAGGACGTTGATGCTCCAGTACAACAGATTGACGTCCAGCGGATCCGGTGGCACGACCATTTGCACCACGGTGCGCTCATTCAGCGGCGCGACCGCCAGCGTGCGCCAGCCCCAGTCGCCCACGCGCACGACGTTCTCGCCGCGGCGCAAGCGCTGCTGTTCATCGGGCGTCAGGCTGCTGTCGTCATTGCTGCTGAGCACGATGTGCAGAGGCGAGAAGTCCTTGTCCATTTCAGCGGCCAGCGCCGGCCACTGTTCGGCCGGGACCCCATGGAACTGTTTGACGATCAGCGTTTGCAGCCCTCGCGAGTAATCGAGGTTGTAGGTGACAAAGCGCTCCTGGAACACCTTTACCACCAGATCCGGCACCAGATAGATCGCCGCGCTGAACGAGACGATGGTCACCAGGTACAAACGAAAGAGGATTCTGAACATCGGCTCAGCATTCCCACTCGGAACGGCTGAACAGGTAACCCTTGCCCCACACGGTCTTGATCTTGCGCGCCTCGCCGGCGTGGTCGTCGAACTTGCGTCGCAGCTTGGAAATCGCCACGTCCACCGAACGGTCGGTGCCATTGAATTCGATGCCGCGCAAGCGTTGCAGGATCTGGTCGCGGCTCAACACCTCTCCGGCATGCCGGGCCAGCACCACCAGCAGGTTGTACTCGCCGCTGGACAATTCCACCAATTGCCCGCGCCAGGTGACGGTACGCTCGGACAAGTCGATGCACAGGTTGCCCATCAGAATGCGGTCGTTGGCAGTCTGCGGCTCGCTGAGGCTGCTGCGGCGCAACAAGGTCCGCACCCGGGCCAGCAGCACCCGCGGCTCGCAGGGTTTGGTGACGTAGTCGTCGGCCCCCATTTCCAGGCCCAGGACCTGGTCGTGGCTGTCGTCGCGGGCGGTGAGCATCAGGATCGGCAGGGTCGCCGAATCGGCGCGCAGCAGGCGACAGACTTGCAAGCCGTCGAGGCCGGGCAGCATCAGGTCGAGGATCACCAGGTCCGGCGGATTGAGCCGCGCACGTTCGCGCACGTGGTCACCGCGGCCGATCACGCTGACGGAATAACCGTTGCGTTCCAGGTAACTGGCAATCAGTTCGGCGAGGGCGGTGTCGTCTTCGACCAGGAGGATGTTGGGCATGGGGTGTTTCCAGAAAGTACTTTGGCGTCTGCACCGGCCTCTTCGCGAGCAAGCCCGCTCCCACAGGGATTTGAGGTGACCACAAATGATATGAAAACCACCGGCCACTGTGGGAGCGAGCTTGCTCGCGATGGCAATCTATCCGGCGCAATAGAAATCAAGGACTGCAGGATATACGCCCTCACGCACACCTGAGTAAAACCCTTACACAATTTCACACAGCACCAACAAAGCTTCACCGCTACCCTCGCCTTCGCCCAGTAGGATGCTGGGGGTCTTTATTGGGGTATTACATGTCGAAGAATCTGCTTGCCAGGCTCAGCCTGATTGCACTGGCGTTGACACTGGGCGCGTGTGACAAGTCCTCGAATGCCGAGGAACAGGCGCCGCTGGCCACGGTTCGCATCGAGACCATCGAAGCGCGCCCACTGACCATCAGCAGTGAACTGAGCGGGCGGATTGCCGCACCGCGCATGGCCGAAGTGCGTGCCCGGGTGGCTGGCGTTGTCTTGCAGCGCACCTTCCGTGAAGGCAGTGACGTGAAACAGGGCGAAGTGTTGTTCCGCATCGACCCGGCGCCGTTCAAGGCTGACCTGGACAGCGCCGAAGCCGCGTTGCGCAAGGCTGAAGCCAACGCGTTCCAGGCCAGATTGCAGGAACAGCGCTACGCCCGGTTGATCGACGACAAGGCCATCAGCGGCCAGGACTACGACAACGCCCGGGCCAACGCCCGGCAGACCGCTGCCGACGTCGCCGGCAACAAGGCGGCGGTGGAACGCGCCCGGTTGAACCTCGGTTACGCCACGGTCACCGCGCCGATTTCCGGGCGTATCGGTCGCGCACTGGTCACCGAAGGCGCACTGGTCGGGCAAAACGAAACCACGCCCCTGGCGCTGATTCAGCAACTGAACCCGATTCATGCCGACCTGACCCAGTCCACCCGCGAACTCAACGAACTGCGCCGCGCCTTCCGTTCCGGCCAGTTGCAACAGGTCGGCCAGGACCAGGCAAAAGCCACGTTGATTCAGGATGACGGCAGCCTCTATCCGCTGCCGGGCAAAATGCTGTTCAGCGACATCACCGTCGACCCGGGCACCGGCCAGATCATCCTGCGCAGCGAGTTCCCCAACCCCGACCTCGACTTGCTGCCCGGCAGTTTCGTGCGCGTACGCCTGGAACAAGCGGTCAACCAGCAGGGCATCAGCGTGCCGCAACGGGCCATCCAGCGCGACAGCGCCGGCATCGCCCAGGTGCTGCTGCTCGACGCCGAACAGCGGGTCGGGCAGCAACCGGTCGAACTGGGTGCCGTGCAGAACGATCGCTGGATCGTCACCGGCGGCCTGAAGGCAGGCGACCGCATCGTCATCGAAGGGCTGCAGCACGCCCGCCCCGGCGAGAAAGTGCAGATCGACGACACCCCTCTTCCACTTGCCCAGGCGACTGGTCAGTAAGCAGGACGCTTTTTTATGCCGCAGTTCTTTATCGACCGCCCGGTGTTCGCCTGGGTGGTTGCCCTGTTCATCCTGCTGGCCGGTGCGCTGGCCATTCCGCAACTGCCGGTGGCGCAATACCCCGATGTTGCACCGCCACAAATCGAAATCTACGCCGTGTACCCCGGCGCTTCGGCGCAAACCGTGGACGAGAGCGTGGTCAGCCTGATCGAGGAAGAGCTCAACGGCGCCGATCACCTGTTGTATTTCGAATCCCAGAGCAGCCTGGGCAGCGCCACCATCAAGGCCACCTTCCAGCCGGGCACCAACCCGGAACTGGCTCAGGTGGATGTGCAGAACCGCCTGAAAGCCGTGGAATCTCGCCTGCCACAAGCGGTCATCCAGCAAGGTTTGCAGGTGGAGAAAGTCTCCTCCGGTTTCCTGCTGCTGATCACCCTGACCTCCAGCGACGGCAAGCTCGACGACGTGGCGCTCAGCGATTACCTGGCGCGCAACGTGATGAACGAGGTCAAGCGTCTGGACGGTGTCGGCAAGGCGCAGCTGTACGGCGCCGAACGGGCGATGCGGATCTGGATCGACCCGCAGAAACTGCTCGCCTTCAACCTGACGCCGGCGGACGTCAACACCGCCATCGTCGCGCAAAACGCCCAGGTATCGGCCGGCAGCATCGGTGACCTGCCAACCCGCACCACCCAGGAAATCACCGCGACCATTCTGGTCAAGGGCCAGTTGTCGACCCCCGAAGAGTTTGCCGACATCGTCCTCAAGGCCAACCCGGACGGCTCGACCGTGCGCATCAGCGATGTGGCGCGGGTCGAGATCGGTAGCCAGGAATACCAGTTTTCCACGCGCCTGAACGGCAAACCGTCCACCGCCGTCGCCGTGCAACTGTCGCCCGGCGCCAACGCCCTGAACACCGCAACCCTGGTGCGGGCGAAGATGGACGAACTCAAGCGCTATTTCCCGGCGAACGTCGAGTACTCGATACCGTACGACACCTCCCCCTTCGTCAAGGTCTCGATCACCAAAGTGGTCTACACCCTCTTCGAGGCGATGCTGCTGGTGTTCGCCGTAATGTTCCTGTTCCTGCAGAACATCCGCTACACGCTGATTCCGACGCTGGTGGTGCCGGTGGCGCTGATGGGCACCTTTGCGACAATGCTGGCGCTCGGTTTTTCGATCAACGTGCTGACCATGTTCGGCATGGTGCTGGCCATCGGCATTCTGGTGGACGACGCCATCGTGGTGGTGGAAAACGTCGAGCGGATCATGGCCACCGAGGGCTTGTCGCCCAAGGAAGCCACGCGCAAGGCCATGCAGCAGATCACCGGGGCCATCATCGGCATCACTCTGGTGCTGGTCGCGGTGTTCATTCCGATGGCGTTCATGCAAGGCTCGGTCGGGGTGATTTACCAGCAGTTCTCGCTGTCGATGGCCACCTCGATCCTGTTCTCGGCCTTCCTCGCCCTGACCTTGACCCCGGCCCTGTGCGCGACACTGCTCAAGCCGATTGCCAAAGGCGAGCACCACGAAAAGACCGGGTTCTTCGGCTGGTTCAACCGTCGCTTCGAACAACTGACCGAGCGCTATCAAAGTTGGGTGGCCTATGCGTTGAAACGTACCGGGCGCTACCTGCTGATCTACGGCGTGCTGCTGATCGGTCTGGGCTTGGCCTTCAGTCGCTTGCCCTCCTCGTTCCTGCCGGTGGAAGACCAGGGTTACACCATCACCGACATCCAGTTGCCACCGGGTGCGAGCAAGAATCGCACGGTGCAGGTGGCCGAGCAGGTTGAAGCGCACAACGCCGGGGAACCGGGCATTCGGGACAGCGTGGTGATTCTCGGATTCAGCTTCTCTGGCAGTGGGCAGAATGCGGCGCTGGCGTTCAGCACGCTCAAAGACTGGTCCGAGCGAGGCAGCGACGACTCGGCGGCTTCGATTGCCGACCGGGCCAACGTCACCCTCAGCCAGATCAAGGACGCGGTGACGTTTGCCGTACTGCCGCCGCCCGTGGATGGCTTGGGTACGTCCAGCGGATTCGAGTTCCGCCTGCAGGATCGCGGTGGTCTCGGCCATGAGAAGTTGATGCAAGCGCGCACCGAGTTACTCGCGGCAGCCGAAAAAAGCCCGATCCTGATGAACGTGCGCGAAAGTGCCCTGGCCGAGGCACCGCAGGTGCAACTGGTCGTCGACCGCAAGCAGGCCAATGCGCTGGGCGTGTCCTTTGCCGATGTTGGCGGCGTGCTGTCCACGGCCGTGGGTTCGGCCTACATCAATGACTTCCCCAATCAGGGGCGGATGCAGCGCGTCGTGGTGCAGGCCGAAGGCGACCAGCGCAGTCAGGTGGAAGACCTGCTGAAGATTCACGTGCGTAACACCCACGAAAAAATGGTGCCCTTGTCAGCCTTCGTACAGGCCAGATGGACTCAGGGCCCGGCGCAGTTGACCCGCTACAACGGCTACCCGGCGATCAGCATTTCCGGTGAACCGACCCCGGGCCACAGCACCGGCGAGGCCATGGCCGAGATCGAGCGGCTGGTGGCGCAAGGCCCGGCGGGACTGGGCCAGGAATGGACCGGGTTGTCGTTGCAGGAACGGTTGTCCGGCAGCCAGGCGCCGATCCTGCTGGGGCTGTCGCTGTTGATCGTGTTCCTGTGCCTGGCGGCGTTGTACGAAAGCTGGTCGATCCCCACCTCGGTGCTGCTGGTGGTGCCGCTGGGCGTGCTCGGCGCGGTGCTGGCCGTGACCTTGCGCGGGATGCCCAACGACGTGTTCTTCAAGGTCGGGCTGATCACCATCATCGGCCTGTCGGCGAAGAACGCGATCCTGATCATCGAGTTCGCCAAGAGCCTGTACGACGAAGGCCACGACCTGATCGACGCGACCCTGCAAGCGGCACGCCTGCGGTTGCGGCCGATTGTCATGACCTCGTTGGCGTTCATCCTTGGCGTGGTGCCGTTGGCAATCGCCACCGGCGCCAGTTCGGCGAGCCAGCAGGCCATCGGCACCGGGGTGATCGGCGGGATGATCACGGCGACGCTGGCCGTGGTGTTCGTGCCGGTGTTTTTTGTGGTGGTGATGAAGCTGGTGCGCAGGCGACATAAAGAAATTTAACAAACAACACCTACCCAATGTGGGAGCGGGCTTGCTCGCGAAGGCGGATGCTCAGTCGACATGGATGTTGAATGTGATGACCCCTTCGCGAGCAAGCCCGCTCCCACATTCGATTTCATTGGCCTAAGGATTGTGGTCACGATTGACCACGCTGGGCTATGGTGATTGCAAAGTACCAACCATCGAGTCTTCATGCCCTACCTCACCCACACCCACCCTCGCCTGTCCGCCGCCACGACGCTAGGTATCGCAGCGGGTATCCTGGTTCCGGCCGATTCGGTCATCGGCAAAATACTCATCGGCTGGAATGCCGGGGTCTGGACTTACCTGATCCTGATGTCCTGGCTCGTCGTGCGTTCGAAAGCGACTGATGTGAAACGCATTGCCGAAATCGAGGACGAGAACGCCGGGCTGGTGCTGTTCGTGGTGTGCGTTGCGGCAATTGCCAGTCTGGCAGCCATCACCCTCGAACTGTCCGGCGGCAAAGACCTGGAAACCACGCGCAAGCTCCTCCACTACGGCTTCACCGCGTTGACGGTGATAGGCTCCTGGCTGCTGATCGGGGTGATTTTCAGCGTGCATTACGCGAGGCTGTTTTACACCTGGGAAGGTAAGGAGCCGGCGTTGCGTTTTGCTGAAGGCCTGACAACGCCCAATTATTGGGACTTCCTGTATTTCTCGTTCACCGTCGGCGTGGCGGTGCAGACCTCGGATGTCGGCGTGGCCACTCGTGACTTGCGCAAGATCGTGCTGGCGCAGTCGTTGATAGGTTTCCTGTTCAACACGGCCATTCTCGGGTTCTCGATCAACATCGCCGCCGGGCTGTTCAACTGAAAGCTGCACAAACGTTCTAGTCACCACCCTCGGCGCGGCGTTAAATGGGTCGGTAAATCTGCCGTGCAGGTGCAGCATGACTTCTCACAACTGGCTCGATCTGGCCCAGGACGCCGATACCGGCATCGAGACCCTGCGTGCGCATTTCGAGGGCCATGCCTACGATCCGCACTGGCATGACAGCTATCTGGTGGGTGTCACCGAGCAAGGGGTGCAGCAATTCAATTGTCGACGAGCGAGACACCAAAGCACGCCGGGAAAGGTGTTTTTGCTGGAACCGGGCGACATCCACGACGGTGAGGCGCCGACCGCTGATGGTTTTACCTATCGCATGCTGTACCTCGACCCACAGTGGTTGCAGCGTGAGTTAGGCGCGGTGTTTGACAACGCGCCGGACAACAGCGAGTTGAGTTTCGCCAACACCCTGGCCAGCGATTCGCGCCTGACCCACGCCACCAGCCTTGCGTTTGAAACGCTGCACAGTGGTGAAATGAAGATCGTTCGCCAGACCGCGCTCGATGGCTTGCTCGAACGCCTCACCAGCCATCTGCACTGGCGCACTCGCTATGGCGAAGATCCGCGCCTGCCCCTGGTTGCGCAAAAGGCCCGGGACTATCTGCACGCCAACGCACAATACGACATCGGCCTCGACCAACTGGCCGCCGTCACCGGTGTCGACCGCTTTCGCCTGACCCGTGCGTTCAAGGCCGCCTACGGCATCGCACCTCACGCGTATCTGGTGCAGTTGCGCCTGGTCACCGCGCGTCGATTGCTGGCCCGTGGTGAGCAACCTGCAACCGTGGCCATGACATTGGGCTTTGCCGATCAGAGTCACCTGGGTCGCTGGTTCGTGCGCGCCTACGGTCTGACACCAGCGCTGTACCGCAAGCGTTGCTCAAATCTTCCAGACAGATAAGCGCCCGGCTTGTGAAGATCGACTTCAATGATCTTCACCGGAGTTTGCCTGCGATGCTGTCCTCTTTTCCGATGTTGCTGCCCTTTCTGCTGTTCGCCTTTGTGGCCTCGATCACCCCCGGCCCGACCAACATTCTGGTGCTGAGCAACAGTGCCCGATTCGGCTTGATGGCTGCCGTTCCGATCATTTTTGGTGCCTGTGCCAGTGCTGCGACATTGGTGTTGTTGGTGGGCACTGGTGCCGGGACTTCGCTGACCGAATGGCCTGCGCTGCAAACGCTCATGCAGTGGGCCGGCGTGGCATGGCTGAGTTATCTGGCCTGGCAAATCTTCCGCGCCCCGGTTGCCGCCATTGCCGCCGACAATGCCGAGAAGCGCCTCGGCTTGCTGGGCGCGGCGAGCCTGCAATGGATCAACCCGAAAACCTGGATGATGGCGCTAGCGGTGGTCAGCGTGTTTGCCGGGGTGGGTGAAGACCGGTTTGTGCATGTGATGTATTTGTCGTTGGCGTTTTTCCTGATCTCGCTGCCGTGTCTTGGAGCTTGGGCAGTGCTCGGCGCCGGCTCCAGTCGCTGGCTGCGTTCACCTCGTGCGATGCAGCGCTTCAACCGCTGCATGGGCCTGTTGTTGCTGGGTTCGGCGTGGTTGAGCGTGCTCGCCTGAGCTCCATTGGTCGTTTTTTGTCGGCCTGTGATTCATCGAACACTTGACGACGGATTCATTTCTGGTGTCTTCTGAAACCGGTTTCAGCGCCATGCGCTCTGCCTTATAAATCCAATAAGAAGGTTTCAGACCGTGAACGATTTCTCCGCCGCCCAGCGCAGCCGCGTGACCATGCTCGACGTGGCCGAACACGCCAAGGTCTCCAAGGCCAGCGTTTCGCGGTTCATCGGCGAAGACCGCGCCCTGCTCTCCGATGCCATTGCCCAGCGCATCGAACAGTCCATTGCCGAACTGGGTTATCGCCCGAACCAGATGGCCCGTGGCCTGAAACGCGGGCGCACCCGCCTGATCGGCATGCTGGTGGCCGATATCCGCAACCCATATTCGATTGCCGTGATGCACGGGGTGGAAACCGCCTGCCGTCAACACGGCTACAGCCTGGTGGTGTGCAACACCGATCGCGACGACGAGCAGGAACGCCAGCACCTGGCCCTGCTGCGCTCGTACAACATCGAAGGCCTGATCGTGAACACCCTCGGCCATCACCGTGACGAGTTGCATGAACTGCACCGGGAAATGCCTCTGGTGCTGGTGGACCGCAAAGTCGAACACCTTGAGAGCGACATGGTCGGCCTGGATAACCCGGCGGCTGTCGAGATGGCCCTTGCCCACCTTGAAGAACGCGGCTATCGCGACGTGCTGTTGGTGACAGAGCCGTTTGACGGCACCAGTTCGCGGATCGAGCGGGTCAGCAGTTTCAAGGCACAGATCGCAAAGCGCCCGGCCCTGCGCGGCACGATGATTGAGACCGGCAACGAACTGACTGCGCACCTGAAAAACTTCCTCGACACGCCAGGCCCCGGTCCGAAAGCGCTGTTTTGCGCGAACGGGATCGCGGCGCTGGCCAGCACTCATGCCTTGCGTGAGCTCAAGTGCAATCTGTTTGAAGACGTGGGGCTGATAGCCCTGGATGACCTGGATTGGTATCCGTTGGTGGGAAGTGGCATTACTGCCCTCGCCCAGCCGACCACCGAGATTGGCGCGAGTGCGTTTGAGTGTCTGCTCAAGCGGTTGCGGGGGGATGACGGGGCGTTGCGGACTCTGGATTTTTCGCCGCAGCTGGTTGTGCGGGGATCGACCCTTGGCGTTTTCAGATGACTGGGCTGGCCCCATCGCGAGCAAGCTCGCTCCTACAGGAATTTCTGGGGTACACAACATTTATGTACGACACAACACACTGTGGGAGCGGGCTTGCCCGCGATGAGGCCCGAAAGAACAACACATCACTCACTGATATTTTTTTGAACAAAAATGAAACCGGTTTCAGAGGTAGAAAAACAATGAATAAACCAGCCGTTTCCATCAGCCTGTCCAGCTACGGCGCCGATCTGGTGCGCCAGCGCGGCCAGGGCAGTTTCATCGCAGTACTGGCCGCCGCCGGGGCCACGCGCATCGAATGGCGCGAAGAGCTGCTGACCTTTGAGAACCCCGAGCACCTAGCCGACGCGACTCAGGCCGAGGGCCTGGAAAGCGTCTACTCATCACCGATGGAACTGTGGCTGGCCGGTCAATCCAGACCCAATCCCGAATTGCTGACAGCACTGCAACGCGCCCAAATGTTCGGCGCCAAATGGCTGAAAGTATCGCTGGGTTACTTCACCGACAACAGCGACCTGCAACGCCTCGCCCCCATGCTCGGCGAAAGTGCGGTGCAATTGCTGGTGGAGAACGACCAGACCCTGCACGGTGGCCGCATCGAACCGTTCCAGCGTTTCTTCAATGAAGTCGAGCAACACAACCTGCCGATCAAAATGACCTTCGATATCGGTAACTGGCAGTGGCAGGATCAGTCCGCCGCCAGCGCCGCGCGGTTGCTCGGACGGCACGTCGGTTATGTGCACTGTAAAGCGGTGACGCGCCGTACCGACGGCAAACTGGTTGCCATCCCACCCGCCGCCAGCGACTTGCAACAGTGGGAACACCTGCTGCGGCACATGGACCAAGGCGTTATGCGAGCCGCGGAATACCCGCTGCAAGGCGAAGACCTGGTGCAGCTGACAACCGAGCATGTCGCCGCCCTCGCCCACCTCGGCCAATCGTCGCTGGAGAACGCTCATGTCTGAGATCGATATCCTCTCGTTCGGCGAAACCATGGCGATGTTCGTTGCCGAGCAGACCGGCGACCTGGCCAGCGTCAACGCGTTCCACAAACGCATTGCCGGCGCCGACAGCAACGTCGCCATCGGCCTGTCGCGCCTGGGTTTCAACGTGGCATGGCTGAGCCGAGTCGGCGCCGATTCCCTGGGCCGATTCGTGATCGACACGCTGGAAAAGGAAGGCCTGGATTGCCGCCACGTCGACATCGACCCCGCGCACCCCACCGGTTTCCAACTCAAATCGCGCACCGACGATGGCAGCGATCCTGTCGTCGAGTACTTTCGCCGTGGCTCGGCGGCCAGTCACTTGTCGTCGCATTCGATCGTGCCCGACTTGCTCAAGGCCCGCCATCTGCACGCCACCGGCATTCCTGCGGCGTTGTCGGAAACGGCACGGCAGATGTCCTTCGAATTGATGACCCGCATGCGCGATGCCGGGCGCAGCGTGTCGTTCGACCCCAACCTGCGCCCGAGCCTGTGGGCCAGCGAGCGACTGATGATCACCGAGACCAACCGCCTCGCCGCCCTCGCTCATTGGGTATTGCCAGGGCTGAGCGAAGGTCGCCTGCTCACCGGCTTCGAAGACCCGGCCGACATCGCCGCGTTCTACCTCGACCAGGGCGCCGAAGCCGTGGCAATCAAGCTCGGCCCCCACGGTGCTTATTACCGCACGCATCTTGATCAAGGTTTCGTCGCCGGTGTACCGGTGCAAACGGTGGTCGACACCGTGGGTGCCGGCGATGGATTTGCCGTCGGCATGATCAGCGCACTTCTGGAAAACCACAGCTTTGCCGACGCCGTGCGGCGGGCCAACTGGATTGGCAGCCGTGCGGTGCAGAGTCGGGGGGATATGGAGGGGTTGCCCGGCAGATCCGAAATGTCCATTGAATTCGAGGGCGTCTTCGCGAGCAAGCCCGCTCCCACACTGGATCCAGGTCCGACACAAATCCCCTGTGGGAGCGGGCTTGCTCGCGAATAGGCCGGCACAGTCACTGAAGATCTAAACCGTTACCTGCTGCGACAAAAACAACAAGCTCAGGAGCATCACCCATGAAAACCGCAACGCTCGCCACCCGCCGCTGGTGGTACATCATGCCCATCGTGTTCATCACCTACAGCCTGGCGTACCTCGATCGCGCCAACTACGGTTTTGCCGCCGCCTCCGGGATGGCCGCCGACCTGATGATCACACCGGGCCTGTCGTCGATGCTCGGCGCGCTGTTCTTCCTCGGTTACTTTTTCTTCCAGGTGCCGGGGGCGATCTACGCGCAGAAACACAGCGTGAAGAAACTGATTTTCGTCAGCCTGATCCTCTGGGGCAGCCTGGCGACGTTGACCGGGATCGTCTCCAACGCCTACTGGCTGATCGTCATCCGCTTCATGCTCGGCGTGGTCGAAGCCGCGGTGATGCCGGCGATGCTGATCTACCTGTGCCACTGGTTCACCCGTGCCGAACGCTCAAGGGCCAACACCTTCCTGATCCTCGGCAACCCGGTGACCATGCTGTGGATGTCGGTGGTCTCGGGGTATCTGGTGCAGCATTACAGCTGGCGCTGGATGTTCATTGTCGAAGGTTTGCCGGCAGTGCTCTGGGCCTTCATCTGGTGGCGTCTGGCGGATGATCGTCCGTCCCAGGCCAAGTGGCTCAACGATCAGGAAAAACAGGATCTGGAAAGCGCACTGGCGGCCGAACAGGTCGGCATCAAAGCAGTGAAAAACTACGCCGAAGCGTTTCGCTCACCCAAAGTGATCATCCTCGCGCTGCAGTTTTTCTGCTGGAGCATCGGTGTCTACGGTTTCGTGTTGTGGCTGCCGTCGATCCTCAAGGCCGGCGCGCAGATGGACATGGTCGAGGCCGGCTGGCTGTCGGCGCTGCCTTATCTGGCGGCGGTGATCGGCATGCTGCTGGTGTCCTGGGGTTCGGACAAACTGCAAAAGCGCAAACGCTTCGTCTGGCCGCCGCTGCTGATTGCCTCGATTGCTTTCTACGGCTCCTACGCGCTGGGCGCCGAACACTTCTGGTGGTCGTACACCCTGCTGGTGATTGCCGGTGCGTGCATGTATGCGCCGTACGGTCCGTTCTTCGCGATCATCCCGGAAATCCTACCGGCCAACGTCGCGGGCGGTGCCATGGCGCTGATCAACAGCATGGGCGCGCTCGGTTCGTTTGGCGGCTCTTATCTGGTCGGTTACCTGAACAGCTCCACCGGTTCGCCCGGCGCATCCTATCTGTTGATGAGCGGTGCGCTGATGCTTTCGGTGGTGCTCACGGTGTTCCTCAAGCCCGGCGCCAGCGACCGGGAGCGGCCCACGGTAGCGCGCCCCCTCACGGCTCATTCCTGAATTGAAGTTGAGATCACGAAGATGAAAAAGCAGGTCGTCCTGTACAAGAAACTCTCGCCGCTGCTCATGGCTCGCCTGCATGAGCACACCGATGTGACGCTGATCGACAACCTCGATGCCGAAGGTCTCGGCAAACTGCGCGACGCCCTGCCCCATGCCCACGGTCTGCTCGGTGCCAGCCTGAAACTCGATGCCGAACTGCTGGATCTGGCGCCCAACCTTGAAGCCATCGCCAGCGTTTCGGTGGGCGTCGACAACTACGACATCGATTACCTTACCGAGCGGCGCATCCTGCTCAGCAACACGCCGGACGTGCTCACCGAAACCACCGCCGACACCGGTTTCGCACTGATCCTGGCCACTGCGCGGCGCGTGGTGGAGTTGGCGAACATGGTTCGCGAAGGCCAGTGGACCCGCAACATCGGCCCCGCACATTTCGGCAGTGACGTACACGGCAAGACCCTGGGCATCATCGGCATGGGACGCATTGGTGAAGCGTTGGCCCAGCGCGGGCATTTCGGCTTCGGCATGCCGGTGATCTATCACAGCCACTCGCCGAAACCGGCGGTCGAAAAACGGTTCAACGCGCAATACCGCAGCCTGCCCGAACTGTTGCAGCAAGCGGATTTCATTTGCCTGACCTTGCCGCTGACGGCCGAAACCGAAGGGTTGATCGGTGTCGAGGAATTTGCGCTGATGCGCCCGGAAACCATCTTCATCAATATTTCCCGAGGAAAAGTCGTGCATGAAGCGGCGTTGGTCCAGGCGTTGCGCAGTGGACAGATTCGCGCGGCGGGGCTGGATGTGTTTGAGCGCGAACCGTTGAACCTTGATTCGCCGTTATTGCATTTGAACAACGTGGTGGCGACGCCGCACATGGGCTCGGCGACTCATGAAACACGGGAAGCCATGGCCCGCTGTGCGGTGGACAACCTGCTGGCGGCGCTGGCGGGTGAGCGGCCGGAGAATCTGGTGAACATACAGGTGTGGAAAGCCTGAGAGATTTGTTGCCTGTAAGTAACCATCGCGAGCAGGTTCGCTCCCACAGGAGATCTGTGAGCGCCACAGATCAAATGTGGGAACGAGACTGCACGCGATGAGGCCAGAAAAGGCAATGCAAATCCGCCAGGCCCACCGGGCCATCAGCTATTCCGCGAGTTCCCGCTAATCCACCACCAAGCCGAACGAAATGCGCCATCGCGCTCGCCCCGAACGCCTCACCGGCCAGTACCGACAAGCAACAACCTACCAGCAGCCGCTCCGCGAAGTGCTGGGCAGACAACCCGATCTGAAGCACATCGGCCATCACGAACATACCACCAACCGGCTGAATCGCCCGGATACCCGGATAATGGTTCAAGCTCGCACACACCAGATCACGGCGCTGGCGATACTCTTCGCGCATCAACGCCACTTCCGGCAGATTTTCATCCAGGTCCATCTACGCAGCGTTCTGAATGAAATCCGGAATGCCGAACAGCATGAAAACGACAAATTCACCAGACGCTCGGATATAAGTTTCGGTCCGATCACCCATCCCACTCGCCAACCGCTCATGGTGTGGGATTTCGAAAGGTCATTGATCGTCGCCATACGCTCGGCCATTCCCGGCAAACTCGCCGGGCTGCTGGACCTCATATAGCAAGTCGCTGTAGACCTCGTCGCTGATTAGCCACAGGTCATAACAAATTCACAGCGACGCCAGTCCAGTCCCAGCCAGACCTTCAGCGGAAAATTGCCGCCGAAAGCATTGTTCGGACTTTTGAGCAAAATGGCACTGGTCTGGGGGGGGGGGTAATCAGTGCCACCACGTCCACCGAGGCGACCTGAAAGCTGTTCTCCAGACGTTCCGCCACCGGCACCACTTTCGCTCCGCAAGTGCCGATCACTTCATCACCCAGATCGAGCAAGGCTTGCACCAGCATTTACAGCGCGCACTGCACCCTCGGGAAGGCAAGGCAACCCGACTGTCGTCCACGGAAAACACCAAACTACGAAACGCCCACTGAATGATTTACCCACCTGTTACATCGACCAGGCAGACTCTCAAAGTGCAAATACACCCTGGCATCTACGCTGCGGCAATCAACCTGAGGCCATTTACCTAAGGAAGGTAGGCTCGTTCAATGGGCGTTTTTTTTCAGTCGATGTTGAGATTCTTCAGTCGAGCCAATCCCTGTTTTATATGGCCCGCGTTATCACCAATTGCCTCCAATGCTCCTCGAACATTCCCTCCGATCTCAGCTGAGCCCCGCTGCTCCACCCAGACTGTCAGCTCCATCAAAGCCGCCTCTAAGGCCAACTGGTTGTGGTAAATCCTTTCAAGAACTTCCAATAATGAATAGTCTTTCGCCATAATTTCGACTCCTTCGAAAAATTCAAACATAGCAGCGGCGCTTGCTTGAGTAGCCAACAGAATGGGGACGCCCCAGTGGCCGTGTTTTACAAGAGCGGCTATTCAGTACCTTTTCTTTTCATTGCGCGTGGTTTGCTAGTAAACCGAACGGTCTGATGCTTTCGGGAGGTATAGGCCTCCATAGCTCGCAGGTGTTGTGCTTCGCCAAGTGCCAGACACAGGAAAAAAAAATAGCCGCCGAAGTCCGGCCGTTCAATGAAAACTCAATCTCGCATCGCCGGCTGGTTACTGTCACTCAGATATTGGCCAGCCGGTGGATTAGTTCTTTGCACGCCACACTACCGGCGTATGGTCACCATTTATAGCGCGCTCCCATATTGGCTCCCCACGATTGTTCGATCTTGTCGCCACTGCTGTAATCAAGGTCCAAATGCATGGAAACCTTGTCAGTCACCGCCATGGCCACGCCCGCGCCCAACTCGCCACGAGAGCCCGACAGGTCGGTACTGAAACGGTTGTCATTGACCTCGACATCGCTATTCTTGGCAAACTCGTGTACGTACGCGGCACGCAGGTACGGCTGGACCGTTTTACCTTGCGCCCAGGTAAAGTTGCGACCCACCGTGGTACCGACTTTACCCAGCAAGGAATGAACACGATCACCTTTGGCGGCCAGGCCGTTGTCCAGGTCGTAATCGGCGCCATCGATCATCACACCGGACAGTTGAGCGTAGGGCTCGACAAAGTAGTCATCCGCCAGCTTGATGTTTCGCCCAAACTCCAGCGACGCACCGATGCCGTCAGTGTCGTAATTGCCCTTGGTTTTCTTGCCGTCGCTGAGTCGAACGTCGGATTCGTTCTGGAACCGGTTGTATTTGACGACACCGTCGAAGTAATAGCCGCTCTGCGCGTCCAGCCAGGTGGTATAGGCGCCCAGGTAGTAGCTGTCGACTTCACCGCTCGTGCCACGGCTCATGTCCAGGTCGGACTGGCTGTAACCGCCCAGCACACCGACCAGCCATTGCCCGTCGCCCATGGGCAGCGGCGCATCGGCACCGAACGAAATGCCTTGCTGGGTTTGCTTGTAGGCCACGCTGGCGCTGTCACTCACGTTGTATTTATTGCCATAGGCACGGATCCAGCCACCGGCCTTGCCCTGATCCATGCGCACCTCGCCCATGCGGGTGCGCAACGTGCTGAGTTCACCGTACCAGACCGTCGGGGCCGCGTTGAACAACGCCATGACCGATTGTGTACCAGGGCTGATAGCCCGTGTGGCCGTGTCCAGGACCCAGTCGTTGTCGCCTTGTTTGATCAGGTCGTAGGAAAACGCCCCGAGGTCCACGGCACCACCGGCCAAGGCAAAGGTGGCGTCACCCGAGCCGATACTCACCACGGCCTTGGAGCCTGCCCCTACCGGTTCAGTGCCCTGGCTGTCGAGGGCGACAAGATGGTTGCCACTGGCATTGCCAGACACGGTCAGGGTATCCACCTGCCCAGTGGTGAAGTCGTTGTGCATATAGAACGTTCCCCCCGTACCCGACAGGGTTTCCACGGAGAGATTGAAATACTGCCCAGGGTTGCCGAACTGGACGCCACCGCCGTCGAGCGAAAGATTTTTGACACTGCCATCATCGACCATCACCCAACGCGCAGCGTTGTTGACCGCCAGGTTCTGAACGTTTTCCAGGCGCCCGGTCAGTGTTGCAGACTGGTCGAGCAACACGTCGGCACTGCTGCCGTCGGCCACGACGATATCGCCGACCAGATGGCTGTTGTTGACGTTGAAATTAGCTGCAGAACCGTTGGTGACTTCCAGCAGCGTGCCGTTTCCCCCTTTCAACGTAGAACCGTTTGTGACCGTGATATTGGCCCGCTCGGTGTTGGTTTGGGTTTGGCCGTTGACAATAATGGCCGAGCCACTCAGGCCCTCGACATGGGTCTTGTCAAGAATCAGGGCGTTGTTCGCTGGCAGGTCGCCCGCGGTGAACAGGCTGACACCATTGCGCCCGCCGACGATCGTGCTGTCAGTCGCCTGCACCTTGCCGCCGAAGCTTTGAATACCAATGCCGTCAGCGTTGCGGGCGGTGACTGTGGTGCCGGACTCCAGCGTCAGCTCCGATTGCGCACTGAGGCTTGCACCAAACTGGCCGCCGGTGATCTCGCTAGCGCTGACCCGTGCAGTGGAGCCACCGTTGACCGTGGCGATCAGACGCAATCCAGTGCTATCACTGATGACCCGACTATTGGTAATGGTCGCCTCACTGGTGGACAGCTCAATGCCGTTCCTTGTACCCAAGGCCGTCGCCGTCATGCCGTTGAGTGAAAGCTTCGACCCCTTCTCGGCACGAATCTGGTTAGTGGCGGCACCGTTGGCCGTCAGACTGGAACCGCCTCGCACCAACCAACTGTCCTGCGCCGTGGTTTCGTTGATGGTTCTGGAACCGCCATTTTCAATCGTTGAAAGTGCCAGCGCGCACGGGCTGATCAACAGCATCGGCGCAAAGGTGGCAAGCTTGAGCTTGCGTGCGAGCGGCGAAAATGAAAAGGAATGTCTGACGTACATAAGGTCGCTCCTGAGTCTGTCGGCTATCGGCAAAAACTCCACCTGCCGGTGCTTTTTCAGATCGTGTATCTGATGGGGCGGCAATCCTAAGAAACTTCCTACGTCAGATATGTAGGAGTAATCCGAAACAACACTGGAATACTCCCTGCCACCTACGTAGCCGATATTCACAAGTGTTGAGCCAGAGTCCACGCGGGCGGCAAACATCCGAATCGGCGCTTCTTCGCGCAGCAGGCCGAACTGACCTTGGGCGGATTAAACGCTCATGAAAAAAAAAGCGATACTGTCAAAGTTGACAGGTGGGTGCCGATTCCCTGCGCAGGAAGGATGGGGGGCGCAGGGTTCAAAACGGTGAAGAAGAGCTCAAGACCGCGACGAAAAAATCAGGCCCGCCGCCCTTCAAGCATATTCGTCACACACATCACGATACGTCGGCAGGCGTCCGCCAGCTTCGGCCGGTCCACCACCAGACCGATGCGAATGTGCCCCGCCGCACTCGGCCCGAAGGCTTCGCCGGCCAGCACCGACACGCCATAACCGTCCAGCAGCCGCTCGGCAAAATGCTGGGCGGACAACCCGGTCTGGCGCACGTCGACCATCACGAACATGCCGCCATCGGGGCGAATTGCCTGGATGCCAGGGCACAGATTCAAACTGGCGCACACCAGGTCGCGACGCTGGCGATATTCCTCGCGCATCTGCGCCACGTGCGGCAGGTTTTCATCCAGCGCCAATTGCGCGGCGTTCTGGATGAAATCCGGAATGCCGAACAGCATGCACAACGACAGATTCACCAAATGTTCACACAGGGAGTGCGGCCCGATCACCCAACCCACCCGCCAGCCACTCATGGCGTGGGATTTCGACAGGCTATTGATCGTCGCCGTGCGTTCGGCCATGCCCGGCAAACTCGCGGGGCTGATGTGCTCGCCCTCGAACAGCAACTCGCTGTACACCTCGTCGCTGATCAACCACAGGTCATGGCGAATGCACAATGCGGCCAGCGCTTTCCAGGCCGTCAGCGGCAGGCTGGCGCCGGAGGGGTTGTTCGGGCTGTTGAGCAACATCGCGCGGGTGTTCGGCGTGATCAGTGCCGCGACATCGGCCGGATCGACCCGAAAGCCGTTCTGCGAGCGCACCGGCACCGGCACCACTTTCGCCCCGCAGGCACCGAACACACCTTCGTAGGTCACGTACATCGGCTCGGCGACGAGCACTTCGTCCCCCGGGTCGAGCAGGCATTGCGCAACCGAATACACCGCGCACTGCGCCCCGGGGAATACGATCACGTGCTGCGCATCCACGGCCTGGCCGCTGCGCCGGCGATGATGGCGGGCGATGCTGTCGCGCAAGCCTTGGCTGCCGCGCACCGCCGGGTAGTGCGTGTCGCCGGCCAGCAAACTGCCAATCGCGGCCTGGACGATGGGTTGTGGGGTGTCGAAATCCGGGTCGCCGATCGATAGCAGCAAGACATCGACACCCTGCTCGCGCAGCGCCAGCGCTCGATCGTGAATCTGCCAGGCCGCCGCTCCGTCACCGGCGATTCGTTGGGTCAAGGCTGAGTAGCGCATGGCGTTCTCCTGTCGCGCGTATTCCTGGCCACAACCCTATCTCAAATCGCGCAACACGGCACCTCGCGAGCGCGTGTTTAATGGTGTTTAAGGTTACTTCATGAAAGCCACAGGACCTTGCGCCGTTGCCTACGCTTGCGCCAGAATCCGCCGGCTTGTGCGCCTGGGGGGGCCATCGGTAACTTGATTCGTGTCACTGCTCATCAGTGATCGGGTTTAGTCGCCCGGTGGTTTTCTAGTGAAGTGCACAAGCTCTGTCAGTCAGGCATTCCCATGCTTGCACTTGATGGTAGCTGTGCGCAGGGCGCCTTCGGACGCGCCGGTTTGCTAGATCCCCGGTCGACTAACCTGCCTACAGCTGCCTCCCCTTTCGCTCAGTCGCAAGAGGGGTGGCACTCCACAATAGGATCTAGCTTATGTTCAAAGTCACACCCAACCCGCCGGACACCGATTCGGTTTCCCCGTACGAACCCGATTCAAAAAAGCTCAACGAAGCCGCCGAACGCGCCCTCGCCTTTCACTTCCCCTCGATCGCCGATATCAAAGCCACGCCGCGTACTCCCGGCACACTGTTCACCGTGAACCCAGAAGCCACGACCGAAACCCTGATGGTTTACCTGGTGGAAACGCTGGCCTCAGTCGACGTGATGGTTCACCAGTTGGTGGATCATCTGGACGGCGGATCGCGTAATGCGCTGCTGGGGATTTCCAACAGCGTGATGCTGGCGGAGATCGCGGCGAACCGGGTGCTGGATCAGATTGATCCGCCTGAATAGTCCGCCAACACTCAAAAAACCTGTGGGAGCGAGCTTGCTCGCGATAGCGGTATGTCAGTCAGCATTGATGTCGCTGACACACCGTCATCGCGAGCAAGCTCGCTCCCACAGGGATTGGGGTGTTCGAAAGGTCAGCGACTGGCCAGCCGCCAAACCCGCGCCACATCGGTCACCCGCTCACGCAACAAGCGCGGTGCTTCGGCACAAGCCTGCTCCAGGGTCATCGGCCCGCTTGCCAGGGCAAACGCGGCGTCGATACCGTGCTCGTACAGTGCCTGATAGCCCTCGCCCAACGTGCCAGCGATGACAATGACCGGCACGCCGTGTTCCCGGGCGACCCGCGCCACGCCAAACGGCGTCTTGCCGCGCAGGGTTTGCGCATCGAAACGCCCTTCACCGGTGATCACCAGATCGGCGCCTGCAACGGCGTCGGCCAGCCCCACCAGTTCGGCAACCACCTCGACCCCGGCCGTAAATTGCGCACCGAGGAACGCCTTGGCGGCAAACCCCAGGCCGCCCGCCGCGCCACTGCCCGGCTCGTCGCGCACGTCGTTGTTCAAGGCTCGCGCGCAGTGGTCGGCAAAGTGCCCCAGGGCGCGGTCCAGTTGCTCGACCTGCACGGGCGAGGCGCCTTTTTGCGGGCCGAAAATCGCCGAGGCACCGTGGGGTCCGCACAGCGGGTTGTTGACGTCGGCGGCGATGTCGAAGCGCACCTGGGCCAGGCGCGGATCAATCTCGCTCAGGTCGACGCGGGCCAATTGCCCAAGGGCGAGGCCGCCCGGTGATAGGGTCTGCCCCTGGGCGTCGAGCAATTTCACGCCCAAGGCCTGCATGGCACCGGCGCCGCCGTCGTTGGTCGCACTGCCGCCAATCGCCAGGATCACCCGTTGCGCTCCGGCATCCAGCGCGGCGCGGATCAGTTGCCCGGTACCGAAGGTGCTGCTGATGCACGCATCCCGTTGAGCCACCGGGACCAACTGCAAACCGCTGGCTTCGGCCATTTCGATGATTGCGGTGTGGCTCTGGGGCAACCAGCCCCAAGCGGCTTCCACGGTGGCCCCCAGCGGCCCGCGAACCAGGGTGCGGCGCTGCTGGCCTTCGCACGCGGCCAGGATCGACTCGACAGTCCCTTCCCCGCCGTCGGCCATCGGGCATTTGATCAGTTGGGCATCAGGCCAGACCTGCGCCAATCCCAATGCAATGGCATCGGCCACGCCTTGAGCGCTGAGGCTGTCCTTGAACGAATCGGGGGCGATCACGATTTTCATGGGAATTCTCCAGTTCCAATGCCCACATGCTGCCAGCCGCCATGAACAATAACGCCGGGCCGCTGCACAAGCGGTGTTGAGGATTATTGTTCATTTCCACAAAACCCGGCGGGAGCGGCATCGTCCACAAATAACTGTGGGAGCGAGCTTGCTCGCGATGGCGGCGCATCAGTCAGCATTAATGTCGCTGACACACCGCTATCGCGAGCAAGCTCGCTCCCACAGGGCAATTGCGTGATTCATGGATGGGTGTCTGACTCGGGCAGCAGTTGCACGCCCAGATACAACGCGAGCATGCCATCGAGACGCAGTGGATCAACTCCGCTGAGTTCGGCAATCCGCTCCATGCGATACCGCAGGCTGTTGCGATGAATGCCCAGTGCATCGGCGCAGGCCTGGCTCTGGCCGTCGTGTTCGCACCAGCTGCGCAGGGTGGCCAGCAACTGGCCGTTGCTGTCTTTGGCAATGACCTTGCGCAGCGGATTGAGCAATTCGTCGAGGGCGTCGTCGTTGCGGTGGCGCCAGAGCATCACCGGCAGCCGATAGCGGTTGAGCGTCAGCAATCGGGAGCGCGGCAGCACTTCGCGCCCGTAGGCCAGCAAGTCACCGACCCGGCGATAGCAGCGACGCAATCCGGAAAGTCCATCGGCCTGCCCACCCACGGCAATGCGCAGGATGTTCCAGCCCAGGCCGTCGAGTTTGTCCAGCAAGCGCTCGTTCTCGACCGTCTGGCTCGCCGGCCGGCACCAGAGCAACGAGGTTTTGGCCGAGCTCACGCACCAACTGTCCGGATGACGGCTCGTCAACCAGGCACTCAGTGCCTCGACGGTTTGTCCTGGTGCGTGCTCCAGGCCCAGTTCGAACAAGTACGGCACTCGAGTCATTTGTGGTTTGAGGCCCAACTGCTGCGCTTCATCGACCAGTCGTGGAGAATCCCCGGCTTCGCTCAGCAGCAGCGCCAGCAAGTCATCGCAGCGCTGGCGCCGCCATTGCTGTTCGGCCTGCTGATTGCGCTGGCCCACCAGCATTTCGGCGGTCATGCGCACCAGTTCGGCGTAGGTGCGCAGTTGCTCGGGTTCGCCGGTGATGCCCAGTACGCCGATCAGGCGCTGATCGAGCATCAATGGCAGGTTGATCCCCGGTTGAACGCCCTTGAGATGAATCGCCGTCTGCGCATCGATCTCCACCACCCGGCCATTGGCCAATACCAGTTGCGCGCCTTCATGCCGGGTGTTGACCCGCTCCGGTTCGCCGCTGCCCAGGATCAAGCCCTGGCTGTCCATGACGTTGACGTTGTACGGCAGGATAGCCATCGCCCGGTCGACGATGTCCTGGGCCAGGTCGTGATCGAGTTCGAACATGCGAGTGATCCTTGAAGACAGTGATGGAACGGGTTGTTCACCCGCACAGGCCTTGGTTGCAAACCCTGTGCTCAGGCACAAAGACAGCCACCCTGAGGGTGGTCGAGACTCACTGGGCGATCAACGTTACCCTTTGCATCGCAAAAAATCATAATAAAGAGAGAGCCGCCATGACACAGAGCGCCGTAGCGTCCGACGCCATCGCTGACGATAAAAACGCCGTCTACAAGCGCATCACCCTGCGTTTGATCCCCTTCATTTTCATCTGCTACCTGTTCAACTACCTCGACCGGGTAAACGTTGGATTTGCCAAACTGCAAATGCTCGACGCGCTGAAGTTCAGCGAAACCGTGTACGGCCTCGGCGCCGGCATCTTCTTTATCGGTTACGTGCTGTGCGGCGTACCAAGCAACCTGGCCCTGACCAAATTCGGCCCGCGGCGCTGGATTGCGCTGATGATGATTGCCTGGGGCACCCTGTCGACCTGCCTGCTGTTCGTCACCACACCGACCGAGTTCTATACCCTGCGCCTGTTCACCGGCGCGGCCGAAGCCGGGTTCTTCCCGGGCGTGGTGCTGTACCTCTCGCAGTGGTTCCCGACCTTCCGCCGTGGCCGCATCATGGCCTTGTTCATGTCCGCGATCCCGGTATCCGGCCTGCTCGGCAGCCCGTTCTCCGGGTGGATTCTCAACCACTTCGCCGCTGGCCAGGGCGGTCTCGCCGGCTGGCAGTGGATGTTCCTGCTGCAAGGCATTCCCACCGTCATCCTCGGTGCGCTGGCGTACTTCCTGCTCAGCGACAGCTACGCCAATGCAAAGTGGCTGACTCCGTTTGAGCGTTCGGTGCTGGAAGCCGACCACGCCGAAGATCTGGCGAACAAGCCGAAAACCACGACCGATTCGCTGCTGGCGGTGTTCAAGAACCCGGCGATCTGGGCTTTCGGTTTGATTTATTTCTGCATCCAGAGTGGCGTCTATGCGATCAACTTCTGGCTGCCGTCGATCATCAAGAACCTGGGCTTCAGCGATAACCTGGTGATCGGCTGGCTGAGTGCGATTCCGTATTTGCTCGCCGCCGTATTCATGCTAATGGTTGGCCGTTCAGCCGACCTGCGCAAAGAACGCCGCTGGCATTTGGTGGTGCCAATGCTGATGGGGGCACTGGGGCTGCTGATCGCGGTGAACTTCGCCGCCAACCCGGCCATCGCGATTCTTGGTCTGACCATCGCCACCATGGGTGCCCTTACCGGCCTGCCAATGTTCTGGCCGGTGCCGACCGCCCTGCTCAGTGCCGGCGCTGCTGCCGGTGGCCTGGCGCTGATCAACTCGATGGGGCAGATGGCCGGTTTCCTCAGCCCGTACCTGGTGGGTTGGGTCAAGGACAGCACCGGCTCGACCGATGCGGCGCTGTACCTGCTGGCGGGTGTGATTGTCTGCGGCAGTTTGCTGGCGTTGCGCATGACCCGAACCCTGCGCACCTGATCAACACAAATCCCCTGTGGGAGCGGGCTTGCTCGCGAATGCGGTGTGTCAGTCACTATTCAAGTAGCCTGATACGACGCCTTCGCGAGCAAGCCCGCTCCCACATTTGATCTGGTGCGTTCGATATTTCTGTTTGATCCATGCGACTGTTCTGGTATCTGATTGAGCCTTTCCCACTGGTAAAAGGATTTGCTCATGAGCTACCGCACGCTGGGTCATTCGGGTCTGCAGGTGTCCACCCTGACCCTGGGCACCATGATGTTCGGCGAACAGACCAGCACCGAAGATTCCCTGCGGATCATCGACAAGGCCTGGGACCAGGGCATCAATTTCATCGACACCGCCGACGTCTACACCAACGGCCGTTCCGAGGAAATCGTCGGTGAGGCCATCGCCAGCCGCCGCCATGAATGGGTGCTGGCCACCAAGGTCGGCTTCGGTCCCGTGGACGGTGTTCCCAACCGCAGCGGCCTGAGCCGCAAGCACCTGTTCAACGGCATCGATGCCAGCCTGACACGCCTGGGCACCGACTATCTCGACATCTATTACCTGCACCGCGAAGACCACAATACGCCGCTGGAGGTCACGGTATCGGCCATCGGTGACTTGATCCGCCAAGGGAAAATCCGTTACTGGGGCCTGTCCAACTACCGTGGCTGGCGCATCGCCGAAGTCATTCGCGTCGCCGACAAGCTTGGCGTTGACCGGCCGGTGATCAGCCAGCCGCTGTACAACATCGTCAACCGTCAGGCAGAAACCGAGCAGATCACGGCGGCGCAAAGCTACGGCCTTGGCGTGGTGCCCTACAGCCCGCTGGCGCGCGGCGTGCTCAGCGGCAAATACGCGCCGGATGTGAAACCTGATGCCAACAGCCGTGCCGGACGCCAGGACAAACGCATCCTGGAAACCGAATGGCGCGTCGAATCCCTGCGCATCGCCCAGCAAATCCAGCAATACACTCAGGAACGCGGCGTCGGCATCGTCGAGTTCGCGATTGCCTGGGTGCTGAACAACAGCGCCGTCACCTCAGCCATTGTCGGGCCGCGTACCGAAGCGCAGTGGGACGCCTACACTAAGGCGCAGGCGGTGAAGATCACGGCAGAGGATGAGGCGTTCATCGATTCGCTGGTGACACCGGGGCATGCGTCGACACCGGGGTTCAATGATGTGAGCCACTTTGTATCCGGCCGCAGACCGCTTAACTGAAGAAACATAAGCCACTGTAGGAGCGAGCTTGCTCGCGATGGTGGTCAACGATAACGCGGGGAGCCTGCCTGCCCGCGGTGTCTGGTCGTTCATCGCGAGCAGGCTCGCTCCTACAGGGGATGTTGTAAATATTGATCATCCGGACAATATTCAGCACAAAAACCACGTATCCTCCGCCCCCTGTTTCACCTTCAACCTCGCGAGGACAGCTTGTCTAAAGGTATCGCTCTATCGGTTTCAGCCTCGGTGCTGTTTGCCGTCATGTACTACTACACATCGCTGCTCAGCCCCTTGAGCGGCGTGGAAATCTTCGGTTGGCGCATGCTGCTGACCGTGCCGTGCATGACCGTGTTCATGGTGGTGTCCGGGGAGTGGAAGCGCGTGCTGGAGATCGTTCGGCGCGCCATGGCCAATCCAAAACTGATGGGCGCGCTGATTGCCTCCTCTGCCCTGCTCGGCGTGCAATTGTGGCTGTTCATGTGGGCACCGTTGAACGGCTACAGCCTCGACGTATCACTCGGTTATTTCCTGCTGCCGCTGACCATGGTCTTGACCGGTCGCCTGGCCTACGGCGAGCGTCTGTCCTATCTGCAAAAAGTCGCGGTGGTGTTCGCCTGCCTGGGGGTGGTCAACGAGGTGTATCAGGTCGGTGGTTTTTCCTGGGCGACCTTGCTGGTCTGCGTGGGTTATCCGGCCTACTTCGTCCTGCGCAAACGACTGGCGGCGGACAACCTCGGTGGCTTGTGGCTGGACATGGCATTGACGCTGCCGGTGGCGATCTGGTTCGTCCAGAGCGGCGCGCAAGGTTTTGGTGTGTTTGAACAGCATCCATGGTTATCGCTGTTGATCCCGATGCTCGGCGTGATCAGCGCATCGGCCCTGGTGGTCTACATCATTGCCAGCCGCCTGCTGCCATTCAGCCTGTTCGGCTTGTTGAGCTATGTCGAACCGGTGTTGCTGCTGGGCGTGGCGTTGCTGCTGGGAGAAAGCATCAAGGCCGGGGAATGGTTGACCTACATCCCGATCTGGATGGCCGTGCTGGTGCTGGTGTTTGAAGGGTTCAAGCATCTGGTCCGGCAGCGCAGACCTTAAGCACACGCAAAACAAAATGTGGGAGCGGGCTTGCTCGCGAATGCGGTGTGTCAGTCACTATTCAAGTAGCCTGATACGACGCCTTCGCGAGCAAGCCCGCTCCCACAGTTTTATCGGTGTAACGGCTTAGTCGGTGGAGAGAACACCACGACGCACCTGGTCACGCTCGATGGATTCGAACAGCGCCTTGAAGTTGCCTTCGCCGAAACCGTCGTCGCCCTTGCGCTGGATGAACTCGAAGAACACCGGCCCCATCAGGGTTTCCGAGAAGATCTGCAGCAGCAGACGCTTGTCGCCCGACTCGGACGAACCGTCCAGCAAAATGCCCCGCGCCTGCAGTTGGTCCACCGGCTCGCCGTGGTTCGGCAAACGGCCTTCGAGCATTTCGTAGTAGGTCTCCGGCGGCGCGGTCATGAAGCGCATGCCGATGCTTTTCAGGTGGTCCCAGGTCTTGATCAGGTCATCGGACAGGAACGCAACGTGCTGGATGCCCTCGCCATTGAACTGCATCAGGAACTCTTCGATCTGCCCGGCGCCCTTGGACGACTCTTCGTTCAGCGGGATGCGGATCATGCCATCGGGTGCGGTCATGGCCTTGGAGGTCAGGCCGGTGTATTCGCCCTTGATGTCGAAGTAGCGGATTTCGCGGAAGTTGAACAGCTTCTCGTAGAAGTTGGCCCAGTAGGCCATGCGACCGCGATACACGTTGTGGGTCAGGTGATCGATGATCTTCAGGCCGGCACCGACCGGATGGCGGTCGACACCTTCGATGAACACGAAGTCGATGTCATAGATCGAGCTGCCTTCGCCGAAACGATCGATCAGGTACAGCGGTGCGCCGCCGATGCCTTTGATCGCCGGCAGGTTCAGTTCCATCGGGCCGGTTTCGATGTGGATCGGCTGGGCGCCGAGTTCCAGGGCACGCTTGTAGGCTTTTTGCGAATCCTTGACACGAAACGCCATGCCGCACACCGACGGACCGTGCTCGGCCGCGAAATACGAAGCCACGCTGTGGGGTTCGTTGTTGAGGATCAGGTTGATCGCGCCCTGGCGATACAGGTGCACGTCCTTGGAACGGTGGGTCGCCACCTTGGTGAAGCCCATGATCTCGAAGATCGGCTCCAGGGTGTTCGGGGTCGGCGATGCGAGCTCGATGAATTCAAAGCCCATCAGGCCCATTGGGTTTTCGTATAAATCTGCCATGGTCGGCGCCTCATCATTTTTTTATCAATTAACAAAGGTTAGTTGTAAGCAATGCTGAGACCGGTGGGTGGCGCACAGGAGATGCCTCGCACACTGCGGGCGAGAAAGTCACCGTAGATCAGTTGAAACCCGAATATCTTCATTTTCGACCCAAGGCTCTTGCGGGCGAGGCTTCTGCTGCCAGAAGACGATTATTATTGTATGCGTAACCCGATTCTACACAGCGTAAATCAGTTTGTCCGCCTTCTGTATCAAATCCCCTTTTTCCATGCCCGCGCAAGGGGTTTGTTGCAGAGGAAAATCCCCGCCAGTATCAGCCCGCCACCCAGGCACATGGCCAGCGTCAGCGGCTCATCCAGCAGCAGCGCGCCAAGGATCACCGCCGTCAACGGGTTCAAGGCAATGAACACCCCGGAACGGGTCGCACCGATTTTGCGAATGCCGTCGTAGTAGCCGATGTACGCCAGCGCCGACCCCAGCACGCCCAGGTACAAAAGGCTCAACCATTGCTCCGTACCCAACTGGGCGATCGCGGCGACACTCACCTTGCCGCGCACGATGCAGGTCATCCAGAGCATGACGGTGCCCAGCAGGATCGAATAGGTCACCGTTTGCACCGGGCCCAGGGTGTGATTCAGCTCTTTGGAGAACAGCGAGTAGACACCCCAGCCGAGGACACAGCCGAAAATCAGCAAATCGCCGAGCCAGACATCGGCACCGCCGGCCAATAGCTGCGGGTCGCGACTGACGATCACCATGCTCGCGCCCGCCACGCAGATCGCAATGCCGACGACTTTTGCCCGATTCAAACGCTCCTTGAACAGCAGCCATGAAGCCAGGCCGATCACCGCCGGATTCAGCGCCACGATCAAGGATGCCCGCGAAGCGTTGATGTAATGCAGGCCATAAAAGAAGCACAGGTTGTAAAAAAATATCCCGAAAAAGCCAAGCAATGACAATTGCAGCCATTGCCGGGGGCTGGGCCGGACCAGCGGTGTCCGTGCCATGCGTATAAACAGCAGCAACGCCACGCTGGCCAGCAAAAACCGCAGGCTGGCAGCCAGTAGCGGGCTGAGGGCAGCGGCCAGATAGCGTCCGGCAACGAAGGTGCCACCCCACACCATGGTGACCGCCGCCAGTTTCAGATACACCGGAAGATCCGATGGTTTTGACAGGCTTTGCTCGCAGATCGTCATAGATTCCAGGACCGGATGTCGGAGAGATGCCGTATCATTCGGTTAATACCCAGTCATCGTAAAATGAGCAAACACTCATGACCCTCACTCAACTGGAGATTTTCTCCCTCGTGGCCGAACTCCACGGCTTCACGGCAGCGGCCAATCGCCTGGGTATTTCCCAATCGGCCGTGTCCCATGCCTTGAAGTCCCTGGAGTTGGAGTTGGGTGTCGAACTGCTGCGCCGGCATCAATCTCAGGTCGAACTGAGCGACATTGGCCAGCAGCTGTTGCTGCGCGCCCGGGCGATGCTCGGCCTGGCCAACACCCTGCGCCAGGAAGCGGCCGATGCCAGGGGCATGAAACGCGGCACGCTGCGAATCGGCTCCTTCGGCCCGACTTCATCGATCAAATTGCTGCCGTTGATTCTGCAGCAGTACCGCGCCGCCCATCCCGGCATCGAGGTGCATATCGACGAAGGCCCCGACCGTCAGGTACTCCAGTGGCTGGAGGAACGGCGGATCGACATTGGCTTTGTGGTGTTGCCCGAGGAGCGTTTCGACACGGTCGCGCTGATCGAAGACCAGATGGTCGCGCTGCTGCCCGCCGACCACCCGCTGGCGGTTCACGACAGCCTGAGCCTGAAGGATCTGTGCGACTTCCCGTTCGTGCTGACCGAGGCCGGCTCTTCGGAGCTGGTTTCACGTCTGTTCACAGTGGCCCGACTGACGCCCAATATCCGTTATCGCTGCTCGCAGTTGATCAGCACCCTGGATGTCGTCGCTCGTGGCGACGGGGTGACGGTGGTTGCCGAAGGTTCATTGCCTAATCAGATTGACCGCCGCTGCGTGAAAAAACCGCTGTCGCCGGCGGTGTTGCGCCAGGTCGGCCTGGCGGTGCTCGATCGACGCCAGGCATCACCCGCGACACTGGCCTTTATCAAGCTGGCCGAAAGCCTTGACTTGCGTTGAGCGGCATAACCGCCAACAGCCAACTATCATGGCCCATACCCGAACTCTTCATGGGAGGCGTTTTGCCCCGCCATCAATTGAGAGCCTTACATCTTCGTGACAGGACTCGCGAATGCCGCTTAAAGCCAAAACCCGCAGTCGCAGCACAAGAATTGCCGTCACTCTGATCAGTGGCTTGCTCCCGGTGCTGCTGGGGGCCGCCATTCTTTACATGCAAGCCGGGCGTGCGCTCAAACAAGACGCCGAACAAACCGCCGAAGAAGCGATTCGTCAGTTCGACCTGATGCTCGACAACAACGCCCAGGCCGCTCGTGAATTGCTGCCGCTGGCAGGCCAGAGTTGCGGTGAAGTCACACTGGCGCTGCGCGAGCAGGTCACTCGCCGCCCCTTCGTGCGTTCAACCAATCTGGTGTGGGACAACAACCTCTATTGCAGCTCTCTGTTCGGCGACTACCAGGAGAAGGTCAACCCCGGTGACTACACCCAGGGCGCCTTATGGCTCTTGAGCGGCAATCCGGTAACGCCCAACACCGCCGTGCTGATATACCGGCTGAGCGAAGGAAAAAAAGGCGCACTGTCGACCCTCGATGGTTATCACTTGATTAATACCCTGCGCCTGATCGGTCGCAATACCTTGCTGGTGCTGCAAGTTGGCCCGGACTGGATATCCGCCGATGGCAAGGTTCATACCGGCACTGCGCCTGACCTGCCCGTTGCGCAAAGTCGCTTGACCTCCGGGCGCTATGCTTTTGCCGTGGAAGCCGGTTTTCCCAAAGGCGAAATCTGGCGATACATACGCAGCGAATATCCGCCGCTGCTCAGTCTGCTGATTTTCTTCGGTGTGATTGCCGGGGCTATTGGTCACGTCCTGCAAAAGCGCTCCTCGGCACCTACCCAGGAAATGCAGCGGGCACTGGAAGCTTCAGAGTTCATTCCGTATTTCCAGCCCGTGGTGCATGGCGACAGCAAAAGCTGGTCCGGCGCTGAAGTGCTGATGCGCTGGCAACATCCGAAGGAAGGCCTGGTGCGTCCGGATCTGTTCATTCCGTTTGCAGAGCACTCCGGGCTGATCGTGCCGATGACCCGCTCGCTGATGCGACAAACCGCCGCCCTGCTCGCACCGCAATCGGCCAGCTTCAACAAGCCGTTTCACATTGGCATCAACATCACCGCCAGCCATTGCCAGGACCTGGAACTGGTCAAGGATTGCCGCGAGTTTCTCGATGCGTTCGAGCCAGGCTCGATCCATCTGGTACTGGAACTGACCGAACGTGAATTGATCGAGCCCACGGCCATCACCCTGCAACTGTTCGAACAACTTCGCGAACTGGGCGTGAAAATCGCCATCGACGACTTCGGCACCGGCCACTCAAGCCTTGGCTACCTGCGGCAGTTCAATGTCGATTTTCTGAAAATCGACCAGACTTTTGTCGCCACGATCGGCGTCGACACACTGTCGAGCCACATCCTCGACAGCATCATCGAACTGGCGGTCAAACTCGACCTTGCCCTGGTGGCCGAAGGTGTCGAAACCCGCGAACAGAGTGATTACCTGAGCGGACACCAGGTCAACTTCCTGCAAGGTTATCTGTTCGGAAAACCCATGCCCGGCACGGAATTCATTAGTGCATTAAGCGACCATTAACTCGCGAATTCAATCGCCAAAACAAACGATTACACGCACCAATTTGAATCAAAACACTACCGACGTTACATGAAGAAAAAGACAGGATTTACTCTTGGCCAATTAACTACTACAATTTTTCATGCCTGCGCTAAATTGGCAGGTGAGCCACTATCACCGAGTCGCTTCAAGGCTCTTGGCTTATAGCTTTGTTTGCGGTTGGCATCAACCAAACACACTATTGGAGTAAAGATATTGTCCAGACTCGCTGAATTTCGTGCAGCCGAAAAGGCCCTTCAAGAACAGCTCAAGCAGCTGGAATCCCTGAAGAACGATGCCGGGCTCAAGAAAGAAATCGAATTCGAAGAGAAGCTCCAGGGCTTGATGAAAACCTATGGCAAGAGCCTGCGCGACATCATCGCCATTCTCGATCCTAACCCGGCAAAATCCGGCCTGCTGCAGGCAGCCGCCCCTAAAACCCGCCGCGCCCGTGTGGTCAAGGTTTATCAGAACCCGCACACCGGCGAGCTGATTGAAACCAAGGGCGGCAACCACCGCGGCCTGAAAGCCTGGAAAGAACAGTACGGTGCAGCCACCGTTGATTCCTGGTTGCGCGGCTAACTCTCGCGGCGACAAAAAAGCCCTGCTTATGCAGGGCTTTTTCATGGGCTATCTAAATGCCCGGGGCCGGCACCCGACAATTACTAACTGCCATCAACTTTGTGCTTAATCCATTTGGATATCTAAAATATTTTTCATGCACCGAAAAAGCACTGGCGCTTACTAAAGTTTCAAGCTGTTACGGGCAGCGTCTATTTCATCCTGGCTCGCCTTATAAGCCTCGGCCTGCCCTGCGTAGGAAAGAACATAGGCCTTATCGGCATCCACCGCGGCCACCAATGTTTGAGAAAGCACATGCCTGCCGTTTTGCGTGATGGTGCAGGTTGTTTCCAGCGCGGCCAATCGACTCAACGTAGTCGAATGAATGCGCGTGCAGACACTTTGATATCCGCCCTGAAAGAAGTCTTTTTGAACCGACTTGCGCATCTCCAGCAGTACGCCTTCGAGGTTTACCTGGTGATCGCTTTGCACCGGGCTCATGGTCAGTTCCATCACCATGAGCGGCGATCCATCCTGATCATTTTTCACCGCCCGCTGGCGACTGACCCCCGACGCCGATTCAGGCACGTCTTCGACCTGCCAGCCTTGCGGCCAGGTCACCACTGGCGCATCGGCGCGAGCAGCGCCAGCCAGCGAAAGCACGCTTAGCAGGATGAACAGCACGTTACGGAGTCGAATCATTGCAATGGGCACTCAAGGTTCAAGCCGTAAAGTCTGGGCCCAGGCCGGCTGTCAGGCAATAGCCGACTGTTTGGGTTTGGTGATGTCCGAACCCTTGCGTATCATTGTCGCCATTCGTTAGCCCACATATTTTCCGGAGGGCCCATGAGCCTGCACGAATTGAACACCTTCCCCGGCGTCACCGCCCAACCGGACGCCGCTACACAGAAATTTGTCTTCAACCACACCATGCTGCGGGTCAAGGACATCACCAAGTCCCTGGATTTCTACACACGCATCCTGGGTTTTACCCTGGTGGAAAAACGCGATTTCCCGGAAGCCGAGTTCAGCCTGTATTTCCTGGCGCTGGTGGACAAGAACCAGATCCCGGCCGACGCCGCCGCGCGCACCGAGTGGATGAAATCGATCCCCGGCATCCTGGAGCTGACCCACAACCACGGCACCGAAAACGATGCGGATTTCGCCTACCACAATGGCAACACCGACCCGCGCGGCTTTGGCCACATCTGCATCTCGGTGCCGGACATCGTCGCCGCCTGCGAGCGCTTTGAAGCACTGGGCTGCGATTTCCAGAAACGCTTGAGCGATGGCCGCATGAAGAGCCTGGCGTTCATCAAGGATCCGGACGCCTATTGGGTCGAGATCATTCAGCCAGCACCGCTGTAACCCTCACAACAAATCCCACATTTGGAATATGTGAAACACAAAACCCCATGATCAATCATGGGGTTTTGTGTTTTCAGAGCCGGCGCCGATACCCCTTTGTAGGAGCGAGCCTGCTCGCGATAAACCCGAGAACGCCCCGGGGCACCTGCCAACCAGCGTTATCGTTGACGACCATCGCGAGCGAGCTCGCTCCTACAGGGTTGTGTATTTGCATCGCCGGCGCCGATGCCCCTTGTAGGAGCGAGCCTGCTCGCGATAAACCCGAGAACACCGCGGGGCACCTGCCAACCAGCGTTATCGTTGACGACCATCGCGAGCGAGCTCGCTCCTGCAAGGTTTTGTATTTCAGCGTCCGATTTATGCCGGAGCCGAGGTCCGGATCAAGTGATCGAAGGCGCTCAGGGAAGCCTTGGCGCCCTCGCCCACTGCAATCACGATCTGCTTGTACGGCACCGTGGTCACGTCACCGGCAGCGAACACACCCGGCACCGACGTTTCACCGCGAGCGTCGACGATGATCTCGCCACGGGGCGACAATTCGATGGTGCCTTTGAGCCAATCGGTGTTGGGCAACAGACCGATCTGCACAAAGATCCCTTCCAGTTCCACGCTGCGCAATTCGTCGCTCTGACGGTCCTTGTAGCGCAGGCCGTTGACCTTCTGGCCGTCACCGGTGACCTCAGTGGTTTGCGCACTGGTGATCACGGTGACGTTCGGCAGGCTGTGCAACTTGCGCTGCAGTACCGCATCGGCTCGCAACTGCACATCGAACTCCAGCAGCGTGACATGGGACACGATACCGGCCAGGTCGATGGCCGCTTCGACGCCGGAGTTGCCGCCGCCAATCACCGCCACGCGCTTGCCCTTGAACAGCGGGCCGTCGCAATGCGGGCAGTACGCCACGCCCTTGTTGCGGTATTGCTGCTCGCCCGGCACGTTCATTTCACGCCACCGCGCACCGGTCGCCAGAATCACGGTCCTGGCCTTCAACGATGCGCCGCTGGCGAAGTGAATCTGGTGCAGCTCGCCATTCTTGCCGGGTACCAGTTTGTCGGCACGCTGCAGGTTCATGATGTCCACGTCGTACTGCTTGACGTGTTCTTCCAGGGCCACGGCCAGTTTCGGGCCTTCGGTTTCCTGCACCGAGATAAAGTTCTCAATGGCCATGGTGTCCAGCACCTGCCCACCAAAACGTTCGGCCGCGACACCGGTGCGAATGCCTTTACGGGCCGCGTAGATTGCCGCCGAAGCACCGGCCGGGCCACCGCCGACCACCAGCACGTCAAAGGCTTCTTTGGCGCTGATCTTCTCGGCCTGGCGTTCGATGCCGCTGGTGTCGATCTTGGCGAGGATTTCTTCCAGGCCCATGCGGCCCTGGCCGAAGTTCACACCGTTAAGGTAGATGCTGGGGACCGCCATGATCTGGCGCTCATCGACTTCAGCCTGGAACAGCGCGCCGTCGATGGCGACGTGGCGAATGTTCGGGTTCAGTACCGCCATCAGGTTCAGCGCCTGGACCACGTCCGGGCAGTTCTGGCAGGAAAGCGAGAAGTAAGTCTCGAAGTTGAACTCGCCTTTGAGCGAGCGGATCTGTTCGATCACCTCGACACTGGCCTTCGAAGGGTGGCCGCCGACTTGCAGCAAGGCCAGCACCAGCGAAGTGAATTCGTGGCCCATCGGAATGCCGGCGAAACGCAGGCTGATATCGGCACCCGGGCGATTGATCGAGAACGATGGCTTGCGTGCATCGTCACCGTTGTCGAGCAAAGTGATCTGGCTGGAAAGACTGGCAACGTCTTTCAGCAATTCAAGCATTTCCTGGGATTTCGCACCGTCGTCGAGGGAGGCAACGATCTCGATCGGCTGGGTGACCCGTTCCAGGTACGATTTCAACTGGGCTTTAAGATTGGCGTCCAACATACGGGCGATTTCCTTTTGACTGATTCATTTAGAGCAGACATAAAAAAACGCCCGAGCGAATCTCGCCCGGGCGTTTTTATTGGGCGGTGCAGCTTACTGAGTAGGCGCGGAGTTCCGCCCTGATAGTGCGATCACAGACTTAGATCTTGCCGACCAGGTCCAGGGACGGAGCCAGAGTGGCCTCGCCTTCTTTCCACTTGGCAGGGCAAACCTGGCCCGGGTGAGCAGCGACGTACTGGGCAGCCTTGATTTTGCGCAGCAGCTCGGAAGCGTCACGGCCTACACCGCCATCGTTCAGTTCAACGATCTTGATCTGGCCTTCCGGGTTGATCACGAAGGTGCCACGGTCAGCCAGACCGGCTTCTTCGATCAGCACGTCGAAGTTGCGGGAGATGGCGTGAGTCGGGTCGCCGATCATGGTGTACTGGATTTTGCCGATGGCTGGCGAAGTGTTGTGCCAGGCAGCGTGGGCAAAGTGGGTATCGGTGGAAACGCTGTAGATCTCGACGCCCAGTTTCTGGAACGCGTCGTAGTTGTCAGCCAGGTCTTCCAGCTCGGTCGGGCAGACGAAGGTGAAGTCGGCCGGGTAGAAGAACACCACAGACCACTTGCCTTTCAGGTCTGCGTCCGAGACTTTTACGAAGTCGCCATTTTTGAATGCGTCAGCTTTGAACGGTTTAACTTGGCTGTTGATGATAGGCATCGTTGACTCTCCGTCAGGGGGTTAAGAAGTTGATGGAAAGGACTTTACCCACTCGACGAACGGAAGGCTCATTGGCAAACCTGATGCTGCTGATTGGCTTTCGCTATTAGCCAGCTGTATTAATAGAAGAAAACGGTATCTAGGGTGAGACGGGCTTTTCCGTAATACGCGCCATGCCGAGAAACGGACTGGCTTCGATGTAGCGCATGGCCGACTTCATGTCCTTCCAGCCCACATAGCTCATCAGCGACTTCAGATCCCAGCCACTTTGATGCGCCCAGGTGGCAAAGCCGCGACGCAAGGAATGACTGGTGTAAAGCTCGCCGGCGATACCTGCTCGCGCCAACGCCTGACGCAGTAACGGAATCACGCTGTTGGCGTGCAAGCCCTCCTCGCCCAGATGCCCCCAGCGGTCGATGCCACGGAACACCGGCCCACGGACCAGTGCCGCCTCGGTAATCCAGTCGATATAAGCCTGCACCGGACACAAGCGTTGCAAGGCTGGCGTTTGATACGTCTTGCCAAAGTTATCGCGATCACTCTTGCTACGCGGCAGATAGAGACTGATGCCGGAACCGGCGCTGGCCTGCACGTGTTCCACCTGAAGCCGGCACAACTCATCACTGCGAAAGCCACGCCAGAAGCCCAACAGGATCAGGGCCATGTCGCGCCTGGCCCGCAGCAAACCCGGTCGGTCGCCTGTGGCCCTGGCGGTCTGCACTTCTTGCTCCAGACAACTGACCACCTGTTCCAGGTGCTGAAGCTGCAAGGGTTCTGCCTGTTTTTCCTGGGCCGGGTGCAGCGCGCGAATGCCCTTGAAAACTTTGCGCACCACCGGCGCCTTGGTGGGATCGGCAAAGCCCTGGCTGTTGTGCCACTGCGCCAATGCCGACAAACGCAGTTTCAGCGTGTTGATCGACAACACGCCGGCATGGGCCACCAGGTAGCGCGCCACGCTGTCGCCGGTTGCCGGCAGAAAACCGCCCCACGTGACTTCGAAGTGCTCGATGGCCGCCCGATAGCTGCGACGGGTGTTGTCGCGAGTCGCTGCTTGCAGATAGCGATCCAGATCGCTCATAGGAAATGAACCTGTTTTAACCGACTGTAGGAGCGAGCTTGCTCGCGATGATCGTCAACGATAACGCTGGCTGCCAGGTGCCCCGCGGCGTTCTCGGGTTTTTCGCGAGCAGGCTCGCTCCTACAAGGGGTATCGGCCGCTGGCGCGAAAAACACAAAACACTGTAGGAGCGAGCTTGCTCGCGATGATCGTCAACGATAACGCTGGCTGCCAGGTGCCCCGCGGCGTTCTCGGTTTTTTCGCGAGCAGGCTCGCTCCTACAAGGGGTATCGGCCGCTGGCGCGAAAAACACAAAACACTGTAGGAGCGAGCTTGCTCGCGATGGTCGTCAACGATAACGCTGGCTGGCAGGTGCCCCGCGGCGTTCTCGGGCTTTTCGCGAGCAGGCTCGCTCCTACAAGCGGCATCGGCCGCTGGCGCGAAAAACACAAAACACTGTAGGAGCGAGCTTGCTCGCGATGATCGTCAACGATAACGCTGGCTGCTAGGTGCCCCGCGGCGTTCTCGGGTTTTTCGCGAGCAGGCTCGCTCCTACAAGGGGTATCGGCCGCTGGCGCGAAAAACACAAAACGCTGTAGGAGCGAGCTTGCTCGCGATGATCGTCAACGATAACGCTGGCTGGCAGGTGCCCCGCGGCGTTCTCGGGTTTTTCGCGAGCAAGCTGAACTGGTCAAGTAATCCCGGACACCGGTTACGGTGTTTATGCCGCCTTTTGCTCCATGGCTATTGGCGACAGATAGTTGTTGTAGCTGTGGAGCCTGGTGCGGTTGTAGTACA